>JAEZQX010000297.1 GCA_023441105.1 Pseudomonadota bacterium | reverse complement strand
CTCGCGGACAGCCGCCGGCACCTGGAATATGCGCAGCTCGACCGGGCGATGGACCGGGTCGCGGCGGCGTTGCAGCGGGACGGTCTGCAGCCGGGAGCGGCCATCGCCATCTGCGCCGCGACGTCGGTCGAGTACATGACGGTCTTCCTCGGTGCCCTGCGTGCGGGCGCCGTGGTGGCACCAATCGCGCCGTCGGTCACGGCGGCATCCTTCCAGGCAATGCTCGAGGATTCGGGAGCGCGCTGGTTGTTCGTCGACGAAGCCGCGGCGCCGCTGCTGCCTGCGGATGGCGGGAACCCGCCGCGGGTCGTCGGCTTGGATGCGGGCGCGCCGGCGACGGCGCGTCCGCTCGCTGCCTGGTTGGATGAAGGCGGCGCGATGGCATCCGCCGCGCCCCGGCCGGTCGCGATCGAGCCGCCATGGCCCTTCAACATCATCTATTCGTCGGGCACCACCGGTACGCCGAAGGGCATCGTCCAGCCGCATGCCATGCGCTGGATCCAGGCCAATCGCCTCGACTACGGCTACGGGCCGCAATGCGTGAGCCTGATGGCGACGCCGCTCTATTCGAACACCACGCTGGTGGTGCTGCTGCCGACGCTGGCGCATGGCGGCAGCGTAGTGCTGATGGAGAAGTTCGATGCCCGGCGCTATCTCGAGCTGGCGCAACGGCATGGCGCGACCCACACCATGCTGGTGCCGGTGCAGTACCAGCGGCTGATGGCCGTGGCGGATTTCGACCGCCACGACCTGTCGCGCTTCAGGCTCAAGTTCTGCACCAGCGCGCCGTTTGCCGCCTCGCTCAAGGCCGACGTGCTGGCGCGCTGGCCAGGCGGCCTGATCGAGTTCTACGGCATGACCGAAGGCGGCGGCACCTGCATCCTGGCGGCTCACGAGCATCCGCAGAAGCTGCACACGGTCGGCCGGCCGGCTTCCGGCCACGACATCCGGCTGATCGACGAGGACGGCAGGGAGGTTGCTGCCGGCATGCCCGGCGAGGTTGTCGGCCATTCGCCGAGCATGATGATCGGCTACCACCGCCAGCCGGAGAAGACGCGCGAGGCCGAATGGTTCGACCCCGGGGGCAAGCGCTTCATCCGCACCGGCGACATCGGCCGCTTCGACGATGACGGCTTCCTGATCCTGCTCGATCGCCGCAAGGACGTGATCATCAGCGGCGGCTTCAACATCTATCCGAGCGACCTGGAGGCGGTGCTCCAGTCGCATCCGGAGGTCGGCGAGGCCGCGGGCGTCGCCGCGCCCTCGGAGCGCTGGGGCGAGACCCCGGTCGGCTTCGTCGTCTTGCGCGGTGAGGGCGGGGATCCGGGCGGCGGTTCCGAACCGGCCGCCGGCGGCGACCGGCGCGAGGCGATCCTGCAGTGGGCCAACCAGCGGCTCGGCAGGACCCAGCGCCTGGCCGACCTGCAGGTCGTGCCGGAGCTGCCGCGCAGCCCCATCGGCAAGGTGCTGAAGCGCGAGCTGCGCGACCGGTTCGCCGATCGTCAGAGCCGATAGGTCTTCAGGTGGAGGCTGGTCTCGGTGCTGCTGATGCTCTTGATCAGCCGGATCCGCTCGAGCACCTGGGACAGTTCGGCGAGGTTGGCCGCGCGCAGCTCCGCAAGCAGGTCCCAGCGGCCGTTGGTGTCGTGCAGCATGGCCACGCCCGGTTCGCCCAGCAGGCTGGCGATGACCTTGCGGGTTTCGTTGCCTTCGACCGCAATGCTCATCCAGGCGCCGATTTCATTGTGCTGGACATCCGGCCGCAGACGCACGGTGTAGCCGACGATGATGCCGGCGTCTTCCAGCCGGGCGATCCGGTTGCTGACCGTGCCCCGAGAAACGCCCAGTCGATGCGCCAACTCGGCCACGGTCGCCCGGGCATTGTGGCGCAGGAGGGCCAGCAACTCATGGTCGAGATTGGTCATTCTGTCAGCCATGTCCGACATAATGACAACGGCTTCGCTGAAATGGCAAGTTCCGGTGGATTTACTTTGCCGCCGCTCGTTGCGAGGATGGTCGGAAATGGGGGCGGACCCCAAGACCCTGGGGTCGGACCCCCATAGACCAGCAAGAGCCCGAGCCATGAGCCATCGCCTGCCGTTTGCCAGCCACGCCGAAGCCACCCGCACGACCGCCGGCGTCGGCTATCTGAGCGCCACCGCCGCCGCGCAGCTGGTGCGCACGCTCGGGGTCCGTGCCTGCCTCGAGGGCATCGCCGACCGCATCCAGGCGGATTTCAAGCGCTGGCCGGAGTTCCAGAAGACAGCCCGGATCGCAAGCCATTGCCCCGACGGTGTCATCGAGCTGATGCCCGTCTGCGACGCGCGCAGCTGGAGCTTCAAGTACGTCAACGGCCATCCGCGCAACGCCCGCTTCGGTCGCCCGACGGTGATGGCTTTCGGCGCGCTTGCGCGAGTCGACAGCGGCGAGCCCGAGTTCATCAGCGAGCTCACGCTCACCACGGCCCTGCGCACGGCAGCCATGTCGGCAGTAGCCGCCCGCTGCCTCGCCCGGCCTTCGAGCCGCACCATGGCGCTGATCGGCAACGGCTCGCAGGCCGAGTTCCAGGCCCTGGCCTTTCATTTTCTCCTCGGCATCCGCAGCCTGCGCCTCTTCGACACCGATCCTCGTGCCATGCGCAAGCTGGCCGACAACCTGCGACCCTTCGACCTGGAGAGGATCGCCTGCCGCAGCGCGGTTGAAGCCTGCGAGGGGGCGGATATCATCACCGTTGCGACGGCGGACTGGAAGCATGCGGCGGTCGTGACGCCGGACATGGTCGCCGCCGGCATGCATATCAATGCCGTCGGCGGCGACAGTCCCGGCAAGACGGAGCTGGCGCCGGACGTGGTGCGCAACGCCAGCGTGTTCGTGGAGTTCGAGC
>JAEZQX010000264.1 GCA_023441105.1 Pseudomonadota bacterium | reverse complement strand
GGGATAGGTGGGCAGGCGTACCCGGCGCCGGGGCGCCGGATGCAGCGCCTGCCACTCCGGCGTCACGCCGAGGAGCCACAATCTGCCGGTGGCCGCCAGGACCTGTGCCTGGCCGCCGCCGGGCGTGGTCGCCGGATCCTGCAACGGGACGACGCCCAGGCAGCCGTCGGAGCCGAGCGTCTGGCGCGCGAAGGACGCCAGCGCGGCGCGCGGCCCGGCCTCGAGCAGCACCCGCCGGCCGGAGCCGGCGGCGGACTGCAGCGCCCGGGCGAACAGCACCGGCTGCAGGACCTGCCTGCCCCAGTAGTCGGGATCGACGATCTCGTCGGCCTGCGCGAGGCGACCCAGCACGGTGGAATGGAAGTCGATGGTCGGTGGCCTGCGCTTCGCCTGCGCGATCCTGGCGACCAGCGGCGCCACCGCCGGCAGCATCGTCGCGGAATGGAAGGCGTGCGACGTCCGCAGCTCCGAGTACTGCACGTCGTCGGCCTGCAGTCGCAGGCACAACTCGGCGATCGCTTCGTCGGCGCCGCTCACCACCGACAAGGCCGGCGCATTCTCCGCGGCCACGCAAAGCGAGGCCGGCAGCAGCGACTTCACCTCGGCGAGCGGCCTGCGGATGGCGATCATCCGGCCGCCGGGCAGCGCCTGCATCAACCGGCCGCGAGCCGCCACGATGCGCAGCGCTTCCTCGAGCTCGAAGATACCGGCGACCACCGCGGCGGCGAACTCGCCGACGCTGTGGCCGATGACCGCCGTCGGCGACACACCCCAGCTGCGCATCAGGTTCGCCAGCGCCATGCCGACGCTGAACAGCGCCGGCTGTGCCACTTCGGTGCGTGCCATCTCGAGCGCGACCTGTTCCTCGGGTGCATTCGCAGCGCCCGGTGCCCAGAGCAGGAAGCGCCGCAGGTCCAGGCGCGATTCGGGATCGTCCTCCAGGCAGGCGACGCAGCGCTCGATGGTGTCGCGAAATACCGCTTCCGTTTCGTAGAGCTCGCGCGCCATCCCGGGGTGCTGCATGCCCTGGCCGGGAAACATGAAGACCACCGGCGGACGCAGCGCGGCCACCTGGCCGGACTCGCCGGGGGCCGGCGGCTGCTGCAGGCGCTGCCGCAGCGCAGCCACGTCGTCGGCGACGACGAAGCGGCGGTGATCGAACTCGCGTCGGCCCAGCTGCAGGGTGAAGGCCGCATCGTCGATGTCGAGGCGCGGACTGGTGGCGAGGCAGCGATCGAGCCGCTGCGCGCTTGCCTGCAACGCGCCTGGCGTGCGCGCCGACAGGATGAACAGCCGGCTGCGGCGCACCGCGGCGGATTCGCCGGGACGCGGCTGCGCGATGTCCGGTGCCTGCTCCAGCACCACATGGGCATTGGTGCCGCCGACGCCGAAGGCGCTGACGCCGGCGCGGCGCGGCCACGGCGTCGCCGGCCAGGGCCGCAGGACGGTGTTGACCCTGAACGGACTGCCATCGAAGTCGATCTTCGGGTTCGGCCGCTCGAAGCCGATCTCCGGCGGCAGCATGCCATCCTCGACGACCAGCGCCGCCTTGATCAGTCCGGTCACGCCGGCGGCGACATCGAGATGCCCGACATTGGCCTTCACCGAGCCGATCGCGCAGTAGCCGTTGTCCGCGGTCCAGCCGCGATAGGCACTGGTGAGCCCGGCCACTTCGATGGGATCGCCGAGCGGTGTCGCGGTGCCGTGCGTCTCGACATAGCCGACGGTGCGGGCATCGACCTCGGCGTGGCGCAACGCGAGCGTGATGACTTCCGCCTGTCCCGCCGGGCTCGGCGCCGTGTAGTTGACCTTGCGGCTGCCATCGTTGTTCAGTGCGTAGCCGCGGATCACCGCATGGATGCTGTCGCCGTCGGCGACGGCATCGTCGAGTCGCTTCAACAGCACCGCCGCCGCGCCGTTGCTGAAGACGGTGCCGTCGGCCGCCTCGTCGAAGGGCCGGCCGCGGCCGGCGCGCGCCAGGATGCTGCCTTCGCGGTAGCGGTAGCCGCGCTTCTGCGGCAACACGATGGTGACGCCGCCGGCAAGCGCCATGTCGCACTGCCCGGTCGCCAGGCTCTGGCAGGCGCTCACCACTGCGACCAGCGATGTCGAGCAGGCTGTCTGCAGGGTCATGGCCGGGCCGCGCAGGCCGAGCTTGTAGGCGACGCGCGACGCAAGGTAGTCCTTGTCGTTGCCGAGCTCGATCTGCAGCGCGTCGGTCTGCAGCGACTCGACCAGTTCGGCGAGGACCGCCGGATCGCCGCACAGGTTGGCCAGCAGGTAGCTGTTCATGAAGCAGCCGGCGAACACGCCGATCGCACCGGCGTGGCGTTGCGCATCGTAGCCGCCGCGCTCGAGCGCCTCCCAGCAGATCTCGAGGAAGATGCGCTGCTGCGGATCCATCAGTTCCGCTTCGCGCGGCAGGCAGCCGAAGAAGCGGGCATCGAACTGCTCGACGTCGGCGAGCAGGCCGCGGGCGCAGACCAGGTCGCGGTCGCCCTCGTCGCCCGCCGGTGGCGGCAGCTCGAGGTCCTCGACCGGGTAGCGACTGATGCTGTCCGCGCCCTGCCTGATGTTGTCGTGCAGCGCGTCGATGTCCGCGGCACCCGGGAAGCGACCGGACATGCCGATGATGGCCACGCTCCCGGGAGGCGCAGGAGCATCCGGAGCAGGGATGCCGTCGCGATCGATGCGAGGCGTGCGCGAGGCGCGAACGTCCATGACTGAACCTCAACGACAGGTCCGCGCCTCAGACGTGAGTCGAGGTGCTGCAGGGGTACCGCTTTGACGGACCAGATTACTACCGCGTCTCGGACGCGCAAAGTGAAACGCGGGTCAAGAATAGTTACGTGTGCGCAATACGCCGCAGCAGTTGAGGTCTAATCGCAAACGAGGGATCCAAGGCAAGCGACCTACGGGTCGCGCGTAGTCTCTCTGGTCAACGCAACACTCGGAGCTTCGGCTTCAGACCGGAACATGCCTGCTCTCGACTGGATGGCAACCGCCATCGCGTTTTCGTGGTTCACGCTGTTGCTGTCCTTTGCAGTATCAGTGGGTGGAATCCTGTTGTTGATGCCGCTGGCGCGACGCACCGGCTGGATCGACAAGCCCGGCGTGCGCAAGTCGCATGAAGGCGAGATCCCGCTGATCGGTGGTTGGGCGCTGATGCTCGCGCTCGTCGTCGCGCAGGTCACCGGACCCGCGACGCAGCGAGCCACCGTCGGCTACTGGACCGGCGCCATCATCCTGTTCATCACCGCCCTCGTCGACGATCGCTTCCCGCTGCGGGCGCGTTATCGACTGGTGGTGCAGTTCGTCGCGGCGCTGTGCTGCGTGTCGCTGGGTGGCCAGGTGCTGGAGCATGTCGGCAACCTCTTCGGCACCGGCGACCTGTCGGCGTGGTGGATCGTCGTGCCGGTGTCGCTCATCGGTACGATGGCGCTGATCAATGCCTTGAACTTCACCGACGGTGCCGACGGCCTGTGCGGCGGCCTGGGCGTGATCAGCCTGTTCTGGTTCGTGGTCGCCATCGCGACGGCCGCGCAGGCTGCTGCCGCCGGCGGCTTCATCGTCGCCGCCTTCGCGTCCGGCTTGATTCCACTGGCCGCGGCCGCCATCGGCGGACTGGCCGGGTTCCTGGTCTTCAACCTGCGCGTGCCGGGCCGGGCCCGCGCACTGGTGTTCCTCGGCGACAGCGGCAGCACCCTGATCGGTTTCACGCTGGCGTGGTTCGCGATCCATTCGACATCGGCCTTCGGCACCGCCGGCGTGAGCCCGGTTACCTGCCTGTGGATCGTGGCGATACCGCTGGCCGATTCGGCGTCGTGCTTCCTGCGTCGCCTGCTGGCCGGCGTGACGCCGATGACCGCCGACCTCAAGCACTTCCACCACCTGCTGTGTCGCTGCGGACTCACCATCGGCGAAGCCGTGCTCGCCATCCATGCGCTGTCGTTCCTGTGCGGCATGGTCGGCGTCGGCGGCTGGATCCTGCGGATACGGGAACAGTGGATGTTCGCGGCGTTCGCCTTCGCGCTCCTATCCTTCGTGGCCATCACCAACCTGGCCTGGCGGCGGATCGACCGCGAGCGCGCCGGCTACGCGTTGGCGGCTTGAGGCCGGCACGCTCCGCCGGGCGGTCGACCATTCAGCGGCGCGAATGCGCGATGGCCGTCGTGCCGCGCTCGATCGATGTGCGCGGCTTCAGTGGTCGCGGTTGCCGCAGACGATGCAGTGAGGATCCCGCGGCACCTTGACCCTGCTCACCGTCATCGTGCGCGCATCGAGCATCTGCAGGATTCCCACCAGCGGCTCGCCGAAGCCGCCGACCAGTTGCAGCGCCTGTGCCGCCTGCATCGTGCCGATCATGCCGGTGAGCGGCGCGAAGACACCGAGCTGAGAGCAGAGCACCTCCTCGACATCCTCGGCTTCCGGAAAGAGGCAGTTGTAGCAGGGTGAGCGCGGCGCGCGGGTATCGAACACCGCGAGCTGGCCGTCGAAGCGGATCGCCGCGCCCGAGACCAGCGGCACGCGGTGCCTGACGCACCAGCGGTTGAGGATGTGCCGGGTGGCGAAGTTGTCGGAGCAGTCCAGCACCACGTCGGCCTGCGCCACTGCGGCGCCCATCGCCGCGAGCCCGTCGGCAGCATCGAGCAGCCGGGGCAGGGTGATCACCTCGACGTCCGGGTTCAGCGCCGCCAGCGTGAGCTTGCCGGATTCGACCTTCGGCATGCCGATGCGGTCGCTGCGATGGAGAATCTGGCGCTGCAGGTTGGTGAGGTCGACCTCGTCGCCGTCGGCCAGCAGGATGCGGCCGATGCCGGCCGATGCCAGGTAGAAGGCCGCGGGTGAGCCAAGGCCGCCGGCTCCAATGATGAGCACGGAAGCATCGATCAGCCGCTGCTGGGCTTCGATGCCGATTTCATCGAGGAGGATGTGACGACTGTAGCGGAGCAGCTGCTCGTCGTTCACTTCCTGACTGGTCGCCGGTTCAGCATCCGCCGGATGAGCATCCGGCCAGCCGTCTGGATCATCTGCTGCTCGAGTCGCGCCCGCCGCGTCTGGATGGCTACGGTTCCGCTGCCTACTTGGCCGTGGCAGGAGCAGGTTTCGACCGAGCCGGTGCCTGCGCAGCCGGTTTCGCCGCGGCGGCCGCGGGCTCGGCCGCCGGCTCGCCGGCGGCGGCGGTGATGGTCGTCTTCTGCGCGCTCTTCGCCAGCACCACCGGCAGTCCCTTCAGGTAGTTCAGCGCCTGCTGCAGCTGGTAGTCTTCCGGCGAGCCGAATTCCACCGGCTTCATGTCGCGCAGCTTCTCGGCTTCCGGCGTGCCCGGTGCCGGCGCGGCGCGGGTTTCCGCATTCTTGTCGCGGTCGTTGCTGAGGTGGCGCTGCAGGTCCGCCTCACGAACCCGGAAGTTGGTGATGTCGCCGTCCGGCGTTTCCTCGACGATGTAGTCCGGGACGATGCCCTTCGCCTGGATGGAGCGGCCGCTCGGCGTGTAGTAGCGGGCGGTGGTCAGCTTGATCGCGGTGTTGTTGGTGAGCGGCAGGATCGATTGCACCGAGCCCTTGCCGAACGACTGTGTGCCGAGCACGACGGCGCGCTTGTGGTCCTGCAGGGCGCCGGCGACGATCTCCGATGCCGATGCGGAGCCGGCGTTGGTCAGCACCACCATCTTGGCGGTCTTGGTCCAGGCCGGCAGCCGCGCGATGATGTCGTCGCGGGAACCGCGCAGGTAGTCTTCCGGCGCTGCGATGTACTTGCGCTTGGCGTCCTCGGTGCGGCCGTCGGTGGAGGTCACCACCACCCGCGGCGGCAGGAAGGCGGCCGAGACGCCGACGGCACCGTGCAGCAGGCCGCCGGGGTCGTTGCGCAGGTCCAGCACCAGCGACTTGAGCGGGCCCTGCTTGCCGAGGTTGTCCAGGTGCTTGGCCAGGTTCTCGACCGTGTGCTCCTGGAACTGCGTGACCCGCACGTAGCCGACACCGGGCTCGAGCAGCTTGCTCTTGACCGACTGGACGCGGATGATGTCCCGCACCACCGTCAGCACCAGCGGGCGGGTCTCGCCCTTGCGCTGGAGCGTCAGGGTGATCGGGCTCTTGGGCTTGCCGCGCATCAGCTTGACGGCGTCATTGAGCGACATGCCCTTGGTGGGCGTGTCGTCGATCTTGACGATCAGGTCCCCGGCGCGCACCCCGGCCTTGGCGGCCGGCGTGTCCTCGATGGGAGCGACCACCTTGATGAAGCCGTCCTCGGTGCCGACCTCGATGCCGAGGCCGCCGAATTCGCCCTGGGTGCCCACCTGCAACTCGCGGAAGGCGTCGGCATCCAGATAGGTGGAATGCGGATCAAGCCCGGTGACCATGCCGCTGATCGCTTCGGTGATCAGCTTGCGGTCCTCGACCGGCTCGACGTAGTACGCCTTGATGGCGCCGAACACGTCGCTGAACTGGCGCAGCTCATCCAGCGGCAGGATGCCACGCGTGTCCCGCTGGGCCATGGCGGTGATCCCGAGACTGAGGATCGCGCCCGCGACGGCGCCGACACCGATAAGACTGGCAGGCCGGTACTTGCTTGTCATAGCTTGACTTCCTTGGCAACTTGCGTGCCGAGATTCACGTTTCAGTATACAGTCGCCGTCCGGTTCCCGCTGCCCCTCTGCCGGCCTCTCTCTCGCACCCGTCCGTCGCCGGCGGGCGGGAAAGGGGGCTAGCCCGCCGAAGCCGCCGCCTTGCCCTGGTTCGCCACCGCCGCCATCGCCGCCTCGATTTCCGCCTGGTTCCCGAGGTAATAATGCCGCAGCGGCTTGAGGTCGTCGTCGAGTTCGTAGACGAGCGGACGGGCGGTGGGGATGTTCAGCCCGACGATTTCATCATCCGAGACATTATCAAGGTGCTTGATCAGCGCGCGCAGGGAGTTGCCATGGGCAGCGACCACGACGCTGCGGCCCAGCTTGACCGACGGCGCGATCGACTCGTTCCAGAACGGGACTACCCGCGCCACCGTGTCCTTCAGGCATTCGGTCCGTGGCAGGTCCTCCGGACGCAGCCTGGCATAGCGCGGATCGCCGAGCGATAGCCGCGGATCGCCTTCCGGCAGCGGATCCGGCGCGATGGCATACGCCCGGCGCCAGATCTTGACCTGCTCCTCGCCGTACTTGGCGGCGGTCTCGGCCTTGTTCAAGCCCTGCAGGTTGCCGTAGTGGCGCTCGTTGAGGCGCCAGCTGTGCACCACCGGCAGCCACATCTGGTCCATCTCGTCGAGGATCGTCCAGAGCGTCCGGATGGCGCGCTTGAGCACCGACGTATAGCAGAGGTCGAAGCGAAAGCCCTCCTCGCGCAGCAGCTGGCCGGCACGGCGCGCCTCTTCGAGGCCGTTCTCGGTGAGGTCCACATCGGTCCAGCCGGTGAAGCGGTTCTCGAGGTTCCACTGGCTTTCGCCGTGGCGGATGAGGACGATCTTGTGGGCCATCTGGGTCGGAATCCGGGGGAAGGTGAGGGGGCTATAATTCTCGCCTATTTGAAAGAATGGTGCCGTGAACTTCGTAACCGAGAACATCTTCCTCATCGCCATCGCCTTCGTATCGGGCGGGATGCTGCTCTGGCCGGTGGTGAACCGGGGGATGGCCGGCGCCACCCTGGGAACCTTGCAGGCGACCCGCCTGATGAACGACCAGGGCGCCATCGTCGTCGACGTGCGCGCCCCGGCGGAGTTCGCCGCCGGCCACCTGCCGCACGCCCGTAACATCCCGGTCGAAGACGTTGCCAAGCGGGCCGGCGAATTGCCGGCCGGCAAGCCGTTGATCGTCGTCTGTGCCAGCGGCAATCGCGCCGGCAAGGCGGCGACGGCGCTGCGGGCTGCCGGTCGCCAGGATGTCTTCTGCCTCGAAGGCGGCGTGGCCGGCTGGCAGCAGTCGGGCCTGCCACTGGTGAAGAAATAGGCCGGCGGGCCGGCCGGCAAACAGGCCGGCGGACTGGCCGGGCGGCCAGTCCGGTCGACACGCGGCCGGCCGCCATCGGCCGTCCTTTGGTCGCCACTGGGTCCGTGGCTTGCGGCATCAGCCGCGGCCATCGCGGCGTCAGGCGTTGCCGGCTCGCGGGTTGCCGCTGGTCGCAGCGGCGCTTGCAAAGACGCCGATCGGCCACCACCTGCCTTCCTTTGCCTTTCCGAGGATCCCTGATGACTGCCAAGGTCGTGATGTACAGCAAGACCACCTGCCCCTATTGCCACCGTGCCGAACGCCTGCTGCGCGAGCGCGGGGTCG
>JAEZQX010000164.1 GCA_023441105.1 Pseudomonadota bacterium | reverse complement strand
CCTCGGCATGCGTCCAGCGTGAGTCGCCGATGACCAGCAGCGGCCGCGCACCGAAAGCGCGCAGCTGGTGCTGCAGCATCGCCGGCAGCGTCCGCGCCACCGGCGCCAGGCCGTCAGGCGTCATCCTGGCTGCCTCCGCCGAGATAGGTGGCCTGCACCCGCGGATCATCGGCGAGCTGGTGGGACGCGCCGGACAGGGCGATGTCGCCGGTCTCCAGGACGTAGCCGAAGTCCGACGTCTCCAGCGCCGCGCGGGCGTTCTGTTCGACCAGCAGGATGGAGACGCCATCGTCGCGCAGCTGGCGCACGATCGCCAGGATGTCGCGCACGATCAGCGGTGCCAGGCCCAGGCTCGGCTCGTCGAGCAGCAACAGGCGCGGGGACGACATCAGCGCGCGTCCGAGCGCCAGCATCTGCCGCTCGCCGCCGGAGAGCGTGTCGGCGCGCTGCGCGCGCCGCTCCGCCAGGCGCGGGAAGCGCTCGAAGACGGAATGCAGCTGCCGCTTCAGGCCGTCGCTGCGCAGCCGCCGCGCATACGCCCCGAGCATCAGGTTGTCGAGCACGGTCAGCTCGCCGAACAGCTCGCGCTTCTCCGGCACCAGGCACAGGCCGCGCTCGACCCGCGCCTCCACGTCGAGCGCGTGCAAGTCCTCGCCCTCGAAGCGCAGGAGGCCCTTGCATGGCAGCAGGCCCATCACCGCCGCCAGCAGCGTCGTCTTGCCGGCACCGTTCGGTCCGATCACCGACACGATCTGGCCCGGCGCGAGCGACAGGTTGACGCCGCGCACCGCCTCGACCTGGCCGTAGGCCACATGCAGATCGCCGACCTCGAGCATCGCGGTCATCTCACCTCCCTGAGGCGGCCTGCGGAGGCGCTCATGCCACGCTCCCGAGGTAAGCCGCCTGCACCCGCTCGTCGGCACGCACCGCCGCGGGCGGACCCTCGACCAGCTTGGAACCGAAGTTCATCACCACCAGCCGGTCGACCAGCTTCATCACGAAATCCATGTCGTGCTCGACGATCAGGATGGTCACGCCCTCCTCCCGCAGCTTGCGCAGCAGCTCGGCAAGCGCCATCTTCTCCTTGCGGCGCAGTCCCGCGGCCGGCTCGTCGAGCACCAGCAGCACCGGATCCGCGGCCAGGGCCCGGGCGATCTCGAGGATGCGTTGCGTGCCCAGCGGCAGGCTGCCGGCCAGCTCGTGGGCGCGATCGCCGAGGCCGATGCGATCGAGCTGGCGCTGCGCTTCCTGCAGGATCTGGCGCTCCTCGCGCCGGTCCAGCCGCAACCCTGCCTGCAGGATGCCGGCGCCGGTGCGGGCATGCGCCCCCAGGGCGACGTTGTCGAGCAGGCTCATCTGCGGCCGCAGCTTCACATGCTGGAAGGTGCGGGCGAGTCCGAGCCGGGCGACCGCCCGCTGCGGCATGCCGGCGATGTCGCGGTCCAGGAAGCGCACCGAGCCGGCGGTCATCGGCAGCGTGCAGGTCAGCAGGTTGAACATCGTCGACTTGCCGGCGCCGTTGGGGCCGATCAGGCCGAGGATCTCGCCGGCGGCCAGGTCGAAGCTCACGTCGTTGACGGCGATCAGGCCGCCGAAGCGCTTGACCGCTCCCTTGACCGACAGGATCGGCGTGCCGCGCGCCGGCAGCTGGCGATGCGGCAGCGGCTCCACCCGTTCGCGCAGCGCAGCGGTCGACGCCGCCGGCGGGCGGCCGGCTCGGCGGCGCCGGAGCCAGCGCATCACGTAGCCCATGAGGCCGCCGCGGGCGAAGTGCAGCAGCAGGATGAACAGCGTCGCGAAGGCCACCGCCTCCAGCTGTCCGGCGCGCTGCGTCAGCAGCGGCAGCACGTCCTGCAGCGCATTCTTCAGCGACAGCACCAGGGCCGATCCCACCAGCGCGCCCACCAGGTGACCGAGCCCGCCGGCGACGGCCATCAGCAGGTACTCGATGCTGGCCCGCACGTCGAACGGCGACGGGCTGACGAAGCGGTTGGTGTGGGCGTAGAGCCAGCCGGCGAATCCGGCCAGCAGTGCCGCGATCACGAACAGCGACAGCCTGACACGATAGGCATCGGCGCCGACACTCGCCAGCAGGGTGGCGCCGCCCCGCAGGCTGCGGATGGCCCGGCCGGGGCGCGACTGCAGCAGGTTCTGGCTGAACAGGAACGACAGCCCCACCACGGTCCAGATCAGGTAGTACATCATCCGCCGGTCGGCAAGCGACCAGGCGCCGAGCGACAGCGCGGGGATGTTGGAGATGCCGGTGTGGCGGCCCAGCGCGTCGACGTTGCCGAACACCATCGCGATCGACAGCCCCCAGGCGATCGTGCTGAGCGGCAGGAAGTGACCGCCCAGGCGCAGGGTCAGCATGCCGATCGCCAGCGCCGACAGGCCGGTCAGCAGCAGCGCGAACAGCAGGCCGAGCCACGGCGACAGCCCCTGCGCCGTGGTGAGCCAGGCGGTGGCGTAGGCGGCGATGCCGACGAAGGCGGCCTGGCCGAAGGAAGTTGCGCCGCCGACGCCGGTGAGCAGCACCAGGCCGAGGGCAACCAGCGCCCCGATGCCGATGTCGTTGAGCAGCGAGACGGTGAAGTTGCCGGCAACCAGCGGCGCGATCGCGAAGGCCAGCACCACCAGGGCCGCGAGCCAGCGGCCGGGCGTCATTGGTCCACCTCCTCGTCGTCTTCCTCGACATGCACCATCAGGAACGACCTCAGCAGCAGGACGGGGATCAGCAGGCTGAACACGATCACGTCCTTCAGCGCGCCGCTCCAGAAGGAGGCGAAGCTCTCGACGATGCCCACCGCAATGCCGCCGACCGCGGTCAAGGGATAGCTGACCAGGCCGCCGATGATGGCCGCGACGAAGGCCTTGAGCCCGATGATGAAACCGGAGTCGTAGTACATGGTGGTCACCGGCGCGATCAGCACGCCGATCAGGCCGCCGAGCAGCGAGGCGCAGCCGTAGGCCAGCAGGGCGGTGCGGGCCGGCCGGATGCCCACCAGCCGGGCGCCGACGCGGTTGACCGCGGTCGCCCGCAGCGCCTTGCCGGTGACGGTGTGCTCGAAGACCAGGAAGAACAGCGCGCTCAGCACGATGGCCGATGCCACCATCAGGATCACCTGGCCGCTCACCGCGTAACCCTCGCCGAGGGTGACCGAGCCCGAGGCCAGCGGACTGGTGCGCGAGCCCTCGGGTCCGAAGAACAGCAGGCCGAGACCCGACAGGAGGAAGTGCAGGGCCAGCGACACGATCAGCAGCACCAGCACCGACGCGTCGGCGATCGGCTGGAAGACGATGCGCGCCACCAGCGGCGCCAGCGGCACCACCAGCAGCACCGCCGCCGCGATATGGACCGCCGGGGGCATGTCCGGCCGCGCCGCCACCCAGGCGATCAGGCACGGGATGGCCGGCAGCAGCCCCCAGAAGGCGACGGCCCGCGGAATGCGGGCGTACTCGCCGCGACGCGCCAGGCTGCCGACCTCGACCAGCACCGCCAGCACCGCCAGCACCGCCACCATGGCGATGGTGGGCGGCAACCGGTCGGCCTCGAACCCGGCCAGCGTCAACGCCGCGAAGGCGGCGATGTCCCCGAAGGGCACGAACACCACGCGGGTGACCGAGAAGATCAGCACCAGGCCGATGCCGGCCAGGAGGTAGACGGCGCCGTTGGCGATGCCGTCGATGGCGAGGATCAGCGCCACATCCCAAGTCATTGAACGGCTCCAGAGCGGAGATTCGACCATTCCAGTTGCCGCCGCGGATCGGGCTTTGCCCGGCCGCCCGCGGCGCCCCCTGGGGAGTAAGGCCGGACACGATCAGTCCCTGCGGACTGATCGTGCCTGCCGAACGCCAGCGGCCTCCGGTCGATGGCTAAGCGCCGAAGGCGCTTCAGGGGGGGCTTCATGATCAAGGCGCCAGCTTCCATTTGCCCTTGTCGAGCTCGACGATCACGCGGGCGCGCTCGTCGACGCCGTAGAGGTCGCCGTCCTTGAAGTTGTAGACGCCGTGGCTGCCGACCACGTCCTTGGTCGTGGCGATGGCATCGCGCAGCGCCTGGCGGAATTGCGGGCTCCCGGGCTCGCCCTTGCCGGCCGCGCGGGCGGCGGCATCGGCGAACACCAGGTAGCCGTCGAAGGAATAGGCCGAGAAGGCATCGCTGGTGGGAGCGCCGTGGATCTTCTGGAATACCTCGCGGAACGCCAGGCCGATCTTCTTGGTCGGATGGTCGGCGGGCAATTGCTCGGCGACGATGATCGGGCCGGTGGGCATCAGCGCGCCCTGCCCTGCCGTGCCGACGACGCGCACGAAATCGGGATTGATGAGGCCATGCTGGCCGTATACCGGACCCTTGAAGCCGCGCTCGGCAAGCGCGAGGTACGGCAGCGCGCCGGGCGTGCCGGCGCCGCCGGTCATGATGGCGTCGGGGCGCATGGCGAGCAGCTTGAGCGTCTGGCCGGTCACCGACGAATCGGCGCGCGCGTAGCGTTCATTGCCCAGCACCTTGATGCCGGCCGCGGGCGCCGCCTTCATCAGCGCGTTGTAGACCAGGTCGCCCCAGGCATCCGAGAAGCCGATGTAGCCGACGGCCTTCACGCCGTCGCGCTTCATGCGTTCGACCACCGCGTCGATCATCAGCTGGGTGGGCTGCGCGACGGTGAAGACCCAGGAATTGTCGGCGGCGTTCAACAGGATCGGGGTCAGCCCCACCATCGGCACCTTGGCGTCGCGCCCCACCTGCGCCATGGCGATGGCCGCCGGCACGCCGGAGGTTCCCATCAGCACGTCTACCTTGTCCTCCTCGACCAGCTTGCGGGCATTGCGGCCGGCGGTGGTCGGATCGGAGCCGTCATCGAGGACGATCAGCTGCACCTTGCGGCCGTTGATTTCCGGCTTGTAGGCGATGGCAGCCTCCATCCCCTTGACATACGGCACGCCGAGGGACGAGTTCGGCCCCGACAGCGACACGCTCAGGCCGACCTTGAGGTCGGCGGCCATCGCAGCCGAGGCGGCGCACGCGCCGACGGCGGCAGCCACCGCACAGCGCATCAGGGACTTGGCAACGCTCTTCATGTTTGGCGACTCCAGTTTGGTTGGACAGGCAACGATGCTGCAACGACGATGCGGATGAAGCTGCGCCCGCGCGGACGCATCTAGATGAACAACTGCACGGCAGGCAAGGCCCGCGTCGGCTCGAGCAGGTCGACCCGCTTGAGCCGGATGCCCCAGGAACCCGGGCGCTGCACGAGCTGGTGGCGAAAGCTGCCGGCGAGGACCAATTGCTCGCCGCCGCGCGCCTCGACGTAGATGAACGGCGTGCGCAACCACACGACCGCCGGATCGCCGGGGGCGCCGGTGCCAGCGCCGGTTCCCGCGTTGCCAACGCCATCGCCGGCCCGGCTGTCGGCTCCGTTGCCCGCATCCTGCGGCCCTGGCGCGGCCTCGTCGAGCACCATCGGCCGTTGCAGGACATGCTGGCAGCTGCTGGGCGGATGCTGGGAATGGGCCCGTGGATCCTTCAGCCGGTCGACCCGCAGTTGCAGCAGCAGGCGGTCCTCCCAGGCGAGCGAATTGTGGCTGAACGGATCGGCCTGGCGGGCGCCGAGCAGCGGTACCCAGTAGCGCCCGTCGGGCTCGAACAACGCGAGCCACTCGTCCAGGCGGCCGGCGTCGAGCAGTGCCGCTTCCGCGACGATGAAATCCTCCGGCGCCACTACGACGCTGCCGCCTGGGCCGGCGCCGCTTGCTGCGCGTCCGGAGCCATGAAGCCGAGCCAGGCGCGGAACTGGTTGCGCATCAGCAGCTCGTTGGTGCCGTTGGTGGTGATGGTCTGCTGCGCGAGCTCGGCCGGATCGTAGTTGCGATGCAGGCTGATCCAGTCGTTGCCGCGCGCCCGCAGGCCCTTCTGGATGCTCTCGAAGAGATGGACGTCGTCGTGGGCGACGATCGACATCGGCGAAAACACCAGGCGGTTGTAGCTCATGGCGCGCTCGAGCAGGATGTCCGGCGCGCCGACGGCGCGAAAGCTCCAGGCTTCGATCAGCGTGCGGTCCACCGCCAGCGGACGGATCACGCGGATCGCCTGCGGCGAGCCCTTGACCGCCAGGCTCGGGAAGAGCACCGAATTCTGCGGCGAGCGCTGCAGGATCGCCTCGGCCCGCTCGGCACCGTGCGCCTGGATCATCGCCTGCTCGTATTCCGGCAGCCGCGCATAGCCGGAGTGGATGCTGAAGTTGACGCCGAGCAGGCTATGGCCGTTGCGAAACACCTGCCCGCCCATCCGGTCGAAGAAATCGTAGCCGGAGCCGAACGGCAGGATCTGCTCCATCGCCATCGGCTTGGGTTCGTCCGGCGCATGTCCCTGCCACAGCGCATCGGCCGCGCGGGTGGCCGACTCGTGGGCCGACAACGGATGCACCGTGTCGTTGATGTTCTCCAGGTACATCTTCCAGTTGCAGTGGATGATGTTGCGCAGCACCCCGCCTTCGACCACCAGGCGGCCCTGCGGCGAGCGGTCGACCATGTTGTCGATCGCCTGCAGCACATCGCCGAAGTACTCCTCGAAGCCGGGCCCGGACGGCGACAGCCGCACGAACACGAAGTCCCGGTAGCAGGCGACCGCTCCCGCCGGCGTCATCCCGCGGCCCGCCTCGCAGTCCTTCAGCGCCGTGCCTTCGTAGCCCTGGCGCAGCGGCACCGCGAGCGGCGCCCCGTCGAGGCGGTAGGTCCAGGCGTGATACGGGCAGCGGAAGAACTTGCCGGTGTTGCCGCGTTCGTCGCTCACCAGCTGCGTGCCCTTGTGGGCGCAGCGGTTGTGGAGCACCCGAACCCCGCCATCCGCATGGCGCACCATCACCAGCGGCTGCCCGGCGATCTCGAGCGTCCGGTAGTCCCCTGCCTGCGGCACCTCGCTGGCGTGGCCGGCATAGACCCAGGCGCAGGCGAAGAAGCGCTCCTGCTCGAGGGCGAACAGCTCCTCGCTCAGGTAGAGGTCGCGATGGACCTTGTCCGGCTGCACCAGCGACCGGATGGCCTCGGCACGGTCGCGGTACGAATTCACCTGACGGCTCCGCCGACCGGCGTCAGTCGACCAGCTTCCACTTGCCCTTCTCGAGCTTCACCACCACCCGCGAACGCTCGTCCGAACCGTAACGGTCATCGGGCTTGAAGTTGTAGACGCTGTGGGTGCCGACGATCTCCTTGCCGCTGACGATCGCATCGCGCAGCGCCACCCGGAACTCGGGCGTGCCGGGCTCGATCTTGGTGGCCATCGCGCGCTTGGCGGCATCGAGGAACACCAGCCAGGCGTCGAAGGTGTAGGCGGAGAAGGCATCGGTCGGGGCGGCGCCGTTGGCCTTCTCGTAGGCCGCGCGGAAGTCCATGGTGACCTTGCGCATCGGATTGTCCGCCGGCAGCTGCTCGCCCACCACCACCGGGCCGGTCGGCGCCAGCAAGCCCTCCACCGCGGCGCCGCCGACGCGCACGAAGTCGGGGTTGATCAAGGCATGCATGCCGTAGATCTGGCCCTTGTAGCCGCGGTCCGCGAGTGCCAGGTAAGGCAGTGCGCCGGGCGTGCCGGAGGTGCCGGTGATCACCGCATCCGGACGCAGCGCCACGATCTTGAGGACCTGCCCGGTCACCGACGAGTCGGCGCGGGCGTAGCGCTCGTTGGATACGACCTTGATGCCCTGCGGCTCGGCGTTCTTCCTGAGCGCGTCGTACACGAGGTCACCCCAGGCGTCGGAGAAGCCGATATAGCCCACCGTCTTGACGCCCGACTTCTTCATGCGCTCGATCACCGCGCTGACCATCAGCGGCGCCGGCTGCGGCAGGGTCACCATCCAGGAGCCTTCCTCGCCCGGCAGGTTGGCGTTGGCGATCGAGATCAGCGGCGTCTTCGTCTCGCGCGCCACCGCTGCAATGGCAAGCGCACCCGGCGAGCCGGCGGTGCCGATGATCACGTCGACCTTGTCCTCGTCGATCATCTTGCGGGCGTTGCGCGCGGCGGTCGATGGATCGGACGCATCGTCGAGCTGGACCACCTGGATCTTGCGGCCGTCGACCTCCGACCGGTACGCGACTGCCGCCTTCAGGCCCTTCTCGTAGGGAATGCCGAGCGACGACACCGGGCCGGACAGCGAGGTGATGAAGCCGACCTTCAGGTCGGCGGCGAAGGCGCCGGCAGCCGGCAGCGCGCAAGCCGCGACGGCAAGGCCTGCGGCGGTGGTAAAGCGGGTGAGCAGCTTCATGGAATTCCTCCCTGGTTGTCCTGTGGATGGCCTCTGGACAAAAGCCCGATCCCCTGCCCCCGGCGCCCGTTGCGGCAGCCGCCGTCATACGCCCGGCAGTTGATCGCTGAATTGTTTAGATGTCAACTATGCTAGCGGCCAAGGCCCCTGCATGACAAGCGAAAATCGTTGCCGGCCGGCGAGAAATTCGTCCTCCCGAAGGCGGTGCCGCCGGCGCGCGCACCCGGTGCACTGCTACAGCGCCAGGCTCCCGACGCTGGTGCCGCCGCAGACATAGAGCACCTGTCCGGTGACGAAACCGTTCTGCGGGTCGGCGAAGAAGCGCACGGCGCGCGCGACGTCGTCGGCTTCGCCGAGACGCCGCACCGGCATCGACGCCGCGAGCGCGCGCTCCTTGTCGCTGCCGGCGGCGATCACGTCGTGGAACATGTCGGTGCGGATCGGACCGGGTGCGACGACGTTGACCGTGATCCCGGCCGGCGCCAGCTCCAGCGCCCAGGTCCGGGCCATCCCCAGCATGCCCGCCTTGGTCGCCGAATAGCTGGTGCGGGTCGCCAGCCCGAGTGCGGCCCGCGACGACAACAGCACCACCCGGCCGAACCGCTGCGCCCGCATCACCGGCAGCGCCGCCTTGACCAGTTGCACCGCGCAACCGAGGTGCAGGTCGACCAGCGCGTCGAGATCCGACAGCTCGACGTCGTCGAGCAGCGCGGCGCGGATCACGCCGGCGTTGTGCACCACGGTATTGACGGCGAAGCGCTGCATCAACTCGGCCGCCGCCTGCCCGGTGGCAACGCGATCGGTCAGGTCGACCTCGATGCTGTGCAGGCGCGGGTGGTCGAGGTCGCAGCGGCGGCGGGCCAGCGACACGACCTCGCATCCCTGCTCCAGCAGGTCGCGGCAGATCGCCTTGCCGATGCCGGCACTGCCGCCGGTGACGACCGCTACCCGCGCCGTCACGACCCGCTCTCCACCAGCGCCAGGACGCGCAGCGGGCTGCCGCTGCCCTTCTCGATCTTGAGCGGCGGGCAGATCAGCACCGCGCCGGTCGGCGGCAGGAGGTCGAGGTTGCTGAGGCATTGCAGGCCGTAGCGGCCGGCACCGTGCATGAAGTAGTGGCAGGGATAAGGCGGTCGCAGGTGGTAGCCCTGCCCGGCGTCGGTGCCGATGGCTTCCGAGCCGAAGCCGAGCACGTCGCGCTGCTCGATCAGGAACTGCACCGCCTCCGTGCTCGGGCCGGGCGTGTGCTGGCCGGTCTCGTCGAAGTTCTGGTAGGCCTCCGGGTCCTGGCGCTTGGACCAGTCGGTGCGCATCAGCAACCAGGCGCCGGCAGGAATGCGGCCATGCTCGGCTTCGAAGCGTTCGATATCGGCCACCGTCAGAAGGTAGTCGGGATCCTGGCTGGCCTGCTCCGAGCAGTCGATGACGCATGCCGGCGCCACGAAATGCCCTACCGGAATGGTGTCGACCGAATTGTCGGGCAGGTCACGGCCGGAGATCCAGTGGATCGGCGCGTCGAAGTGCGTGCCGGTGTGCTCGCCGCAGGAGAAGTTGTTCCAGTACCAGCCCGGGCCGCGCTCGTCGTAGTGCGACACCTCCTCGATCCGGAACGGCCAGCACTGGCCCATCTCCGGCGGCAGGGCGATCTGCGGGAACTCGGGCGTGAGCGTCTGCGTCAGGTCCACCACCCGGATCCGCCCGCTCAGCAGGGCGCCGACCAGCGCCCCCAGGATCGGCGCGCCCCCGCTCGCCGGCGCCGCTGCCGCACCGGCAGTACCCGTCCGCGCCACTGTCGCTGATGTCGTCGTTGTCGTCATCTCTCGTTCCTTCGAAATACCTCAGCTTCCAGAACCTATTTCGCGCTCCAGCACCTGCGGGTTGTCGCGCCAGCGCTCGAGCCATTCCTGGGCGACATCGCCGGGATAGACATCCTCCACGCCTTCGCGCAGCGCCTTGACGATGGCATTGGCCAACGCCGTCGGCGCGAGCTTCGGCGGCGGCATGTGCTGGTTCCATTCGTCGTCGAGCGGGCCGGGAAACACGTTGACCACGCGGATGCCGGCCGGGCGCATCTCGGCGCGCAGGCATTGCGCCAGCGAATAGGCGGCGGCCTTCGACGCGCTGAAGGTGCCGTGGGGCGGAAAGTTGCTGAGCGCGTAGATCGACAACAGGTTGACCCAGGCGGTCGCGCTGGTGACGCCGTCGGCCGACCGGCCGCGCAGCGCCGGGCCGAACTCCTGCGCCAGCCGCAGCAGCCCGAAGTAGTTGATGTCCATCTCGAGCTTGGCGACGTCGGTGCCGCGGCGGCCGGCGATGCCGAAGGTGCGATGGACCTCGGCATTGTTGACCACGATGTCGACCTTGCCGCCGATCTCGCCGGCGAGCTCCGTGACCGAGCGGCCGTTGGTGAGGTCGAGCGGCACCAGCGTCACCTGCGGCAGCGCCGTGATGTCCTCCAGCCCGCCGTAGTTCTTCCAGGGCTCGGCATGGCCGACCCAGACGATGTCCGCGCCGGCCTTCACCATCGCGCGCACCAGCTCCTGGCCGACCGGCGTCTTGCCGTCGGTGACCAGCACCTTGCGGAATTTCGGATCGCTCGTCATTTCTCTCAGCATCCTGTCGTCGGCCATGTGCGCGCTTCCTTCCTCCGGCATTCCGATCAGCACCGCGCGGCCGGCCCGATCGAGCCGCGCGCCCACTCGAACCCGGGTCGGCGCCTCGCCGACCTCGCCGTGCAGGTGCACCATCAGCGTCGGGCCGCTGTCGAGATGCACGAATCCCAACCGCCACGGCAGCCGCTCGCGGAAGAACAGGTCGTTGCTGTGGTGCAGGACCGTGGCGCTGAGCAACTGCCCGTGGCCGGTCTGCTCCCGCCAGGCGAGGCGCACCGACAGGCATTTGTGGCAGGCATCGCGCGGCGGATACTGCACCGTGCCGCAGTCCCGGCAGGTCTGCAGCTCGAACCGGCCTTCCGCGGCAGCCGCGGTCAGTCCCAATGCCACCCGGCCCCTGGCCCAGGGCGGCAGGTTCATCTGCCGGGTCCGCAGGATCGGGTTCTTGCGCTTGGGGCGCATCAGCGGCATGGTCATGAAACCACCGCCTTCGCGCTGCGCGCTCGCGGCGGGCTCATGCCGGCCTCCCGAGGATCACGGCGCCGGTGCACAGGCAGCGATCGTAGGTGACCATGCCGAAGCCGGCCACCAGGCCGAGTTGGGCATTCGCGACCGTGCGCGGGCCGGCGCTGTCGGTCAGCTGCCGCACGGCATCGGTCATCCCGAGAAAGCCCGCCGCCGCGCCCGCCTGGCCGGCGGAGAGCTGTCCGCCGCTGGTGTTGTTGGGAAAGTCGCCGGCGACGGTCAGGTCGCGCGCCTGGACGAACGCCGGCCCCTCTCCCTTGCCGCAGAAACCGAGATCCTCGAACTGCATCATCACGATCACCGGATAGTCGTCGTAGGTCTGGACGAAATCGATGTCGTCCGGCCGCGCCCCGGCCTGGGCATACAGGTCGTCGCGATCGACCTGCCAGCCGCCGCGCACCATGATCGGATCCTCCGCATAGGCGTTGTGCCGCTCGATGGCACCGCGCAACACCGCATGGGCGAGCCCCAGGTCGCGGGCCCGCGCCTCGCTCATCACCAGGAAGGCCTCGGCGCCCGCGCACGGCATCACGCAGTCGAACAGGTGGATCGGATCGGCGATGGGCCGCGCGCTCATGTACTCCTCCAGCGTCAGCGGCTTCTTGAACATCGCGTTGGGATTCTTCAAGGCGTTGCTGCGCTGGGCCACGGCGATGCGGCCGAAATCCTCGCGCCGGGCGCCGAAGGTGCGCATGTAGTTGGCGGTGATGAAGGCGAAGATCGAGTTCGGCCCGCCGGAGCCGTAGGGATAGGTGGCATCGCGGGCGAAATTGCTGAAGCTGCCGAGCGACTGGCGGAACGAGTCGACGTGGTTGGTGTCGGCGCCGACACAGGCCACCACCTCCGCATCGCCCGCCTGCACCGCCCGCGCTGCCCGGCGTAGGCACATCACGCCCGACGCCCCGCCGGTCGGCACATGGTCAAGCCAGCGCGGCGACAGCCCCATGTGCTGGGTCACGCCCACCGCGGTGTCCGGCGCCAGCGTGAAGCTGCTGACGCACAGGCCGTCGATCTGTTCCTTCGGCACGCCGCTTTCCCGGACCAGCGCCTGCAGCGCCTGGCCGAGGAACCAGTGCGCGCTGTTGGTCGAGTAGCGGACATAGGGCACCGTCACCGGCACCGCCACCGCCACGCCTTCGTAGGAGCGGCGCGTTGTCATTGCCGTCGCTTCAAGGCGCGGGTATCGATGCAGGCACCGCTGCCGGGCAGCTGCCGGGCGAGATCGCGCAGCTGTCCGCGCTGGATCTTCTGCGACGGCGTCAGCGGCACGGCGTCGACGAAGGCGACGTAGCCGGGCGCCTTGTAATAGGCCAACTGCGCCAGCGCATGCGCCACGATCGACTCGGCGAGCGCCGCCGGCGCCGACGCATCGACGCCGTCGCGCAGGACGATGCACGCCAGCACCTCGTCGCCGCGCACCGGATCGGGCGCGGCAGCAACCGCCGCGGTCTTCACCGCCGGATGCTGGTTGAGGACGCTTTCCACCTCCACTGCCGAGATGTTCTCGCCGCTGCGCCGGATCACGTTCTTCTTGCGATCGACGAAGTAGAAGCTGCCGTCGGCGTCGCGCCGGACGATGTCGCCGGTGTGGAACCAGCCGCCGGCCCAGGCCTCCTCGGTCGCCGTCTCGTCCTTCAGGTAGCCGCGGAAGAAATGGCGCCGCGGCATCGCGCCGGCGGAGCGCACCAGCAGCTCGCCGGGCACGTCCGCCGCGACGTCGCGGCCTTCGTCGTCCACCACGCGGATCTCGACGAAGCCCTCGCGCCGGCCGAAGCAGCTGGTGCCGACATGGCGCGGCTCGTGGTTCGCCATGACGCAGGCGGCGGCACCGGTCTCCGTCATCGCCCAGGCCTCCACCAGCGGAAAGCCGAAGCGCTCCTCGAACGGCGCATGATTCTTGCGGTCGACGCCGGCGCCGAAGCCCCAGCGGATCGAATGGTCGCGGTCCGACGGCGACGGCGGCGCCGCCAGCAGCATCGCCGGCATCACCCCGAGATAATGGGCAATGGTGGCGCCGCCTTCGCGGGCGCTGTCGAGCCAGCTGCGCGGATGGAAGCGGTCGAGCTGCACCAGGCAGCCGCCGGCCACCACCACCACCATCGTCGAGAACGCCATCGCGTTGACGTGGTTGAGCGGCAGCGGCGTGATCAGCCGCTCGCGGTCGGGCCGGAAGCTGCAGACGCCGTCGAGCGCGGCATACCATTCGCCGGCACGCAGGAAATAGGCGTTGTCGAGCATGCAGCCCTTCGGCCGGCCGGTGGTGCCGGAGGTGTAGAGCAAGGCGCATTCGGTGTTGGCGCCCACCGGCAGGTCCGCCCGGGGCGGCGCCGTGCGCGCGGCCGGCAGCCCGCCGCTGAACGACGCATCGACCGCCGCCAGCGAATGGCCGGCCTGTTCGCCGGCCGCCCGCAGGTCGCCGATACGCGGAGGCAGGCAGACGGCAAGGACGATCTCGCTGTGGCCCACCAGGTAGGTCAACTCTGCCGAGCGCAGCTCCGAATTGATCGGCACCACGCTGACACCGAGCGCATTGAGGGCGAACCAGTGGAACAGGAACTCCGGCCGGTTGTCGAGCAGCAGCCCGACCCGATGACCGTGGCCGTAGCCGGCCGCGCGGTAGGCGTCGCTCAGGCTGGACACGCGGCGCGCGGCCTCGCCCCAGGCGATCGCCCCGGGCTCGATGCCGTAGGCGCGCGCGGTCACCGCTTCGGTGTAGAGGAAGTCGGCGTCCGGCGTGCGCTCGGCAGTCGCGGCAAAGGCGGAATGGACGGTGCTGGCCATCGGTCAGATGAAGAGCTGCACGGCCGGCAGCGCCGCGTCGCAGTTGAGCAAGTCGACGCGCTTGAGGGTCATGCGCAGCGCCCCGTCGCGCACCGTCAGGTGATGGAAGAAGGTGCCGACGTAGAACTGCAGCTCGTCGCCCTGCGACTCGGTGTAGTGGAACTCGGTGCGCATCAGGAAGCGGTTGCCGGCGGGGTCGAACTCCTCCACCGTCGGCGCCTGCAGCAGGTGATGGCAGCGGCTCGCCGGCTGCTGCGAGAAGGCGCGCGGGCTCTTGAGCCGCTCGATGCGCAGGTCCCGCAGCAGCTTGTCCTCGTACATGTGCGACGTGTGGTTGAGGCCGTCCTCCTGGTCGGGCACCAGCGGCACCCAATAGAATGCGTCGTCGGTGAACAGGGCGTTCCACTCGTCGTAGCGGCGCGCGTCCAGGAGGCGGGACTCGCGCACCACGAAGTCGATCAGGTCCTGCGGCCGGACCTTGGCCGGCTCCAGGCCGGCGGTGCCGGCGCGGACTTGCTGGTCGGCGGCTTGCATCACATCGTCTCCGTCATGTAGCGGGCCCAGGCGCGGTACTGGTTGCGCATCGGCTGTTCGCTGGTGCCGATGACCGCGCGTGGTCCTTTCTGCGCCTCGTCGGGCTCGTGGTTGCGGTGCAGGCTGATCCATTCGTTGCCGCTGGCATGCAGGCCCTTCTGGATGCCGCGATAGGCATGCAGGTCGTCATGCCCGACCACCGAGAACGGCGAGTTGATCAGCCGGTTGTACATGGTGGTCCGTTGCAGCAGCTCCGGCGGCGCGCCCTTGAGGCGGAAGGTCCAGCTCTCGACCAGGGTCTTGTCGGCGGCGATCGGCTTGGCGACGCGGATCGCCTGGATGGCGCCCTTGATGGTCAGGTTCGGATAGTAGACGGTGTTGTGGCGCGCCATGCCGAGGATCTTTGCCGCGCCCTCGGCGCCGTACCTCGCCTTCATCGCCTCCTCGTACTCGGGAATGCCGCGGTACTTGCTGTGGATGCTGAAGTTGACGCCGGTGAAGCTATGGCCGTTGTCGTAGACCTGCACCCCCATGTCCTCGAAGAACTTGTAGTCGGACATGAACGGCACGAACTGCTCGATCGCCATCGGCTTGGGTTCGTCCTCGGGCTTCCCGGACCACATCTGCTTGGCGGTGCCGGCCGACGACTCGTGCACCACCATCGGATGCAGCGTGTCGTTGAGGTTCTCGACGAACATCTTCCAGTTGCACTGGTGCATGTAGCGCAGGCAGCCGCCGGCGATCTCCAGCTCGCCTTCCGGCGACCGATCGGCCATGTTGTCGATGGAGGACAGCGACTCGCCGAAATACTCCTCGAAGCCGGGGCCGGCGTCGTTGATCTTGACGAAGATGAAGCCGCGATAGCTGCGCACGTGCTTGAGGGACGTGAGCCCCTTCGCCGACTCGCACTGCTTGAGGGCGGTGTTCTCGTAGCCGTTCTTCAGCGGGATCGACAGCAGGCTGCCGTCGGTCTTGAAGGTCCAGGCGTGGTAAGGGCAGCGGAAGAACTTGCCGGTGTTGCCGCAGGCGGCGCTGACCAGTCGCGAGCCCTTGTGCGCGCAGCGGTTCATCATCGCCCGCACCGAACCGTCGCCGTGGCGGACGATGATCAGCGGACGTCCGCCGATGTCGTTGGTGATGTAGTCGCCCGGTTTCGGCAGCTGGCTCTCGTGGCCGACGTAGTTCCAGGTGTTGGCGAAGAAATGCTCCTGCTCGAGCTCGAACACCTCATCGCTGATGTAGAGATCGCGATGCACCCGGTCCGCCTGCACCAGCGCTCGCACCGCGTCGGGGTCTCCCCGGTAGGCCGTCATCGATTGCTCCTTCAGATGTCCAGAACCAGCTTCTGCCCCCGCGCGCGGGAGATGCAGACCTGAATCAGCTTGCCCTCGGCCTTCTCGCCGGCCGTCAGCACGTAGTCGCGATGGTCGATCTCGCCTGCGAGGACCGGCGTCACGCAGACGCCGCATTCCCCGCGCTTGCAATCGAACATCGGATCGCAGCCATGTTCGATCAGGCAGTCGAGGATGCTCTGCCCAGCCGGCACGGTGAAGCGCTGCCCTGACTGGGCCAGCTCGACCTCGAAAGCCTGGTCGCCGGCGGCCGCCACCGGCGTGGTGAACAGCTCGAAATGGACCCGGTCGTGTCCCCAGCCGCGGGCCTGCGTCTGCGCCAGGACCGCATCGAGCATCGGCTTCGGCCCGCAGACGTAGACCCGGTCGTCGGCGCCGCACGCGTCGAGCAGCGCGGCGATATCGAACGGCCCGCCGTGCTCGACATCGGTGTGGATCACCAGGTCATCGCCCAGCAGCGCCTCGAGTTCCGGCAGGAAGGCCATGACCTCCCGGCTGCGGCCGGCATAGTGCAGCCGTACCGGCAGCTGCTCGGCGCGCCGGCGCGCGGCCATGCTCGCCAGCGGCGTCACCCCGATGCCGCCGGCCACCAGCACCGCCCGGGCGGCATCCGGATGCAACGCGAAGTCGTTCTTCGGCGGCTCGACCTGCAACAGGTCGCCCGGCGCGAGGCGCTCGTGCATGTAGCGCGACCCGCCGCGGCCTTCGTCCTCGCGTCGCACGGCGATCAGGTATTCGTCCGGCGCCTCGGTGGCCGACGGATCCGCTCGCAGGTTGATGAGCGAGTAGTGGCGCCAGTCGCGCGAGCCGTCGGGCAGCTCGACCTGCACCCGGACGTGGGAGCCGGCGGTGAAGCCCGGCAGGCTGCCGCCGTTCTCGGCCTGCAGCCGGATCAGCCGGATCAGCGGATTCAGTGCCCGGGCCTCGACCACGCGCAGGACCAGCTTGCCTGCTGCGGCCTGACCAGCGACCTGACCAGCAGCCTGGCCGCCGGTCTCGCCGCTGTCCTGCCCTTTCGTTTGCGCATCGGTCACTGCATCTCCTCCTCAACCGGGCGCATGCTGCGCCAGCACCGCCCGCAGCTTGTTGCCGTGCTCGTCGGCCAGCGCCGCATCCCGCCAATCCCGCAGCGTGGCCGGCGCCAGCGAGGCACCCGCTTGCCGCACCGCCGCCATCACCGTCTCGTAGTTGCGCAGGCCCCGCTCGTGGGTGTCACTGTAGCCCTTCACCAGGCGCTGGCACTGCGCCACCTCCACGGCGAGGTCGGGATTGACCGCCGCCGCCGACGCGATGCGCTGCAGCCAATCCTCGATGCGGCGGTTCTCGTCGGCATAGCGCATGGTCGAGCGCCGCCAGCGGCGCATCGCCGCCACCGCGCTGAGCATCAGGTAGCCGCCCAGCGACGTGGTGCGCACCACCCGGCCGTGCCGGGTCATGCGCTCGACCAGCCGGCGGGGCCAGCCCGATGCCATCAGCCAGCGACCGACCGAACCGGGCAGCGTCTCGCAGATCTCCTGCAGCCGGGGATGCATGAACTCGTTGATGGCCAGCAGCTGGCCTTCCTGCACCCGCGCCTCGCCGCGGACTCGTTCGAAACGCGAGTCACGCGTCTTCAGCGCCGCCACCCGCGCCGTGTCCTCGTAGGACATCCACAATGCCAGGTGCCTCGCAGTCTCGCGCAACAGGCGGCCGCCGTCGGCGGCGCCGAGCGCGTGGATCTTCGCCAGCCGGTCGAGGTACAGGTCGGCATAGGCCGGATCCTGGTAGTCGACGAGCCGGCGCACACCCTCCAGCATGAAGTGCCGCGCGTCCTCGGGGAATTCCTGCTGCACCCGCTGGACCAGCGCCTTGATGCGCGGATGGCGCGGCTGCGGGGCCGCCGCCATCGGCTGCGCCGGCAGCGCCGCCGGCGCGTCGCCGTCGCCTTCGCGGGCGCGCTCGAAGGCGGCACCGAAAGCCCGCAGGCTCGGCT
>JAEZQX010000326.1 GCA_023441105.1 Pseudomonadota bacterium | reverse complement strand
CGCTGCCGATATCAACGAGAGCCTCATCGTCGAGTTGTACTCGCGCTAATCAGGGGATAGTTCATATGCAGACTGCTATGCTCAAGCCGCGCATCGTCGAGGTCGAACAACTTGGCCCGTCGCATGCTCGCGTGGTGATGGAGCCTTTCGAGCGCGGCTACGGCCACACGCTCGGCAACGCGCTGCGTCGGGTGTTGCTGTCATCGATGGTCGGTTACGCGCCCACTGAAGTCCAGATCGCCGGTGTCGTTCACGAGTACTCCACGGTGGACGGACTGCGCGAGGACGTCGTGGACCTCCTCCTGAACCTGAAAGGCGTCGTGTTCAAGCTGCACAACCGCGACGAGGTGTTTCTCACGCTGCGCAAGGATTCCCCCGGACCGGTGACCGCGTCGGACATCGACATTCCGCACGACGTTGAAGTGATCAACGGCGACCACGTCATCGCCTCGCTCACCGAGGGCGGCAAGATCGACATGCAGATCAAGGTCGAGAAAGGCCGCGGCTACGTGCCGGGCACGCTACGCTCGCTGATGGATTCCAAGTCCATCGGCCGGATCGTGCTCGACGCCTCGTTCTCGCCGGTGCGGCGCGTCAGCTATGCGGTCGAAAGCGCCCGTGTCGAGCAGCGCACCGACCTCGACAAGCTGCTGATCGATATCGAGACCAACGGCGTGATCGCGCCGGAAGAGGCCGTGCGCCAGTCGGCACGGATCCTGGTCGAGCAGCTGTCGGTGTTCGCGGCGCTGGAAGGGGCGGAGCCGGTGCTGGAGATTTCCGGCGGCGGCGCCTACGCCGGTGCGGGCGCCGGCACCATGGGCCGTTCGCCGCAGGTCGACCCGATCCTGCTGCGCCCGGTCGACGACCTGGAACTCACCGTGCGATCGGCCAACTGCCTCAAGGCCGAGAACATCTATTACATCGGCGACCTGATCCAGCGCACCGAGAACGAGCTGCTGAAGACCCCGAACCTCGGCCGCAAGTCGCTGAACGAAATCAAGGAAGTGCTGGCCTCGCGCGGCCTGACCCTCGGCATGCGGCTGGAGAACTGGCCGCCCGCGGGGCTGGAACGCAACTAGCCGCACAGGGATACAAGGACTGAATCATGCGCCATCGTCTCGGCCTCCGTAAACTCAACCGCACCAGCTCGCACCGGCTCGCGATGCTGCAGAACATGACCAACTCGCTGCTGCGCCACGAGGTCATCAAGACGACCTTGCCCAAGGCGAAGGAGCTGCGTCGGGTCGTGGAGCCCATCATCACGCTCGGCAAGAAGCCCAGCCTGGCCAACCGCCGCCTTGCCTTCGACCGCCTGCGCGACCGCGAGATGGTCGTCAAGGTGTTCGACGAGCTCGGCCCGCGCTACGCCAATCGCAACGGCGGCTACCTGCGCATCCTGAAGTTCGGCTTCCGCCAGGGCGACAATGCGCCGATGGCGTATGTCGAGCTGGTGGACCGGCCGGAGCCGGAAGCGACGGAGAACGCCGCCGCCTCCTAGGCGGAAGGCGTCAAGAGGCCGGCAGCGGATCTGCGGCCGCGTTTCGGAAGAACGGCACCCCCGAGGTGCCGTTTCCTTTTGCTGCGGACGAAGACCTGGTTGGTCAGGAATGGCTGGTAAGCACCACCGGTCCCCGCGGACTGCCGATGCCCAGCTGGAGATAAGGCCGGTCGGAGCGCGCGAGCTCGATCTCGCACTCCAGTTCCGCGAGCAGCTTGCCGAGGGTCTCGGCTTGCGGGTGTCCGATCCGGAAGAATTCGAACGTGCAGCCGCCGACTGATGATGTCGCTGGATGCGCGGTGTCGAGCCAATCGATGAATTTCGGCACATGGTCGCCGAACGGATTGTCGTCCCGCGGCACCAGCAACCGCCACCGCAAGACACGGCCATCCGGTGTCTTGCGCTGCGCGTCGAAGAGGTCCGAGTCGATCCCGTATCGGGAGAGCGTCTGCTGAACGGCTTCGAGATCCTGGGCCTTGATCATGTAGGCGAGCAGCCTGGGCACCTCGAAACCCTTGATGCGCCCGCCCATGTTGTCCTCGAGCCGCTGCTCATGGTCGGCCGCCAGCAATTCGAAATAGATGCTCTCCCCCAGGGACGCCAGCGCGTTTCGGGTGCCGAGCCCGGGATGGCGCCCGCCCAGGTTCGCCTCTACGCCGGTCAAGGCGTTGAAGCCGGCGCGCATCTGTTCGAGATCGCGACCGGCATAGATGAAATGGTCCAGACTGCGGGTCATGACGCTGTTTCCTCCCTGTATTGCATTGAATGATCAGGCATGACCGCGGTCAATCCCAAGCTGCGAGGCCCTCCAGGGCCTGGAGCTGGATCTCGCGGGCATGGTCGACGACGCGGATGCGCCATTCGGGATCCGCGGCAACGAAGGCTTCCCGGATTCGCTGCCGCAGGGGTTCGATCGTCTTCGGGTCCGCCGGGGCTTTGCCGAACTTCAACCACCGGTCGACGCGCAGCTGGTTGAAGGTCTCCTTGATCGGCAGCGTGCCGAACTCGATCACCGCCCCCGTCATCTGCGCCGGCGCGACGGCATCGCGCACGCCATAGAAGACGAGCCCGTTGTAGGCGGGCCGCGCGCCACCCTCGAAGCCCTCCTCGTTCTCGACCCGCTCCTTGCCCCACCAGCGGCAGGCTCGCTGCCAGTCGGGGCCGCCGCGCTCGTTGAAGCACAGGAAGAAAGGCTCCCCGGGCTTGCCCAGACCGGTATGCCAGTCGATGAATCCCAGCTTGCGCACCGCACCCAGATGGCCAGCGACGATCGAACGCAGGGTCAGGTTCGACCATTCCGGACCCTTGCCGCCGTAGTTGAGCCCGGTGGCATCGTCGTATTGCCCCTTCATGATGGTTTCGAGCCACGCAGCCTTCCCGTTCGTGGCGACCCACTCCTCGAGGGAACGATCGGCTGCCGCCTGGGATTCGGCCGTCCATTCCTCGGGGCAGAGAAAGTCGTGGATCTCGAGGTAGCCCGGGTTCTTCGGCAAGGACTTGGTGAAGTCGACAAAATTCCGGTTGAGGTCGACGTTGTTCTCGGTGGTCCGGGTGGCGTGGGCGAAGCCGTAGGGATTGATCCCGTGCACCAGCACCACCCGGATATCGCCGGCCAGGCGAGCCAGGGCGCCGGTGCGCATCAGGGCGACCTGTGCTGCAGATCCCGCGTAGCCCTCCGCGCCGTGTGTCCCGGAGAGGATCAGCAATGCCCGGGAGGCATCGTCCGGTCCGAAGGTCGCGACGTCGATCGTCAGGCTCCCGCCGTCCGGCCCGCAGGCCGACGGATGGACATAGGTATGGGCGCTGCCGCCAGCTTCAGCCGTGGCCAGCAGGAACAGGGCGCGCGCCGCAGGATACGACCCGGCGAAGCAGGACAGGTTCGGATGGGAAGAGGCGACGCTCACATCTGACATGTTAGATAGCTCCCTAATGGTGCTCAATTAACGGAATCGCGCCATATTCCCCGCTTGGTCTGGCGAAATGTAGCATGTTAGTATCCTTCCCAAGGAGCCGTTCGAAGGGGCTGGCGTGTCCGAGAAGGCAATTCCGGGTCGAGGTGCCGATCGCCAGAGCGACGAGGCGCTGGATGCGGTCCAGCGGGCGATTTTGCGCTGCGAGCTGCGTCCCGGCGAACTGGTGTCCGAAGCGGACGTGATGTCGCGGTTCGGCCTGCGTCGCGCGGCGACCCGTAGCGCCCTCGACCGCTTGTCGGTGGTCGGGCTGCTGCGATCGCTGCCGAGACGCGGGTTCGTGGTAAAGCCCATCACCTTGCGAGACGTGAATGATCTCTTCCAGCTGCGAGGCATCGTCGAAATCGCCGCCGTGCGCCTTGCTGCGGGCCGGGTCGACGAATCCAGCCTGCGACGGCTCGACAAGATCTGTACGGCAGGGTATCAGCTCGGGGATCGCGAGAGCGAAGCGCAATTCCTCCACGCCAATAGCGAGTTCCATCTGATGATCGCGGCGGCGTCCGGCAACGACAGGCTGGTGGTGGTGACGGCGCAGGTTCTCAGCGAGATGGAGCGCCTGTTTCACTTCGGGCTCGCGCTGCGCAACCGGTCCAGCGAAATGCAGCAGGAGCACCAGGCGCTCATCGAAGCGCTGGCCCGCGGCGATGCCGATGCGGCAGAGCGGATGACCCGCGAGGAGCTTTCCTCGTCCAAGGCCATGGTTCTCGATGCGCTGATGTCGTCCGACTCGCTGCTCGACGTAAGCATTTCCCATTCCAGTACCACGCAACGCTGATGCTGCCTACCGCAAACCCTGCAAACCGCTCCAGCCCGAGCGACGCCCTCCGTGGCCTGGTCCACACCTGCGACAGCCTCGACGAGGCCTTCTTCGCCGGCGCGCGCAAGGCCGTCGGTGCCCTGCTGGGCGATGCCGACCTCCTGGACGGCTTGGCGCCCGCCGATCCCTCGGCGGTTTCGCGCACGCTGGCCTGGTGCGACCCCTCGAACCGGTTCGGGATCTGGGTCCTGTGGTGGCCGCCGGGCAGCGCCACGCCGATCCACAACCACCATTGCTCCTGTGCCTTCGGCGTCTATCGCGGGCGCATCGAAGAGGTCTTGTACCGCATCGACGGTGGCAATGACGGCCGGGTGGCGGAAGCCGAACGCTACATCCGGGTCCCGGGCTATGTCGGCGGCGGTTCGCTGGAGAGTAGAGTGATCCATCGGATGCGCAATCCGGGCGACGAACTGGCGGCGTCGGTGCACCTCTATGCGTATCATCCGCATCAGCACGCCAATTCGATCGCGCAGAGCTTCCTCGAGCCCGCCGATCTCGCCTCCTGACCGGGCGACTGACGCCGCTGGTCCCTCCCTCCAACGTTTTGCCGCTGAGTCGCCTAGATATGAAGCCTGAATTCTCGCCGCAGACCTTGAACGCATGGATGAAGGAGTCGCCTTTCATCTCCTTCATGAACCTCGAGCTGGTCGAGGCGGATCAGTCGACCGGGGCGATTTCAATGCGGATGCCGATGAGGCCGGAGTTCGAGCGGGCGTCGGGTACGGGCCAGTTCCACGGCGGGCCGATCGCCGCGTTGATCGATACCGTCGGCGATTTCGCCGTCGCCCTGGTGGTCAAGGGCGGAGTCCCCACGATCAACTTCCGCGTCGACTACCTCAGGCCATCGACCGGCGCCTACCTCGTCGCCAAGGCCTCGATCCGCAGGGTGGGCAGGACGGTGGGGATCGTGGACATCGACGTCTACGACGACCAGGACCGGCTGACTGCCGTCGGTCGAGGGTGCTACAGCGCGCAACCGGGCTGAGGAGCATGTCGATGGTCTCGAATCTGGGCGAAGTCGTCCCGCGTGGTGCGCCTCCGGACAATCCATGGCTGATCGAGGTTCCTGCGGCCGGTCCCGACCGTACGACGACTTTCGCGCAGTTCCATGCAGAGGCGGACGCCGTCGCCGCCGGCCTGCGCCGCAAGGGCTTCGAACGCGGCGACGCGATCGGGCTGCTGGCGATCAACAGCGCCCGCTACCTGGTCGCCTATTTCGGCATCATGCGGGCCGGCCTGGTCGCGGTGCCGGTGAGCATCAAGCTGCCGCCGGAGACGATCGATCACATCCACCGCGACGCGCGCATCAGGCTGATGCTGGCAGACGCCGACGGGGCGGCCAGGGCGCCGGGCCTGGCCACGCTGCGGATGGACGACGACGGCGAATGGGGATCGCTGCTGGCCGATGGGCCGTTCGAAAGCGCCAGCATGCGCCCGGAGGAATTCGCCACCATCCTCTACACCTCCGGGTCGACCGGTCGGCCGAAAGGCGTGCCGCTGACCCATGGCGGCTATGTCTGGACGATCGAGCAGCTTGCCGTGTCCGGTCCGCCGATGCAGGGCAAGCGCGTGCTGGTGGCGGCGCCGCTGTTCCACATGAACGCACTGGTGATCAGCACCCTGGCGCCGACGTGCGGTGCCACGACGGTCCTGATGCAGCGGTTTTCCGGGGCCGACTATCTCAAGACGGCCGCACGCCTGGGTTGCAACGTCCTGACGTCGGTTCCCACCATGCTGGCGCTGGCCGCCCGCGAAACGGAACTCGTGCAGTCGCTCGATCTGACTCGCGTGGAATCCATCTTCACCGGGTCGGCGCCATCCACCGACGCCCTCTTCGACCGCGTGGCGCAGATATTCCCGAACGCCCGGATCATGAATGGCTACGGCACGACCGAGGCGGGTCCGGTCGTGTTCGGAGCCCATCCGCAGGGTCTTCCGCGACCGAAGCTCTCCCTGGGTTACCCGGTGCCCAGCGTGGAATGGCGGCTCGCGGGCGGGCCGGACGAATCCCAGGGTGTGCTGCGGCTGAAGAGCAAGGCGGTGATGCCGGGCTACCTCAACCTGGCGCAAGCAACCAGCGAGCGGATCCACGACGGCTGGTATGACACGGGCGACGTCATGCGCCGGGATGCCGACGGGTTCTTTTTCTTCGTCGGCCGCAATGACGACATGTTCGTGTGCGGCGGGGAGAACATCTATCCGGGCGAAGTCGAGAAGCTGCTCGAGACCCACCCGGCCGTCGCGCAGGCGGTGGTCGTGCCGGTGCCCGACGAGATCAAAGGGCAGTTGCCGGTGGCATTCATCGTCGTCAAGCCGGGCTCGCGCGTGACCGAAGACGAGCTCAAGCAGCATGCCCTCCGGCATGCTCCCGCCTATCAGCATCCGCGCAACGTGAACTTCGTCGACGAGATGCCGCTTGCCGGCACCAACAAGGTCGATCGCAAGCTGCTGATGCAGGACGCCGCGCGCCGCTTTCGGCGCTGACGCCGCCGTCGTGCGGAAGACCAGACAATGAAGGGAGGAAAGGAATGAGAGCACAGGTGATCCAGGGGCATGGATCGATCGCCGACATACGGTACGAGCCCGATTGGCCGGACCCGCAGCCCGGCCCGACCGAGGTCGTGCTGAAGGTGAAGGCATGCACGCTGAACTATCACGATCTCTTCACCTTGCGCGGCATGCCCGGGATCAAGCTGAACATGCCCCTGATCATGGGCATCGATGTCGCCGGCGAAGTCTCGGCACTGGGCTCCGAGGTCACCGGCTGGTCCGCGGGCGACAGGGTCATGGTCGACCCGATCAATCGCAAGATCGGCAAGCTCCTCGGCGAGGCGATGGACGGCGGGCTTGCCGAGCTGGTGAAGGTGGACGCTTCGCAGCTGGTCCGCCTGCCTGACGACGTCACGTTCGACCAGGCGGCGGCCCTGCCCGTCGCCTACGGCACGGCCTACCGCATGATGGTGTCCCGCGGCAAGATCGCCGCCGGCGAGAAGGTGCTGATCCTCGGCGCTTCCGGCGGGGTAGGCACCTGTTGCGTGCAGCTGGCGAAGCTTGCCGGCGCGCATGTGATCGTGGCCGCATCGAGCGATGAGAAGATCGCGCGCCTGAAGGAAATCGGCGCCGACGAAGGGATCAACTACCAGACCGAAGACTTCATGAAGGAGGTCCACCGCCGGTACGGCAAGCCGCGCTTCGTCGTCGGCGGCGGCGGGCTGGACGTGGTCGTGAACTTCACCGGCGGCGACACCTGGGTTCCTTCGCTGCGCTGCCTCAAGAACGACGGCAGGCTCCTCACCTGCGGTGCCACGGCGGGTTTCGATCCCAAGGAGGACATCCGCTACATCTGGACCTTCGAGCTGAACATCATCGGGTCCAATGGCTGGCTTCCGGAGGATCTCCACTCCTTGCTCGATCTGGTGCGCCAGGGAAAGCTGAAGCCGACCATCGATCGCCGGCTTCCTCTCGAGGAGACCCAGGACGCGTTTCGCCTGCTGGAAGAGCGACGCGTGTTCGGAAAGGTCGTTGTGGCACCCTAGGGCGCCCCGTCGCGGTCGCTCTTTCGCGGGCAACGGGTGCCAAGGCTTCTTGGCACCATGCCGCGTGTCCGAATCCATCCAACTAGCAGAGGTTGCCGACATGAAGAAAACGATGCTTTCCTCCCTGGTGCTGGCCATCGGCCTGGCCGCCGGATCGCCGGCGCTTGCCCAGGGCAACGAGATCAGGTTCGGCTGCTATGCCCCGATGACCGGGCAACTTGCGATCTTCGGCAAGAGCATGCAGAACGGCTTCGACATGGCCATCGAAGACTTCGCAGCCCGGCCCGCCGCCAAGGGAATCAAGTTCAGCATCCAGTGCGAGGACGACCAGGGCCGGGCGGACGACGGCATCAACATCGCCCGGCGCTTCATCGAGAACCCGGAGATCAAGGCGGTCATCGGCAGTTGGTCATCCACCGTCACGCTGGCGGCCGGGCCCCTCTATGACGCGGCGAAGCTGGTCAATATCACCCCGGTCTCGTCGCATCCGGATGTGACCAAGGTGGGCCCGTACGTCTTCCGGCAGAGCATCACCCAGGTGCAGGAAGGCGCCGCGAACAGCAAGTACCTGGCGGCCCTCGGCGCGAAGAAAGTCGCCATGATCGGCATCCCGAACGACTACGGGAAGGCCAACATGCACTACACCCGGGAGGGCATCGAAAAGCTCGGCGGGAAGGTGGTCTTCGAGGAGTTCGTGCGCCCGGATGCCCAGGACTTCCGGCAGACGCTGCAGAAGGCGCAGCGCGAGAAGCCCGACTGGATCTACATCGGGGCGTTCGCACCGCAGACGGCGCTGATGCTCAAGCAGATCATGCAGATGGGAATCAAAACGCCGGTGTACGTCGCAGCGGCGGACGACACGCCCGACCTGGTGCGGCTCGCCGGCGTGGAGGCGACCAACGGCGTGCACGTGACGCTGCAGTTCAATCCTGTGATCGGACCGAAGATGGCCGACTTCTTCAAGCGCTATGAAGCCAAGTTCGGCCGCCTTCCCGACCCGTTCGCCGGCAACTCCTACAACACGGCAATGATGATGATGGAGATCGCGGCGAAGCAGCACCCGAACATGACCCGGGAGTCCGTCCGCAAGGCGCTCGATGAGATCCGCGAGTTCGACGGCATTTTCGGCGTGATCAAGTACGAGCCGTCGAGCCGCGAATGGCAGTTCGTGCTTCACCACGGCCGCCTCGACAATGGAGTGAGCAAGGTCGTCGAATGATCGGCCCTGGAACTTCGTCGCGACTGCGATCCGGACGAGCGCCATGATCGACACCTTCGTGCTGGGGCAGCTGGCGATCGGCATCAGCGTGGGGATGACCTACGCCATCGTCGCCATCGGCCTCACCCTGATCTACCGGGTGCTCCTCGCCGTCAACTTCGCCCATGGGGAAGCCTACACGCTGGGCGCCTTCGCCACGCTGGTGGCGGCGACCTCGCTGCAGCTGCCCTTGTGGGCCATCGTCCCGGTAGTGCTGCTGACCGGTGCGGCATTCGGCTGGATCGTGGAAAGAGCCGCTTTCCGGCCGTTCCGCAAGTTCACGGACGAGGCTTCCCTGAAGTCGCGCGCGGTCCGCGAGGCCACGCTGCTGTCGTCGTTCGCGGTCGGCATCGTGACCCGCGAGCTGCTCGACCAGGTCTTCCATGGCGAATGGCTGGCCCTGCCGGAGCGTTATCTCCTCAACCAGGCGCTCGACCTTGGGGGCATCTACCTGTCCATCGGGGAGGTGGTCATTGCCGCGATTTCGCTGGTGATGCTGGTGGCCCTGCAGTTCCTGCTCTACCGCACCCGGATCGGCATCGCCATCCGCGCGGTCTCCTCGAACCTGGTCGGAGCGCAGTTTTCCGGCATCGATATCAACCGCGTGGTGCTGGCCGTCTTCATCGTGGGATCGGTCCTGGGCGCGGCTGCCGGCATGGTCGTGTCCTTGGCATACGGCAACGTCCAGTCGTTCATGGGCCTGACCATCGTCATCAAGGCATTCGTCGCGATGGTGATCGGCGGCCTGACCAGCATTCCCGGCGCCGTGGCGGCCGGCATCCTCATCGGACTGGCGGAGGCAAGTGCCGGCATCGTCCTTCCCAGTGCCTGGACGGAAATGGTCGCCTACGTGATGCTGATCCTGACCCTGCTGTTCCTGCCCAAGGGGCTCTTCGGGCAGCGCGGACGGGCGTAGCAACAAGGTGAACATGCGAATCCCACTACCTGGCTACGCGGCAGCAGTCCTTCTGGTCATCGTGCCGGCGCTCCTCGGACTGATCGACAGCCCCTACATGGGTCGTCTTGCGCAGCTGGTGCTCATCACCATCATCCTCGCCAGTGCCTTGAACCTGCTCACCGGGACGGCCGGCCTGCTTTCGCTGGATACCGTCGTCTACTACGGCCTCGGCGCCTACGCGGCGGCGATCCTGTCCGTCAACCTGGGCACCGGTTTCCTGACCGATGTCCTTGCGGCCATGGCCGTGACCGGCGCAATCGGGCTGCTGGTCGGCGTGGCGCTGGTGCGGCTCACCAGCATCTTCTTCGCCGTCGCGACCATGGGGTTGACCATCTCGTTTCACACGACGGTCTTGAATTGGGGTGAGCTGACCCGCGGGCCCATGGGTTATCGTGGCATCCCACCCGTGCGGATCCTGGGATTCGAGCTCTCCGGATGGCTCCATTCCTACTTCGTCACCGCCAGCCTGTGCCTGATCGCGCTGTTCATCGTCCACCGGCTGATGCATTCGTTCTACGGCAACGCCGTCCGCGCCGCACGGGAAGACGAGGAATGCGCCCGCGCCCTTGGCTTGGCGACACGCCGCCTGCGCACGGAGGTTTACGTGGTGCACGCGATGCTCATGGGCGCGGCCGGTGCGCTCTATGCCCATACGAACCAGTTCATCGGGCCGGACAACTTCGTGCTGCTGGAGTCGGCGCTGGTGCTGACCGCCATCGTCGTCGGGGGCCTGGGCAGTCTTCCCGGCGCTGTCATCGGCGCCTTGATCATGGTGCTTCTGCCGGAGCTCCTGCGCGAGATCGGTCACCTGCGCGCGCTGGTCTTCGGCCTGGTGTTGTTCTTCTCGATCCTGTTCCTGCCGCGCGGCGTGTTCAGCGAGGTGAAGGCGCTGGCCTTCTTCCGCCGGTCGATGCAGGGCAGCCCGTGGGCCCGGCGGAGACGGTCGCCATGACCGGCTTCTTATTGGAAGTGGCCAATCTCAGCAAGCAGTTCTCCGGTTTGCGCGCCGTCGACGACGTGAGCTTCAAGGTGGCGAAGGGCGAGTTGCTGGGCCTGATCGGGCCCAACGGGGCGGGAAAGACCACCCTGTTCAATTGCATCGCCGGTGCCCAGGCGCCGACTTCAGGCACCGTCACCTTCGAGGGGCACTCCATCGCCGGCCTCGACTCGATCAAGATCGCGCGCCGCGGGCTGGCGCGCACTTACCAGAACTTGCGCGTGTTTCCCGACATGACGGTGTTTGACAACGTCTCGGCCGGTGCGATCGGCCATGTCGGGACGTCGTTCTGGTCGGCAATCTTTCCTTCCCTGGTCCGCGGGAAGGATGAGGCGATTGCCGAGGCGACGCTGCGGGCGCTGGACATGTTCGAGCTCATGCCGTACGCCGACCAGCCGGCAGGGAACCTGTCGTACGGCCAGAAGAAGAATCTCGAGCTGGCGCGCGCCTTGTCGACCCAGCCCAAGCTCCTGATGCTGGACGAACCGGCTGCCGGCCTGAATGACACGGAAACTTCCGAGCTGGCGAAGCGGGTGGTGCAGCTTCGCGAAGCCGGCCTGACCATCGTGCTGGTTGAGCACGACATGCCGATGATCATGCGGATTTGCGATCGGATCGTCGTGCTCGAAAGCGGGCACCTGATCGCCGATGGCTCCCCGGCCCAGGTCAGGAGCGATCCCGGCGTGCGAGCGGCCTACCTGGGGGAAGACGAGTGACCTTGCTCGCGCTCGACAAGCTGACCGTCCACCTCGCGGGGCGACCGGTGCTGCACGAGGTAAGCATCGCGGTCCCCGAGGGTGGGCTGGTGACGATTCTTGGCCGCAACGGAGTCGGCAAGACCACCTTGTTGCGTACCGTCTCTGGGCTCTACAGGCCAACCCACGGAAGCGTGCTGCTCGGCGGCAAGCCGATCGGCGGCTTGAGTCCCCACGCGGTGGTGCGGGCCGGCGTGGCCCACGCCCCGGAAGGGCGACAGCTTTTCGGCGACATGTCGGTCCTCGAGAACCTGCGGGCGGGGGCGCTGCAGCTCGACGAGGCGGAATTCCGTCGTCGTGTCGATTACGTGACGGAACGCTTTCCGATCATCGCCTCGCGCCGGAAGCAGATGGCCGGCTCTTTGTCGGGAGGCGAGCAGCAGATGGTGTGCATCGCCAGGGCGCTGATGGGTTCGCCACGGGTTCTGCTGCTCGACGAGCCGTCACTGGGACTGGCTCCGCTCATCGTCGCCAATATCTTCGAGCTGATCCGCTCAATCCGTGCCGACGGTGTCACCGTGCTGGTCGTCGAGCAGAATGCGCGGCTGGCGCTGCGCAGTGCGGACTACGCCTACGTGCTCGACCAGGGGCGGGTCGTGCTGGAGGGCGCAGCCGGCGAATTGGCGACCGACGAGCGGGTAGCGTCGGCTTATCTAGGTGGCTAAGTGCCGGACAGGCAATCGGGAATCGCGGACATGAAGGATCTTCAAGGCAAGGTGGCGGTGGTGACGGGGGGCAGCCGAGGAATCGGCCGGGAAACGGCATTGCGCCTGGCTGCGCAGGGCGTGTTCGTCGTCGTGCACTACCGTTCCCGGCGAGACGACGCCAATGAAGTGGTGGCGCAGATCGAGGCGGAAGGCGGTTCCGGCTTCGCGGTTGCGGCCGATCTGGGCGACCCCAAGGGGGTGGAAGTCCTCTATTCCCAGCTCGACGCTGGCTTGCAGCAGCGGCTCGGCTCGAACCAGTTCGACATCCTCGTCAACAACGCCGGTGCGGGGACGCGCAATACCATCGAGCAGGTCACGGAAGAGGAGTTCGACCGGACGCTGCAGGTCGACCTCAAGTCGCCGTTCTTCCTGATCCAGAAGGCTTCCCCGCGCCTGAGGGACGGCGGCAGGATCATCAACGTCTCCTCCATGGGAACGCGGGTCGCCTATCCCGAGATGGCCGCTTATGCGCCTGCGAAGGCGGGCCTGGAAGCGCTGACGTTGCTCCTGGCCGCGCACTTCGGGCCGCGGGGCATCACCGTCAACGCGGTGCTCCCTGGCGCTACCGCCACCGAGATGAATCCCGGCGCGCTCGACCCGATCCGCAGTCGCGACATCGCCAAGTCGATCGCACTGGGTCGGGTCGGGCAGCCAGCCGACATTGCCGACGTCATCCTGTTTCTCGCCAGCGATGCCGCCCGGTGGGTCACGGGCCAGCGCATCGACACGAGCGGCGGGCAACGCATCTGAACGGCAGGCTGCAGGTCCGACGGCAGACGGCACCCCCTTGTGGTTCCGCTGTCGTCCAGTCAATGTCCTGCGCGAAGCAGCGACGCGTCGCCAAGCCGTTTCCGGCCGTTCACTTGGTGGCGCCACCCATGTCCGTGCTGCACTTCTTGACGAAGCTGTTCTTGGCGGCGCCGGAGAGCTTCTTGTCTCCCGCCTGCTTTTCGCAGCTTGCCATCGCGTCCGTCTGGCACTTCTTGACGAAGCTGGTTCGCGCCGCTCCGGACAGCTTCTTGGTATCGGCCTGGTCGGTGCACGGATCGGCCCACGCCGGGGATGCGGCTCCGAGGGCGAGCACGGCGGCGGCAAACAGGAACTGCTGCATCATGGACACTCTCCTTCGGTTCACTCGAACCTGTCATGGGGAAGCTCGATCGTAACGCCGCGCCGGCGCGCGCGGGTTGCTGCCGGCGCCACACCTGCACAATACGGTAGTGCTCCCGCCGGCTCAGGCAGCGGTCCGGGTCTCCTCGAAGGCATCCTTCTCGACCGGCGGGTCGCCCTTGCGCCTGCCGATCCGCCTCGGCAGCGGTGCCTCGACATAGCGCCGCGCGGTGAAGACGACCAGCATCACGACGCCGATCAGTGCCATCGCTCCCAGGATCATCCAGAAGCCATGCGGCGCGTCCACCAGGGGCATGGCATGGAAGTTCATGCCAAAGATGCCGGTCACCAGCGTCATCGGCAGGAAGATCGCCGTCAGCACCGTCAGCACGCGCATGATCTCGGCGGTCCTGAAGGCGGTCGCCGAAAAATGCAGCTGCACCGCCGAGTCGATGGATGACTCCTGCCCGCGGGCATGGTGCAGCACCCGCTGGATGTGCTCGACAACATCCGTGGCCCGCACCATCAGCGCGGCGCTGAGTGCCGGCAAGGCCGGCGCCTGGTCCTGCCCCGGCTCGTCGTGCTCCAGCCGCTCGTCGCGCCACTCCTGGATGGCGTCGAGCTGCTCCTCCGACAGGTGCTGCAGCTTGCGCAGCTCCATGCGGGCCTCGAGCAAGGTCGTCCAGTCCTTGAACGGCCGGCGCGGATTGAGCAGGTTGCGCTGCCAGCTTTCGAGCTGCGCCGTCAGCGGCTGGCGCAGCGCGAGGTAGCGGTCGACCAATCCCGAGAGAAGCCGCAGCATCAGTTCCTCAGGCTGCGCCGGCAGGCGCTGGTTGTAGCGGCTGGCGGCCAGCACCCTCTCGCGCACCTGAGGATCGAGCTGGTTGTCGGCCGGGTGGATCGTCACCAGGCAGCGAGGCAGCACGAGGAAAACGGCAGCCCATGTCTGGATGCGGATGCGTGGCGGGATCGTTGGCGGCGGCTTGGGGCCCAGCGCCCGCATCACGATCATCTCGTAGTCCGCCGTCGAGTCATAGAACGACGGATGCGCCGGATTCTCGGTGTCGAGCAGGTGTTCCTCGAAGATCTCGACACCGGTCAGGCGAGTGATCTCCTGGGCCCACTGCCGGCCGGTGTTGGCATGGACATCGATCCACAGGAAGCCGTTCTGCGGCAGCGTGCCCGGCGCCTCCTGCAAGACCGTCGCCGCGCCCTTCTCGATGCGGATGAACTCGAGGCTCACGCGTTGAGATCCCTCAGAGGCCGCACAACGAACTCACTCGGATAACCAGTCCGCAACCTGCAACGAGAAGTACGTAAGAATGCCGTCCGCCCCCGCTCGCTTCATCCCGAGCAACGACTCCAGCACCACCGTTCTCTCGTCCAGCCAGCCATTGGCGGCCGCCGCCTTGAGCATCGCGTACTCGCCGCTCACCTGGTAGACGAAGGTGGGCACGCGGAACTCGTCCTTCACCCGCCGCACGATGTCGAGAAACGGCATGCCGGGCTTGACCATCACCATGTCGGCGCCTTCCTGCAGGTCCATCGCCACTTCGCGCAACGCCTCGTCGGTGTTGGCGGGGTCCATCTGGTAGGTCTTCTTCGAGCCCTTGCCCAGGTTGGCTGCCGAGCCGACCGCGTCGCGGAACGGCCCGTAAAAGCCGGACGCGTACTTGGCGGAGTAGGCCATGATCCGGGTGTGAATGAGGCTTTTCGATTCCAGGGACTGGCGGATGGCGCCGATCCGGCCGTCCATCATGTCCGAGGGGGCGACGATGTCCACGCCGGCCTCCGCCTGCACCAGCGCCTGCCGGCACAGGATCTCGACGGTCTCGTCGTTGAGGGCATAGCCGTTGTCGTCGAGCACGCCGTCCTGCCCGTGGCTGGTGAACGGGTCGAGCGCCACGTCCGTCAGCACGCCCAACTCCGGAAAGCGCGCCTTGACCGCCCGCACCGTGCGCGGCACCAGCCCCTCGGGATCGGTGGCGACCCGCCCGTCCGGCGTCTTCAGTGATGGTTCGATGACCGGGAAGATCGCCATCACCGGGATGCGCAACGTCACGCAGCGCTCCGCCACCGCCAGGAGCTGGTCGATGGAGTAGCGGCTCACGCCCGGCATCGACGCCACCGCCACCGGCTCGCTTCGGCTGCCGCCGGCGTCGTGCACGAAGCAGGGATAGATGAGGTCGTCGACCGTCAGCCGATGTTCCTGCACCAGTCGGCGGCTGAAGTCGTCGCGGCGATTCCTGCGCAGGCGGGTTGCCGGGAAGGCGGCGTAGCGGGGCAGGCCGGAGGAGGATTTCATGGCGTGTTTCCAGCAGGTTCGGTATCGATGGGGGCCGCCTGTTCATCCTCAGCGGGGCGTGCATTGGGATCGCGAAAGACCAGTGCACCGTCGCCGACCCGGCGGCTCCAGTCGATGCTGGTCCCGGTGATCAAGGCCTCCACGGCCCGCTGCAGGTCCTCGACCCCGGTGCGGCTGAGGATCGAGAACGGCAGCACCAGCAGGCTGGCCTGCCGTCGCGCGAGCAGCGGGTCCTGGGCCACCGCGCGTACTGCCTGGCGCACCTGCTGGCGGGGGAGCTTGTCAGACTTGGTCATCACGATGACCAGCGGGATGTCCGGCGGCGTCCAACCGAGCAATTGCCGGTCGAGATCGGTCAGCTGGCGCCGGCTGTCGATCATCAGCACCACACCCGCGAGCGGGCCGCGCTGGCGGATGTAGTCGCCGGCGAGGGCCTGCCAGGAGCGCTTCGCGCTCGGCGCAGCGGCGGCGAAGCCGTAGCCGGGCGTATCGACCAGGAAGCCGAGCGGCCGTGCCGTCGGTTCGCCGTCCGGGCCTGATGGTCCCGGCGGCCCCACGGCGAACAGGTTCAGCGCCTGGGTCCTGCCGGGGGTGCGGCTCGAAAAGGCGAGTCGCCGGCGGTTGCAGATCAGGTTGATGCAGGACGATTTGCCGGCGTTGGAGCGGCCGACGAAAGCCACTTCGGGCAGGCCGTCGGGATTTGACTGCGACAGCTTGGGCAGGCGCACCACCGTGTCGGCGAAACGCGCAGTGGCCAGGAGTTTCATCCAGGCATTATCGTATAATCAAGGGTTTGCTGGATGGCGCTCCCGGCCGGGCTTCGCACGATGCCCGAGCGGTGCGTGTCTGTTGCGCGAGAAAGGAGCCGGTTCAGCCGGCGGACCAGGATGAGCCGGCCTGCCGGCAGATGAGGACAGGCCGGCCATGCCGGCAGAGGGATGCGAATGAAGTGTCTGGAAACGGTTGCTGGTGGTCCCGTCAATGGCGTTGTCGGCGGCCTGTCTGCCGCCGGCATGCGTGCCGGAATCCTCGCTGGGCTGCTGGGGGTGCTGGCAGCGGCGCCGGGTGCCGCGGTGGCGCAGGATGCGGAGCTGCCGCCGGTGGCCACCAAGGCTGATCCGGCCAAGGGCGAGAAGATTGCCGGCCAGGTGTGCGCCGCCTGCCATGGCCCCGACGGCAACAGCACGGCGCCGTCCAATCCGAAGATCGCCGCCCAGCATGCCGCCTACCTGCAGAAGCAGCTCGCGGACTTCAAGGTGAAGGAAGGCGCCAAGATGGCGAGCCGGCAGAGTCCCATCATGACGCCGCTGGCTGCGCAGCTCTCGCCGCAGGACATGGCCGACCTGGCCGCGTTCTACAGTGCCAAGCCGCTCAAGCCCTCGGCCGCCCGGAACAAGGAGATGGTCGACCTCGGTCGCGCCATCTATCGCGGCGGCATCGCCGAGAAGGGCGTGCCGTCCTGCGCCGGTTGCCATGGGCCGACCGGCTCCGGCATCCCGGCGCAGTTTCCGCGCCTCGGCGGCCAGTATTCCGACTACACCGAGGCCCAGCTGGTCGCCTTTCGCAGCGGCACCCGCCACAACAACGTGCCGATGAGCACCATCGCCGCGCGGCTGTCGGACCACGAGATCAAGGCTCTTTCGGATTACATCGCCGGCCTGCGCTGATTGCGCACCGGTGACGGCAGGCAGCTGACTGCCGTCACCGGCGGAGCCATCGCCGCCTTGTAAGTTGTCCGGCCGTCGCGCGACCGATGGCATAACATGTCTGCAGTACGTTTCCCGTCGCGCTCGCCCGGCGGCAGCGGCTCTTCAGCCTGCGCCGTCCGCGATGCCTGCGACCGGGAGCCTCGCCGACATGCCACGCGGAGCCCAGCATGCTGATCAGTGTTCGAGACCCGTCGCAACCTGCCGCTTCGGAAGTCGCGTCCGAATCGGTCTACCGCAACCGTCGCCGGATCCTCGCCGCGGCGGGTCTTGCGGTTGCCGGCCTGCCGCTCGGGGCGGCCGGTCCGGCGCGCGCCCAGCGCGCTTCGGCAGCCCTGGGCGAGCTGGCCAAGCTGCCCGGCAAGCCGAGCCCGCTGTCCACCATGGAGCGGACGACCAGCTTCGAGGACGCGACCACCTACAACAACTTCTACGAGTTCGGCACCGACAAGTCCGATCCCGCGCGCTTTGCCGGCAGCCTGCACCCCCGTCCCTGGACGGTGGTCGTGGAAGGCGAGATCGCCAAGCCGAAGACCTTCGACATCGACGAGCTGCTGCGGCTGGCGCCGCAGGAGGAGCGCATCTACCGGATGCGTTGCGTCGAAGGCTGGTCGATGGTGATCCCCTGGGTGGGGTATCCGCTGTCGGAGCTGATCAGGCGCGTCGAGCCGACCGGCAACGCGAAGTACGTCGAGTTCATCACCCTGGCCGATCCGAAGCAGATGCCGGGCCTGCGGTCCGGCGTGCTGGGCTGGCCGTACCTGGAGGGGCTGCGGATGGACGAGGCGATGCATCCGCTGAGCCTGCTGACCTTCGGCATGTACGGCAGCGTGCTGCCCAACCAGAACGGCGCGCCGATCCGGGTGACGGTGCCGTGGAAGTACGGCTTCAAATCCGGCAAGTCCATCGTGAAGATCCGCTTCACCGAAAAGCAGCCGCTGACCAGCTGGGGGCGGGCCGGGCCGTCGGAGTACGGCTTCTATTCCAACGTCAATCCCGAGGTCGACCATCCGCGCTGGTCGCAGGCAACCGAGCGGCGGATCGGCGAGGACGGCTTCCTGCAGCGCAAGCGCAAGACGCTGATGTTCAACGGTTATGCGGAACAGGTCGGCCAGCTCTACGCCGGCATGGACCTGCGCAAGCACTTCTGAACGGGGCATCGTGGGATCGATCGCCTGGTGGAAGACCGCAATCTTCGTCCTCTCCCTGGTCCCCTTCCTGCGCCTGTTCGTCCTCGGGTTCCAGGGCAACCTGGGGGCCAATCCGATCGAGTTCATCACCCATTCGACCGGCTTCTGGACGCTGACCTTTCTCTGCATCACCCTGGCGGTGACGCCGCTGCGGCGTCTGACCGGCTGGCAGCAGCTGATCCGCCTGCGACGCATGCTGGGGCTGTTCGCCTTCTTCTATGCCTGCGCGCACCTGCTGACCTATGTCTGGTTCGACCAGTGGTTCTCGCTCGAGGAGATCGTCAAGGACATCTGGAAGCGGCCGTTCATCACCGTGGGCTTCGCGGCCTTCGTGCTGCTGGTGCCGCTGGCTATCACGTCCACCGATCGCATGATGCGGCGCCTCGGGCGCCGCTGGAGTCGGCTGCACCGGCTGGTGTACGCCATCGTGATCCTCGGCGTCGTCCACTTCTGGTGGCTGAAGGAGGACAAGAACGACCTTTCCGAGCCGTGGCTGTATGCCGGCATCGTGGCCGTGTTGCTCCTGTTCAGACTGCTGCAGCCGGCATGGCAGCGGGCGATGCGATCCCGCAAGCAAGCGGCGGCCACCGGGGCGGCCCGCTCCTGAAGCGACCGCAGTGACGCCGGCTCAGCGCCGGAGGCGGCGCTCGGCAGCCAGCAGGTCCGCCACGGTCTCGCGCATGCGCACCGGGTAGGCGGTGCCGCCGTCGATCAGGACTTCGGCCGCCCGCGGGCGGCTGTTGTAGTTGGAGCTCATGGTGGCGCCATAGGCGCCGGCCGACAGGATCGCCAGCAGGTCACCCTGCTCGATCGCCAGCTCCCGGTCGCGGCCGAGCCAGTCGCCGGATTCGCAGATCGGACCGACGATATCGAAGCTGCGCACCGGGCCGGCACGCAGGTCGACCGGTTCGATGCGGTGGTAGGCATCGTACAGCGACGGCCTGATCAGGTCGTTCATCGCCGCATCGACGATCGCGAAATGCTTGTCGTAGTTGCGCTTGAGATATTCGACGCGGGTCAGCAGCAAGCCGGCATTGCCGACCAGCGCGCGGCCGAATTCGAACATCACTTCCGGCGGCTCACCGCTGCTCCACTGGTCGATGCGGTTGAAGATGGCGGTCATCAGCGCCATCGGATCCGGCGGCACTTCGTCGCGGTAGCGGATGCCGAGGCCGCCGCCGAGATCGAGGTGCCGGATCTCGACACCGGACCGCTGGAGCTGGTCGACCAGCGCCAGCACCCGATCGAGCGCAGCCAGGAACGGCGCGATGTCGGTGATCTGCGAACCGATATGGCAGTCGATCCCGTTCACCTCGATATGCGCCAGCTCCGCCGCGCGACGATAGACCGGCAGCGCCTCTTCGCAGGCGATGCCGAACTTGTTCTCCCGCAGCCCGGTGGAGATGTACGGGTGGGTGGCGGCATCGACGTCGGGGTTGACGCGGATCGATACCGGCGCGATCCGGCCGACGCTGGCGGCCACCTGGTCGAGGCGCTCCAGCTCCGCCAGCGATTCGACGTTGAAGCAGCGAACCCCGAGTTCGAGCGCCCGGGTCATTTCGGCCGCCGACTTGCCCACGCCGGAGAACAGCACCTGCGTCGGATCGCAGCCGGCGGCGACCACGCGCTCGAGCTCGCCGCCCGAGACGATGTCGAAGCCGCAGCCGAGCCGTCCCATCAGCTCGATGATGGCGAGGTTGCTGTTGGCCTTGAGCGCATAGCAGATGGTCGCCTTGCGCCCCTTCACCGCCTGGCGGAACTGCGCGAGGGTCGACTCGATGTGGCGGCGCGAATAAACGTAGAGCGGCGTGCCGAACTGCTGCGCCAGCGACTCGAGGGGGATTCCGTCGGCGTGCAGCCGGCCGGTGTCGTCGCGGGTCAGCCAGTCGGGCAGCAGCGCGGCGGCGGGCGGCATGTCGTTCATCGCTTGCGGGTGTCGGTGCCGGTCGGCGCCTGGTCGCCGGGCCGCTGCGCGCC
>JAEZQX010000099.1 GCA_023441105.1 Pseudomonadota bacterium | reverse complement strand
CGGATCCGCCGGCGCACTTTCTGCACGGGCTGCCGATCGTGGTGAAGGACAACGTGGAGGTGCAGGGCGTGCGCTGCACATTCGGTTCGCCGATATTCGCCGACCATGTCTCGCCGGAATCGGATGTCGTGGTGCAGCGACTGGAATCGAATGGTGCCCTCGTCGTCGGCAAGAGCAACATTCCGGAGTTCGCGGCGGGCGGCAATACGTTCAATGAAGTGTTCGGCATTACCCGCAATCCCTGGAATACCGATCACACGCCGGGTGGGTCGTCCGGGGGCACGGGCGCCGCGTTGGCTGCCGGGCAAGTCTGGCTTGGCACCGGCAATGATTTCGGCGGCAGCATCCGGACGCCGGCCAGCTTCTGCTCCCTTGTCGGACTGAGGCCGACGGCTGGAACGGTTCCTCGGGTGCAGAAGCAGCCTTATTCGCCGCTCAATGTGGAAGGCCCGCTCGCGCGGAACGTCGCGGACTGCGCGCTGATGCTGGAGTGCGAGGCGGGTCGACATCCGCTCGATCCGCTCAGCACCCCGATCGTACCGGGCAGTTTCATCCGGGCGGCTGCGAACCCGTATCGCCCGAAGCTGACCGCGCTCAGCCTGGATCTGGGCATCGCGCCCACGGTGGCACCGGAAGTTGCTCGCCTGTTCGGGTTGCTCGGGGAAAAGCTGGCAGGCGCGGGTTGCGACGTCGAGGAGGCCTGCCCGGATCTGCAGGACGCGGTCTCCATCTTCCGGACGCTACGCGGTGTTGCATTCGCCGGCAACATGAGGACGTTGCTGGAGAAGGAGCGCCACAGGCTCAAGCCGGACGTGATCGCGAATGCCGAATTCGGTTTGGGCCTGACGATCAATGAAGTCGTGTCGGCCGAACTGGCCCACGGCGAGCTGGTCCGGCGGGTTGCCCGGTTCTTCGAGCGATACGACGTCCTGATCTGTCCGGCGGTTCTGTGCCCGCCGGTCAGGGTGGAAGAGCGCTTCGTGCCGGAGCTCAACGGCGTGCCGCTTGGGGACTACCTTGGCTGGCTGGTCATGACCTGTGCCATCTCCGTGACCGGCTGCCCGGTCCTTGCCCTGCCGTGCGGATTCACGCGCGAGGGACTGCCGGTGGGCGTGCAGGTGATCGGTCCCGCCAGGAGCGACGCTCGCCTTCTCGCGATCGGGGCGTTCCTCGAGCAGGTCCTGGATGTGTCGCCGCGCGCCCCGATCGAGCCGCGAGCCCCCGCGAAGTCCGCGAGCTCCGATCCTGCGCGGCCAGCCGCGTCATGAACACCCGTTTTCCGCCGCCCCATGGGTGGGTTCGGCTGGCGCCGGAGGACGCCGGGATGAGCGCGCAAGCGCTGCAGGAAGCTGTCGATTTCGCCAAGGCGAGCGAATCGGATTGGCCGCGCAGCCTGTTTCTCGACGACGGGCGCTACGTCGGCAATGCTTACGTGGAGGATCAGCCTCCGCATGACAAGCCTCTCGGGGTGGTGCGGCCTCGGGGAGGGGCGAGTGGCCTGATCCTCAGGTACGGCCAACTGCTGGCCGAGTGGGGCGACACCGCCCGCCCGGACACCACCTTCTCCGCGGCCAAGAGCTATCTGGGGTTGCTTGCCGGCATCGCACTTGATGAGGGCCGGATCGGCTCCGTCGATGATCCCGTTGCCCAGTACATGCCGCCGGAAGACAGCGGGTTCAGCAGCGACCAGAACCGGCCCATCACCTGGCGTCACCTGCTGCAGCAGACCAGCGAGTGGCGAGGCACGCTCTGGGGGCTCCCCGACAGCGTCGATCACAACCGGCGCTTCGGCTCCGGCGACAACCCGCGCGGGCCTGCGGCGATACGCGATCCTGAACCGGCAGGATCGCGCTGGGAGTACAACGATGTCCGGGTCAACCGCCTGTCGTTGTCGTTGCTGCACGTATTCCGTGAGCCCCTGCCCGATGTGCTGCGCACACGGCTGATGGATCCGATCGGCGCTTCCCAGGACTGGGAGTGGCATGGCTACGCCGATTCGGTCGTCGCCGTGGGGGGGCGACGAATGGTGTCGGTGTCGGGGGGTGGACACTGGGGCGGCGGGTTGTTCATCTCGACGCGTGACCACGCACGCGTCGGCCTCCTGGTCCAGAACCAGGGGAATTGGGATGGCCGGCAGCTGATCTCGAGGAACTGGATCAGGACCCTCGCCCAGCCCCCGGCAGCGAACCCGCTCTACGGATTTCTCTGGTGGCTGAATACGGCGCGAGGGTTGTATCCGTCCGCGCCCGCAACCAGCCTCTTTGCCATCGGCGGCGGGCACCATCTGGTCTGGGCGGACCCGGAACACGGGCTGGTGGTGGTTGCGCGCTGGGTGGCCCAGTCCAGGTGCGACGAACTGATCGCCCGGATCATGCAGAGCCTGCGATGACACCAACCATTGCGGAGATCGCCGCATCATGATGCAGACGCTGCTCGCTGCTTCACGACTGGTGGATAGGCTCAATCTGCTGGTCGGCAGGTCGGTGCGCTGGCTGATCCTGGCTGCGGTGCTGATTAGCGCGGGCAACGCCGTGGTGCGCAAGGCTTTCCACACCAGCTCGAACGCACTGCTCGAGATCCAGTGGTACCTGTTCGCCGCCGTGTTCCTTTTGTGCGCCGCCTATGCGCTTCTCAAGAATGCGCATGTCCGGATCGATTTCGTCTCGGTGCGGCTTTCGCCAAGGGCCAGATCGTGGATCGACATCGCCGGCATTGTCTTCTTTGCCGTGCCGTTCTGCTGGTTGCTGGTCCAGCTGTCGCTGCCGCTGGTCCTGGAGGCGTTCCATACCGACGAGACGTCCGCCAATGCCGGCGGTCTCCTGCGGTGGCCGGTCTATGCCTTGGTGCCGCTGGGGATGGCCTTGCTTCTGCTCCAGTGTCTTTCGGAACTGATCAAGCACGTTGCCTTCCTGCGGGGCTTGCTGCCTTCCGTCTTGCTTGCTTCTCCGGAAAGTGCTTCGCAGGATCGGTCTGGGGCTCCGCCGGTTGATCCACCTGCCCGCCTGCCCGATCAAGAGGACGGACGCTGATGGAACTGCTGGCGACCCAGTTCGTCCCATTGCTGTTCGCCGGTCTGCTCGTGTTCCTGCTGACCGGATTCCCCGTGGCATTCGGCCTGGCGGCGACCGGCCTGTCGTTCGGGGTGCTGGGCATTCTCCTGGGCCTTTTTCCCCTGGTGCTGTTCCAGGCGCTTCCGCTTCGCATCTTCGGCATCATGCAGAACGACACGCTTCTTGCCGTGCCGTTCTTTACATTCATGGGCATCGTCCTGCAGGAGAGCGGCATCGCCGAAGATCTGCTGGAAACGATCGGCCAGGTGTTCGGACCCTTGCGCGGTGGCCTTGCCCTTGCCGTGGTGGTGGTGGGGGCCCTGCTCGCGGCGACAACGGGCGTGGTGTCCGCGGCGGTGGTGTCGATGGGGCTGATCTCGCTCCCGGTGATGCTGCGCTACGGCTACAACCGGAGCATGGCGACGGGGGTGATCATGGCCTCGGGCGTGCTGGCGCAGGCGATTCCACCCTCGGTGGTCCTGATCGTGCTGGCAGATCAGATGGGTCGGTCGGTCGGCGACATGTACGCCGGCGCACTGGTACCTGGACTCCTCCTGGTCGGGTTGTATGTGATCTACGTCATCTCGGTAGCGGTGATTCGCCCGGCCTGGGTGCCTGCGCTGCCACCCGAGGCTCGGATCTACGGCGAAGCCGGCGGCGCAAGTGGTCACCGCTCCTTGCTGGTCATGGCTGCCCTTGCCACCGCCGGCGGACTCGGCTGGGCAGGCCTACATGACAGCATCGTCAATCCGATCATGGGTCGGTCCGCGCCTGCGCCTGCCGATGAAATCATCATCCTTTCGATCACGGCCGGGGCGACGGTCGCCATGGCCCTGGCGTTCATCGACCGTCTCCTGGGACTCGATTGGCTCTCGAAGCTGTCCCGGCGCGTCACCCTGTTGCTGATCCCGCCCCTGGTGCTGATCTTCCTGGTCCTCGGCACCATCTTCCTCGGCATCGCAACCCCCACGGAGGGCGGCGCGATGGGAGCGGTCGGCGCGCTCGTGATGGCTGGCATGCGCGGACGGCTGAAGGACCTCGGCATGCTGACCAGGGCGTTGGACCAGACCGCACAGTTGACCAGTTTCGTCATCTTCATCCTGATCGGTGCCACCGTCTTCAGCTTCACCTTCAATGCCGTGGACGGCCATGTCTGGGTCGAGCACCTGTTCGACGGTCTCCCCGGCGGGCAGATTGGCTTTCTCGTGGCCGTCAATTTCCTTGTTTTCGTGCTGGGCTGCTTCCTGGACTTCTTCGAGATCGCCTTCATCGTCGTCCCGCTCCTGGTGCCGGTTGCCGAGAAGATGGGGATCGACCTGGTCTGGTTCGGCGTGACGATCGCGATGACGCTCCAGACTTCCTACCTGACGCCCCCCTTCGGTTTCGCGCTTTTCTTCGTGAGAAGCGTGGCTGCTTCGCGGGACTACATCGATGCGGTGACGAAGCGACCTATCCGGGCCGTCAGTACCGCACAGATCTACCGGGGATCCGTCAACTTCGTGATTCTCCAGCTGGTGATGGTGGCAGTTCTGCTCCGATTTCCCGAGCTGGTGACGGACCGGCTGGACAAGCCCGTGCAGATGGGTCCGGAAGGCCTGACGATAGTGCCCGAGCGCGGTGGCTACGGAGACCCGGACGCGGATCCCATGAGGCGGTTCGGATCGGGATCGGCTGCACCGGCCGAAGACAAAGGCGCAGCGGGCGAAGAAGACCCGATGTCGCGGGTGCGGCGAGCGTTGGAGCGAGATGCTGCGCAGTAAGAACAAGTGCCGATCACGGCTGACCTTTTGTTTCCACGGCAACGACCAACCATACCAGGAGGAGAACAATGGATCGTCGTTCACTAGTCAAGCATGCGGGTGTCGCCGGGATTCTCGCCGCCGG
>JAEZQX010000077.1 GCA_023441105.1 Pseudomonadota bacterium | reverse complement strand
CCGCCCCCCCCCCCCGACGCCAGTGCCGGCTCGTCGTCCGCCGCGCCCGGACGGCAGACCAGGTGCGCCACCAGCAGCTTGCCTGCGCCCGTTATCTCCGGCGCGGTGACGACGGCCTCGCGAATGCCGTCGCAGGCCATCAGCGCCAGCTCGATCTCCGCCGGCTCGACGCGGAACCCGTCGATCTTGACCTGCTGGTCGGCACGGCCGAAGTAGGTGAGCACGCCATCGGCAGTGCGCGTGGCGAGGTCGCCGGTTGCATACCAGCGGCCGGGCAGGCCGGGCAACGATTCGAGGAATCGTTCGGCGGTGAGGTCCGGCCGGCCGAGATAGCCCTCGGCCAATGTATCGCCGCCGATCAGGAGCTCCGCCGGCTCGGCGCACGGTCCGGCCTCCGGGCCGTCGATGCGGCCGTCGGAATGCCGAAGCGCCAGACGCACGTGAGGCAGCGGCCTGCCGATAGCGGGCACATCCGGCCATGATGCGGCGTTGCCGGCGAGCTCGTGCGCAGTCACCACATGGCTCTCGGTGGGGCCGTAGTGGTTGTGAAGCTGCGCCTCCGGCAGCCGCAGGAACAGCGAGCGGATCGACGGCGTGACCTGCAACTGCTCGCCGGCGCTGATAACGTCGCGCAATGCCGGCAGGACCGCCTCCAGCGATGCGTCGGCGACCATCTGCAGGGCGACGTAGGGAACGAACAGCCGCTCGATGCGCTGGCTCGCCAGCGCCGCGTGAAGCTGCGACGGATCGCGCCGGGCTTGCTCCTTGATGAGGACCAGCGTGCCGGCGCAGGCGAGGGTGGAGAAGATCTCCTGGAAGTGGACGTCGAAGGACAGCGGCGCGAACTGGAGCACCCGCGCCGCCTGGCCGAGGCGAGGGTGCGCCGCGTGCCAGGCGATGAGGTGCCTCAGCGGCAACGTGCCCATCGCCACGCCCTTGGGCGTGCCGGTGGATCCTGACGTGAAGAGGACATAGGCGAGGCTGCTCGAGGCAGCGGGCTCGCCCGCCGGCGCTGCGGGATCCTCGATGGTGGGAAACGCGCCGACGGCGCGAGCCAGTGCCGCGAGCGCTGCCTGCTCGCCGAGCACCGCGCGCGGCCGGGCTTCGGCCAGCATGGCGGCGAGACGGTCGGCGGGATAGCCGAGGTCCAGCGGCACGTAGCCGACGCCGACCTCGACGGCAGCGAGGATGGCGATGATGGTGTCCGGCGAACGGGTGGCGGCGATAGCCACCCGGTCACCCGGCCGGATGCCGGCGGCTGCCAGCTTGCCGGCGAGCTCCCTCGTTCGCGCGGCGAGCGCGCGATAGTCCAGCGTTTCCCGCTGCCATTGCAATGCCGGGCGTTCCGGGAATGCTGCGGCAGCTGCCGTCAGCCAGTGACCCAGCATCGGCGGCATGCGGTCACCGGCGCAGGATGCGGCATGCGGCGACGGCGGTCGCGTCGATTCCATGGACGATCCTCGTGAAAGGCGTTGCGCGGTGGGCAGGGGATCGAGCTATCGATAGCAAGCGTACCTGCCGGGGGCTGCGAAAGTTGCGACGCGGAAACCAAGATCATCAATGCCGTGCCGCGGATCTGCCGGCGTTGGTCTCGAGCGATGGTCAGTGTGATTCGGAGGCCGAGTCGAGGTCGAGCTCCGGCCGCTCGCCATGCTTCGAGAGCTTCCTGATGCGCGCCTGCAGGCTCAGCTGCCGCGCCTCGAGAAACGCGATCCGCTCCTCCAGCTCCTCGAGCCGCTCGTCGATGGACGGCGCGTCCGCCAGCAGGCGACCACGGGCCGCCGCGGCCTGGCCGCCCAGCATCGGCGCGATGCGCGCCGTGGACAGCGGCGGCGGGACCGGCCGCTCGGGCCGTGCATGGCGCGCGTCCTGCTCGTCGCCGGACAGCACCGGATCGAGCTCGTCCGCCATCTCCTGCGACACCGAGTGCACCAGGGCCTCGGTTATCTCGTGGCCTGCCGCCAGGTAGCAGGACAGCAGCAGGCGGTCGCACAGGCCGTTCATGCGGCGGGGGATCCCGTCGGTGGCGGCGTGGATGCGCTGGAACGCCGCGTCGTCGAATGACGGATCCTGGTTCCAGCCGACGTGCCGCAGCCGGTGCTCGATGTAGCCGCGGGACTCTTCCGCGTCCATCGGCCCGAGATGGTACGAGGCGATGATGCGTTGCTTCAGCTGCCGCATCTGCGGATCCTGCAGCATCTGCCGGAGCTCGGGCTGCCCGACCAGGAAGCTTTGCACCAGCGAGCGGTTGCCGATCTGGAAGTTGGAGAGCATGCGCAGCTCCTCCACCGCCCGCGGCGGCAGGTTCTGCGCCTCGTCGACGATCAGCAGCGCCTTCCGGCCGCGTTCGAATTCATGCAGGCAGTGCCGGCGCAGCTCGGTGAGCAGCGTCGACTTGTCGGCGCCGGCGGTGGCGAGTCCGAAGCCCTGGGCGACCAGGCGCAGCATGTCGTCGGCATCGACCTGGGTGCTGACGATCTGCGTGGCGACCACCGAATCCGACGGCAGCCGTTCGAGCACGCTGCGCAGCAAGGTGGTCTTGCCGGCGCCGACTTCACCGGTGATGACGATGAAGCCCTCACCCTGGTGCAAGCCGTACTCGAGGTAGGCGCGCGCGCGTCGGTGTCCCCGGCTTTCGAAATAGAAGCCGGGATCGGGATTGAGCTGGAACGGCTTGCCGCTCAGTCCAAAGAATGCTTCGTACATGCTAAAACCTGTAGTCGACGGTGACGTAGGCGGCGTTCTCGCGATATTCGTTGCTCGGCGTGGCGCCTTCGCTGGTCTGCCGGCTGGTCCGGGCGGTGACGGTGAATGAAGCATGCCGCGTCACATTCATGCGCCAGCCGATGGCCAGGGACGCGAGCCGCGCGTCCTGTCCGGTGTCATCCGATTCGGAGCGGATGTATTGCGTGGAGAGGAACACGGCGCTGGACTGCGTGAGCCGGTGATCCGTGTCGAGCGTGATGCCTCGCTGCAGCAGGTCAAATTCGCCCGCCGTGCTCAGCTCGGACTGGACGGGCTGCTGGTCGTTCTGGAACACCGACAGCACCAGCGAGTTCCTGGCCCCGTTCAGCGCCAGCGAGGCGACCAGGTTCTCCGAGAACACCAGCCGGCTGCCGGTCTGCCCGAATGCGAGGTCGCGGCCGGCGCCGCTCGCCACCCGCCGTTCCGCGAGACTCTGCACCAGCAATGCGCCCTCGTTGGCGCTGGCATCCGACAGCTGGAAGATGCGGACCGGATCGAGATAGAGCAGGCTCGCCTCGGAGCCCGTCTGCAGCGACCGGACATAGGCGAGACCGAGCAGCCAGCGGGCGCGGCGATGCGTGAAATTCAGGGATGATTCAGTACCGTAGTAGGTGTCGGCCCACTTGGCCGTCAGCGCGGTGCGGGTGGTTGGCCGCCAGCTGAGGAAGGCGGCGGGGCCGTAGCCGCTGTCGTCGCCGTCGGCGTTGCGCAGGACATCCACGCGGGCGTGATTGATGCCGGCGCCGAGCCGCAGCGTCGGCACGACGCGATAGTAGGCAAGCACCTCCGCGTAGTTGCGGTTGAGGTTGGTGTCGTCCTCGAAATCGACCCGCTCCACATCCCCATTGGCGGACCAGCCGAGGGTGGAGGCAGCCGCCTCGCGGCTGCTGGCCAGTCCGCCCGCCACCTGCTGGCTGACGCTGCCGGGGGTGATGCCACCGGTGTCGACGGAGCTGGCGCGGTAGCGCAGCTCGTAGTCGGCGCGTCCCACGGTTCCCAGCGAATACGGCGAAACGGTGTACTCGCGGTAGAGGTTGGTCTCCGCAGCGCGCGCGGCCGGATCGATCGGGGTGGCCGAGAACGGCGAGGGCGCGTTCCTGAAGACATAGGAGCTGCCGGCAATCCGCAAGCTGTCGCCGTTGATGGAGAAATCGCCGCTGGCCTTGACCTCCGGGCTGAGGTTGGTGTCGCTCGTGCCCTGGGTGTCGTACCACAGCCCGCGCAGGCGCAGCGACATGACGCCTTGCGACTTGGCCGTGCGCAGGAAGCCTTGCACATAGGGTGAGAGCTCCAGCGAGCGGCCCGAGGCTTCGCGGTCTTCTCCGCCAAGGACGAAGTTGTCGCTGAACAGGGCCTCCATCGCAACCCCGAAGTCGAGGCTGGCAGTGCGCCGCGGAATGATCTCGGCCGCCGGCAGCGGCGTGTCCGTGGTCTGGGGGCGAGCTCCGCCCACCACCCCGCGGTCGATGGCCTCCGGCGTCGGCTGGGGCTGTGCCTGCTGCGCCCAGGCACTGCCGGCTGCGAGCGCGCAGGCCGCCGCCGCGAACGACAGCGTGCCGCCGATCCGGCGCCATCCGCTCAGTAGTGCACGCTTGGCGCTGCGCGCCTTCCCGCCGAGCGGGCTGAGGTCCGCGGCTCCATGCCCGCCTGCGCGGGCATGGACGGACCGAAGCTTCGGGCGGCCGGGCGGCGGGCTCATGCTCGAGCGCTCGTGCTAGTACTCATAGTACGCATCGAAGCCGGAGCTGCCTTCGGGCAGCTTGTTGAGCACCAGGCTGAGGTCGCCGGCACCGGCGATGGTTGCCAGGGCTGAATCCAGCAGGGTCCGGGTGGTGACGCCCGCGGCTACCACCAGCAGGGTCTGGCCGGCCTGCTGGACCAGCGTCCGGGTTTCGGTGACCGCCAGCAGCGGTGGCGTGTCGATGACGAACAGGTACTGCGGGAGCTCCGCCGACAGTCGCTCCAGCAGGGACGTCATCTCGTTGGTGGCGAGGTATTCACCGGCATGCGCCTCGTGCCGTCCCGCCGGCAGCACCGCGAGTCCCGGCAGGTCGGTCTGCAGGATCAGCTTGCGATGATCGTGCTCGCGCCGTGTGAGCAGGTCGATGAGGCCTGGCCCGGGTTCGAGGCCGAGCTTCTCGGCCACCGACGGCTGTGCCACGTCGGCATCGATCAGCAGCACCGAACGATTCCCAGCAACGGCGATGCTGATGGCAAGATTGATGGCGCAGAACGTCTTGCCTTCGCCTGCGACCGCACTGGTGACCACGACGCGCCGGGCATTGCGCACCTGCCGGTCCCGCGGGGCGAAGGCCTTCTCCAGGATGGGCGCCTTGAGGTTGCGGAATTCGTGGCCGGTTGCGTTGGCCCGTGATGCCGGCGTGAGCAGACCCGCAGCCTTGAGCTTCGCCTCCGGCAGGACCAGGGTGCCGCCGAATAAGGCGGGAGCGAGCATCGGGCCGTTGGCGGCGGGCAGGACATTGGCGATGGCGGATAGCCGCTCCGCATCCTGGACCGGGGTGGGCTTGAGCGTGTAGACGACACCGGTGCCGTCGGCCGGCGCCCCGGCGGCGGTGCCCTGCTGGCGACCCTGCTCGAGCCTGGCGACTGCATCTTCGATGAGGCTCATCGCTGCGCGCCTGTGTCCTGTGCGCTGGCCTGCACGACCGGCCCGCCGCGAAGCGTCAGCATTTCCTTCAGCCGGTGCTCGAACATGTAGTAGCCCACGCCGGCGACGAAGGCGAGGGTGTAGACCGTGAGGCCGGCGGTGTAGGCGGCGATGCGGCGTCGCTTGCTGGCGCGCGAACGGCGGTCGTGCACGAAGGTGATCGCGCCGAGCACCGGGAGGGACAGCGCATCCTGCAGGCTGGCCTTGTCGAAGTACGACGGCGCCCGCAGGTGAAGCAGGTAGGCGACCGCGAGGCCGGCGCCGATGGAGCCGAAGCACACCGCCAGCAGCAGCAACGGCCGGTTCGGCTTGACCGGCTTGGGGGAAACCCGCGGCGGATCCACGATCCGGAACTCCTTGGCGCCGGATTGCTCCATGCTCTCGGCCATCTGCGCCGAGGCGCGCCGCGTCAGCAGCTGCTCGTAGTTCTGCTTGTTGGAGGCATAGTCCCGGTTGAGCTGGGTGAACATCGCCTCGACCTTCGGGATGGTCTTCGACAGCTCCCGGTTCTGGGCCATCCGGATCTCGGCCTCCGCGGCGCGGGCGCTGAGCGATGCAACCCGCGCCTCCGAATCCGCCAGCGCGACCGACAGCTCCTGATGCAGCCGGTTCGGCACCATGGGCGGGCTTCGGCCACCTTCCGGCTTGACGCCCGAGCGTTCCCGTTGCAGCTGCACCTCCAGCTCGGCGACGACACGCCGGGTGTTGACGACATCCGGATGCACATCGGTATAGCGGGTGAGGAAATCATCGAGCCGCGAACGCGCAGCCTGCAGGCGGGATTCGGTTTCGGTGGGCGGCCGGATGCTGTTCGGCCCGACCGGTTCGCTCGAGGCATAGCTTTCCGTCACCCCGGCGAGCCGCTTCTGGAGGGCGTTGCGGGCATTGGTCGCCTGGCGCAGTTCCAGCTTGGCCTGCTGCTGCTCGCGCTGGGCTTCCGCCGATCTCGCGACGTAGTCCTGCGCGAGATTGGGCATGACGGCGATGTTGGCGATCTTGAAGTCCTTCAGCGCGTTCTCGGTCTGCTCGAGCTTCTGCTTCGACAACGCGATCTGCTCGTCGATGAAGGCCAGTGCCTGGCGCGTATCCCGGGACTGATTCGACTGGGTCGACTGCACGAAGATGGCGAGCAGCGACTCGACCACCTTGAGCGTCGCATCCTGCGACGGGTGGCGAAACGAAATGCTGTAGAAGTTGGTGCCGCCGGCCGGCCGCAGGACGATCTTCTTCTCCAGCAGCGAAAGGATCGGCTCGAGGCTGCCGCCGGCCGGCACATCCTCATCCAGCTGCGCGGCCTTCGCCACCTGCTCGAGGTTGGGCCGGCTTACCAGCGTGCGGGCCATCATCTGCACCTTCTGCTCGACATTGGGCTGCACGGTCATGCCCTGCATCAGCGGCTTGAGGATGCTTTGGGTGTCGACGTAGGCCCGCGCCGTCGCCTCGTATTCGCCCGGCATGACCACCACCACGGCGGCCCCGAGCAGGCCCAGCAGCAGCGTGGTGAGGAAGCCCCAGCGCCGGTACTTCCAGATGGCGGGCAGGGCGCCGGTGATCAGCTTCCAGACTTCCATTGCCGCCTCCGGCTAGAACATGCCTTCTGGGATCATCACGACGTCGCCCGGCACCACCTCCACATTGGCGGTGACGTCGCCGTTCTTCAGCAAGTCCGTGAGCCGGATGCGGTACTGCTTGTTGCCTTCGGCCTGCCGGATCAGCACCGCCCGGTTGCCGGAGGCGAACTCGGTGATGCCGCCGACGGTGATCATCACGTCCAGCAGCGTCATGCCCTGGCGGTACGGCAAGGCGGCGGGTCTCGCCGCCTGTCCGACGACGCGCACCTGGTGCTGCGAGTTGCCGACGAACTGGCTGACCAGCACGGTGACCGTGGGGTCGCGGATGTACTTCTTGAGTCGCTCCTCGATCTCGCGACCGAGTTCCGCCGGCGTCTTGCCGACCGCCACCATGTCTTCGATCAAGGGCGAGGTGATGCGGCCGTCGGGCCTTACCGGCACGCGGGCGGACAGCTCCGGATTGCGCCACACGTTGATCTCGAGTTGATCACCGGGTCCGATCTGGTAGTCGTAGTGCGGCGTGGCGGCCTTGGGCGGCGCGGGCGGCAGCGAAGAGCAACCGGCTGCTGCCAGCGCCATGAAGAATGCGAACGCGATGACGCGCGACATCGGCCTGCCCTCCTGCTCGTGTTGCGCCGGCGACTGCCGACGCCTGCGGCCATCTCTGCACGATGAACCAGGACAGGAGGCGCGAGAAAATGATGAACAGGTTGCAGGAACGTGTCTGCCAAATCCTGTGTCTTCAGGCGCGTGCAGACAGCAGGTGCCGAGTCCTCTCGGCGCCTTCGCTGGCGTGATTGCGCTGCGCGTGCAGCGTGTGATCGGGGCCGCTACGCAAGGGCGTAGCGCCTTGCTACGCGGTGCTACCCGAGGTGCGCCGAGTGGCCTGCGGCCTGCGCCAACGGAGCAGCGAAGCGCTTCGCGGCTTCACTGTGAATGATGGTGGAAAGCCCCGGCAGGCGGAGCGCTCCAGAACTCGAGGTCGTCGAAGAGCACGCGCGCGATCGGGGCGACGGTGCTGCCGACCATCATCATGCGCCAGGTGTCGATGCGCTCGTTGCCCGCAGCGCGGACATCGCCGCGATCGACCAGCGGATGACCGTCGATCGACACCTTGAAGCGGCCGCCGATCGCATCGAGCCAGATCTCGACCTGGTGCCAGCCGGCGGCATCGGTTTCATCGGCCAGCGTCACCGGCACCGTGTCGAGGCGCGTGATCCACGACGGCTCGCTTTTCGCGGTGCTGCCGTCGACCGCGAGGCCGTTGCCTTTGGCGACCCAGACGAGCTTGCCCGCCGCATCGAGATGCAGCTTGAGCCGCAGCCAGAAGTCGCCTTTGCCGCGGGCTTCCCAGAACGTCTGGTAGAAGCGGTCCGGTCCGACGGCACGGGCACGCGCCAGCGTGCCGGCATCGAACTTGATCCACAGGCGCTGGTAGGCCACCGGGGCGCTGGCGAGCTCGGCGCTCTCGAGCGAGATCTGCTGCGCTTCGATGGCGCGGCTCTTGGCCTTGTTGTGCAAGGCCAGCGCCCGGGTCGGCAGCCCGTCCCGGCCGGTGACCGAGGGCAGCGTAGCGCTGGCGTAATGGTCGGGTGCGAGTGCCGGGGCATTGCCGACTTCCGCGTTGATCCTGCTCGGCCAGCCGGCGATGGCGCTGCCGAGGGTGATCGGGAACTGGTAGCCGGCAGCGTCGCCGCCGGTGAGATGCTGGTAGCGGCTGTCGACGAAGTCGTTGGTGAAGGACACGCCCGCCTCGAAGCCAGTCGCGAAGAGCCGGATGCCGGGCAGCTTGGATACCTGGTCGGGCGCGCTGTCGAGCGGCGCCTCGGCGCCCGGACGGAGCGACGGCTCGGGCTTGCCGGCCTTGGTGGCTGGATCGAACCCGGGGCTCGAGCTGACCGCGAAGCGGTCGCCGGTTGCCGATGCCGCGCCGTCGGTCGCGCTGCCGTCGGAGCCGCCGCAGGCGGCGAGGCACGCGAGCAGGGCAGATGTCGTTGCGAAGCGAAGCCAGCGGCGGCAGGGGTTCATGGACGTCCTTCTTCTATTGCTTTGCCAGGGAAGCCTGACCGGACGGATGAAGCATAGTCAGAGGGGCGCCGCGGTTGCGCCGCGCCATGACCGACGGAGCCTGGAACGGTGCCGCCGGTCCGTCGCGGGGGCCGGTTGCGGCTAAAAAGTGACTTCCGGCCTTGCGCGCGCCTCGGAGGCTCCCTACCGTTGCCCGCGGATGTGAATTGATGCAAACCGGGGCGCGGCAGCGGCCCGTGGCCTTCCGGCCAGCCTCCCGCCGGCCAATAATGTCCTGCGCTCGCTGACAGAACGGGAAAGCGCTTCATTTTTCTCCCATCGGTCAAGGCCATGAATGCAGATGTCAGTTTCGCCGAGCCGGCGCGCCTCAAGACAAGCAATGCGATTCGCGACGAGTTGATCCGGCGCATCGAGGCGCGAACCGCGGTGATCGGCATCTTCGGCCTCGGCTATGTCGGCCTGCCGCTGGTGTTGCGCTACGCGGCCTGCGGCTTCAAGGTGATCGGCTTCGACATCGATCCCGAGAAGGTGGCTTCGCTCACGCGCGGACGCAGCTACATCCAGCACATCGCCGATGCCGACATCGACGCGGCGCGCGCCGTCGGCTTCGAAGCCACCAGCGACATGTCGCGGGCGTCGCTGGCGGACGCGCTGATCGTCTGCGTCCCCACGCCGCTGGACCGGCACCGCGAGCCCGACCTCTCCTTCGTACTGTCCACCGTCGATGCCATCGTGCCGCACCTGCGCGCCGGCCAGGTGATGTCGCTGGAAAGCACCACCTATCCGGGAACCACGGAGGAGGAGCTGTTGCCGCGCATCGAGCGCCAGCCCGGGCTGCAGGTGGGTGACAACGTCTTCCTGGTGTTCTCGCCGGAGCGCGAGGATCCCGGCAATGCCAGCTTCTGCACGCGCACCATCCCCAAGATCTGCGGCGGCATCACCGGCGATTGCCTGCAGGTCGGGGTGGCGCTCTATGGCCAGGCGGTGGACCGGGTCGTGCCGGTCAGCTCGACCCGCGCCGCCGAAATGACCAAGCTGCTGGAGAACATCCACCGGTCGGTCAACATCGGGCTGGTCAACGAGATGAAGATGATCGCCGACCGCATGGACATCGACATCCACGAGGTGATCCGGGCGGCGTCGACCAAGCCGTTCGGCTTCGTTCCCTATTACCCGGGACCCGGCCTCGGCGGGCATTGCATTCCCATCGATCCGTTCTACCTGACCTGGAAGGCCCGCGAGTACGGCGTGCACACGCGCTTCATCGAGCTGGCGGGTGAGATCAACAGCGCCATGCCTTCGTGGGTGGTGAGCAAGCTGCGCGAAGCGCTCAACGCCCGCATGCGCTCGATCAAGGGCAGCCGCATCCTGGTGCTCGGCATCGCCTACAAGCGAAACGTGGACGATCCGCGCGAATCGCCCTCGATCCTGATCATGGAGCAGCTACGCCAGGAAGGCGCGCTGGTGGACTACTCCGATCCCCATGTGCCGGTCTTTCCAAAGATGCGCCGCCATCGCTTCGACCTGCGCAGCGTCAACCTCGACGAGGAAACCCTCGAGACCTACGATGCGGTGCTGGTCGCCACCGACCATTCGGCGGTCGACTACGAACTGGTGCGGCGGTCGGCCAGGCTGATCATCGACACGCGTGATGTTTTTCGCCATCGGTCGGCCAATATCGTGAAAGCCTGAACAGGGACACGGCGCCGGCATTGGCATAATGGGCGCAACCACGGGCATCCGCAGCCCGTCCATCGGCACCCCTGCGCCGGCCCTGGATCCGCATGATCGACCTGCATTGCCATTACCTTCCCGGCGTCGACGACGGCGCCCGCACCCTCCAGGATGGGCTGGCCCTGGCGGCGGCAGCGGTTGCCAACGGCATCACCCATGCGGTCCTTACGCCGCATATCCACCCGGGCTACTTCGACAACCGGCTGTCGACCCTCCTGCCGGTCTTCGAGAGCTATCGCGACAGCCTGCAGCAGGCCGGCATCGGCCTGCAGGTGGTGCTCGGCGGCGAGGTCCGGCTGCATCCCGATGCGCTCGACCTGCTGGGTGCCGAGGACCTGCCGGTGGTCGGCGCCATCGGTGACGACCGGGTGGTGCTGCTCGAATTCCCGGACGGACAGATCCCGGCCGGCGCGGAGGTGGCGTGCCGCTACTTCGCGGATCGCGGCGTGCGCTGGCTGATTGCGCACCCGGAGCGCAACAAGGAGGTGATGCGCGATCCGATGCGCATCAAGCCGTTCGTCGACAGCGGCTGCCTGTTGCAACTGACGGCCGCCTCCGTGATCGGCCGCTTCGGTCCGCATGCGCTGCAGGCGTCGCACCAGTTGCTGGCCAAGGGGCTGGTGGCCGTGGTGGCCACCGACGCCCACAACCTTGCCCATCGGCCGCCGATGCTCAACGAGGCGCGGGAAGCGATTGCCCGGCTCTATGGCAGCGGCCTGGCACACCGGCTGACCCAGGAAACCCCGGCCGAAATCGTCGCCAGCAGGCTGATCGCCGCCGCTTGAGCGGTTCGCCTGCCTTGGACCCAGAAGGCGCGGCGGACCCCGACCGCGCGGATTCGCTTCAATTCCTGCTATTTGGTAAGAACCCGCGATAGCTTTGTAAGCGGTTACCGGCGGTTCCCGTTACCGCCGCCTGCGGTTGGAACAATAAGAAACGTTTCTCCGGCCGCAATCTTAGGTCTAGGGGCGCAAAGCCCTTAAGGTCGCTGGGGCGATTGCCCTACAGCAATCGAATCATCAAGCCGCTCGATCGGGACGCAGTGATGCATTGGCGTCAGTCCTGGTTACGACACTCACATCCTTCGTACAAGTACGCCGCCGCCAGCCGCTAGGATTCGCGTCGCGTTCCTTTCCCGCTGGGCCTTTCCCGCTACGCCGACTTTTCGGGCTGCACCGCGTCCGCGATGCCGTCATGGCGAGCCGTTGCACGAAGGCATTTGTTCACCCTCACGCGACCGTTCGGTGGTGCTCCACATACCACCGGTCGCCAAGCCGCGACGGTTCCGGAACGCCCGCCGCTAGTGTCGCGACCGGCGCCGTAGTTCGGCGCTGATGAAATAATCCAAGGATGTAGTAGATGAAAAAATCAAGAGTGCTGTCGATCGCTCATGCAGCGTTGGCTCTGAATCTCGTAGCCGGTTGCGGCGGGTCCGACGGCGGCGGTGACCCCGCGCTTGCCGAAGCGGCCGACGACAGCGTCGCGACCACCGACATGGTGGCGGCGGCAGCGGATGTGACTGCTTCGTCGGAGGCCTCGGAGCTCGGACAGGTGATGAACATCGAGGAGTCGGCTCGCTGGTGGAGCCGGCGTTGGGCTGCCTCGCCGTCACCTGCCCCGGCCCCCGCCCCGACGCCTGAACCGGCGCCGGCACCGGCACCTACCGAGGCACCGGCACCGGAGCCTACCGAGGCGCCAGCCACGGCGCCTGCGCCGGTCACGGCGGCAGCGGTCTCCACCGCCGGCCGCCAGTTCGCCTCGGGCTTCGAATCGGGCGTCACGCTTGCGCCTTCGACCGCCTATGGCAACACCGACCAGTATCCCAAAGGCGGCGACATCACCGGCTATGCCTTCCCGCTGAACCTGTGGTCCACGCCGACGCAATGGCGCACCTGGCTGTTGTCGGTGGTCGGTACCTCCACGCCGCTGCCTGCGTCCTCCTACGCCACCGGCCAGATCATGTCGGTCACCGGCCGCAACGGCAACCCGACCCGCGCCCTCGCGCTGATCAGCAAGGCCAAGAGCCCGTCGACCGGCGTGCAGCAGGTCACCCTGCAGCAATACCGTCCCGGCGTCGAGCCGGTGATGTACCAGCGCATGTGGGTGAAGTTCGACCAGGGCACGTTCGATCGCGCCCGGGCCGTCGGCCAGAACTTCTGGCAGATCTTCTGGGAGGTCAAGGCCGAGCCCGACTACCGTCTGCGGCTGCAGCTGCGCTATGACGGCAGCAAGCTCTACTGGCACACCCAGGGCGACGTGCTGACCAACGCCACGCCGATCTGGCAGTCGTCGTTGAAGTCGGTGCCGATCGTGATGGCGCCGGATTCGAGCGCCAGCGGCTGGCACAAGGTCGAGATCTGGATGAACCGGCCGGGTGGCAAGTTCAAGGTGCACATCGACGGCCAGCAACTGATCGACTACAGCGGCAAGCTGATGGGTGCCAGCGGCGCCCGCGTCGATCAGCTGAAGCTGGCGATGGTCTACAGCACCGTCTCGCCGGTCACGAAGACCCTCTTCGACGACCTCGAGATCTGGAGCTCGGTGCCGGCAGACGCCTGGCGCAAATAGGCACCCGCCAGCAGGACGAACCGGTGAGGCCCTGATCGGGGGCCGCGCCGGACCCGCACTGCCGATGGCCGGCGCGATTCCGCAGCAGCGGGTCGTGCCGGCCATTGTCGTTTGCGCGGGCGCCAGTTATTGATCCGACACAGAGTCGTTGCCCGGGCGGTGGCAAACTGTCCGCCTGTGATCAGGCGGTGCGGTATGGCCATGAGGAACGTTGTCAAGTTTCTTCTGATCGTTCTCTACGTGCTGGCGGGATACGAGCAGTACCTGGACAGGCTGGCGGATCTCGAGGAGTCGGCCTTCTTCCTGCAGGCAAGCTACGTCGGCCTGTTCACCGTCCTCGCGCTTGCGCTGCTCGGCGGTGCGTTCATCCGCAACGACATGCTGCGCTGGCTCACGGCGACGCTGTTCGCCGCCGGCGGCATCTTCTGCGACAGCTACATCCGCATCGCCGGCACCTATCTCACCTACAGCATCTTCATCTCGCACTTCTACTCTGCCGGTGCGATCGACGAGGCGTTCATGCAGTACTGGCCGAGCATCGCGGCGGCCGCCGGATGGGGCCTGACGCTGCTGCTGGGCATGGGCCTGCGGCCCGGACCCTCCTGGATCCGCAGCGCCCCGACGCGCAGTCGCCGCATGCTGGGCATGGCGCTGGGGCTGGCGCCGTTCCTGGCCCTGGCACTGCTGACCGCTGTCCTGTTCCAGCGCGGCGGCGCCGGTGCCCGCGGCCTGCCGGTGATGTACACGGCGCTCGCGTACCTGCAGCTGTTCGTCTACGAGGCGCATGCCACCGACATCGGGCCGCGCCAGCCGGTGACGCTGCCGCACCAGGGCGAAAAAATCGACTATGACATCGTCTACATCATCGACGAGAGCATCGGCGGCAACTACCTCGCGCTCAACGCCGAGCACGGCGTGCCGACGCCGCTCGACGATCCGCCCGAGGGTATCAGCGTCTTCAACTACGGTTACGCCGCTTCCATCTCGAGCTGCAGCGCCGACGCCAACCTGACGTTGCGCCACGGCGGCACCCGCAGCGACTACATCCACATCAACGCCAGCATGCCGTCGATCTGGCAGTACGCCAAGGCGGTCGGCCTGCAGACCGTCTATCTCGATGCGCAGCGGACCGACGGGCGGCTGCACAACATGATGACCAGCCACGAGCTCAAGGATGTCGACCGCTTCGTCCAGTTCGACGAAGTGGCGGTGCGCGACCGCGACATGGCGGTGGCTTCTCAGCTCGCCGAGATGCTCAACGACGACATCCCGCAGCTGATCCTGATCAACAAGATGGGCGCGCACTTTCCGGTGCACGACAAGTTCCCGGATTCGTTCATGCGCCACCAGCCGGTGCTGCCCCGCGGCGGTTTCCGCGATGTCGGCGACACCGGCCTGCGGCGGGGCTTCGGCGGCAGCACCGAGGACTGGCAGCTCTACCGCAATTCCTATCGCAACACCTTGCACTGGAACGTCGGCGAGTTCTTCCGGCGGCTGTTCAACGCGACCGACTTCTCCAATGCGGTGGCCATCTATACCTCCGACCATGGCCAGGACCTGCACGAGCGCGGCAACCCGGGTCTCAACACCCACTGCGGCGGCGATCCGGTGATCGAGGAGGGCCTGGTGCCGCTGGCGGTGATCCAGGGCAAGGACATGCGCACGCTGGACTGGCGGGCGAACCTCGCAGGCAACAAGGACCGCTCCAGCCACTACAACATCTTTCCGACGCTGTTGCAGCTGATGGGCTACGACCTCGATGCCGTGCAGCCCATCTACGGCAATCCGCTGACCATTCCGACGCAGGACCCGTTCACCTTCAACATCAAGTTCAACGGCCGGATGGGTGCGCAGCCGGAATGGAAGTTCATCGACCTCCGCAACATCGTCACACCCGAGCCGCCTGGCTGACGGCGGCGGTCGCGCGGGCCGGCATCGCGTCGTCCGCGGAGGGCGCGACGTTCGCGCCGGTGGCCGCATCCAGGAGCGCGAGGAACTGCTGCTCGAGTGTCCGCACCTCGCTGGCGGGCGTGAACAGGTGGTCGGCCCGCGGCAGCAGCTCGATGGCGAAGCGCGGCGACGAGGCGAGGTTGCCGAACACCCGCCGCCGATGGCGCCGGAGATCCAGCACGCCCATGCCGCTGCCGGCATAGAGCAGCCGCAGGTGGACGCCCCGCGCCTCGAGCGTCGCCAGCTCGGCGGCGAACTCCGGTGCCGGCGGCAGCTCGCGGTCCTGGTCGGCGGCCGGATGCGCGCCGGGCAGGGCGCCCTCGGCCAGCCGCTGCCTGATTCGCATCGCCGCGCGCAGCAGGCCGTATTCGCGCAACCGCCGCAGGATCCGCAACGGCGCCGACAGCGGGCCGGGGTAGAAGTGCGGTTCCATCAGGAACAGCGCGCAGGCGCGGCTGTCGTGCAAGGCGGCAAGGCAGGCGCTGTCGGCCCCGGAGCACAGTCCCGCCAGGATGAAGCGGCGACAGCCCGCCGACTGCTCGAGCACCTCGGTCGCCATCCGGCTGGCCTGCAGCTCCTGCTCCGCGTACGGCGCGCGGCCCGGCGCGGCATCGCTGTCGCCGATGCCGGGCATGTCGAAGCGGATGCTGGAGACGCCGCGGGAGGCGGCCAGCCGCGCGAGCCGGACATGCAGGCGGTGCGGCCCGATCCGGTGCAACAGACCGGCGCTCGGCAGCACCAGGCCGACGTCGCCGGCCGGATCGGCCAGCGTCAGCGTCCCCGCCAGATGGCCGGCCTTGCCGAAGCGGATGCCCTGTTCCTTCATCGTCGTGTCTCCGGGGGCGGCTCGTCAGGCCGGACGAAATCCAGCAAGCGGTCGAGCGCTTCGCCCGGCACCCATTGCGTGCCCATGGCTTCGTTGGAGCACCATTCGGTCGTCTCGCCGGTGATCGCGACCGCTGCCGACGGCTGGCGTGCGGCCATCCCCTCGACCAGGCGGGCACCGCCGTCGACCTGGGCACCCACCACCATCGCGACCGGCTGGCTGGTGGCCGCGATCATGGCTGGCAGGTCGATGGCGGCGACCTGCGCCCGCAGCCGCTGCGGCAGCAGGAAGCCGAGCGCCTCGTCGGCCACGCCGTGGCGACGCGTCCAGAAGGCATGCTGGCGCGAGAGCGCCTCCAGGTAGCGCATGCCGTCGGTGACCGGATCCCACAGCACGATCCGCCGCGGTGCACGCTCGACCAGGATGGGAGCCTCCAAGGCGAGACAGGCCCCCAGGCGCAGGCCGAGCCAGACGATGTCCTCCGAGCCGCAACGGACAGCCAGCGCCTGATGGGCGGCGGCGATGGTGGCCGGTCCGCCCC
>JAEZQX010000012.1 GCA_023441105.1 Pseudomonadota bacterium | reverse complement strand
GAAAAGCGATCGGCGAAGCGCTCCAGGCGCACCAGCTCCAGCGCCTCCTTCACGCGCGTCCGGATCTGGTCCTCCGGGGTTTTGCGGGCGCGCAGCGGGAACGCGATGTTGTCGAACACGTTCAGGTGCGGAAAGATCGCATAGTTCTGGAAGACCATGCCGAAGCCGCGCCGCTGCGGCGGCACGGCGACGATATCGACGTCGTCCACCAGGATGCTGCCTTCGTCCACCTGCGCGAAGCCGGCGATCATCATCAGCGTGGTGGTCTTGCCGGAACCCGATGGCCCGAGCAGGGAGAAGAACTCGCCCGGCGCGATCCGGACGCTGATACCGTCGACGACGCGCTCCTGGCCGTATCGCTTGGTGACCTGCCGCAACTCGATCGCGCCCCTGGCCTGCTCCCCCAAAAGGCCGGTCATGTGCGCGGCGGTCTAGCGGCTTTGTCCTGGCGGCCGCTTGCGAGCGACGCCCTCAACCCAGGATCCACTTCGCCCAGTACTTGCCGACCGCCTGCCGGTTGTCCGCCCACCAGTCGATATCCAGGACGAAACCCTTGGATCGGGTCCACGGCGTGTTCGTCGCCGGGTCGATCAGGTCCTTGGAGGTGGCCGAGTAGGCCTTGGTGTTCACCGGGATCGCCTTGTACTTGGCGAGCCAACGCGACTGCGATTCGGCGCTGGAGCTGTAGTCGACGTACTTCTTGGCGTTCTCCAGGTTCTTCGCGTTCTTCGGGATGCCGTAGGCCTGCGCCAGCAGTGCGTTCTGGTTCCACTGGATGGCGACCGGGGCGCCCTGGTCGGCGGCCGCTGCAGCGCGAGTGCTCCACAGGGGACCCATGGCGACTTCGTTGTCGGCCAGCATGGTCGAGGACAGGGCGCCCGTATCCCAGAACTTCGGGATGGCCGAACGTATCCGCGACAGGGCCTTGAAGGCGCGGTCGATATCCAGGGGGTACAGCTTGTCCATCGGAACGCCGTCCGCGATCAGCGCAAACTCGAGGGGCGGGGTGCCGGACGCCATGTCGGGAAAGGTGCGCCGTTGCGGGAACTTCTTCAGGTCCCAGAACTCGGCCCACGATTTCGGCTCGCTTCCGACCGGAATGGCCTTGGTATTGAAGCCGAGGACCATCGCATAGATGAAGCAGCCGACCTGGAACTTCCGCTTGACGACCGGATCGATATCCGCAGGGTTGGTGTACTTGAATGCGTCGTAGTCGATCGGCTGCAGGTAGTTGCCGCGCTCGAGCTCCAGGAGCGTGCTGTCGCCGGTGTCGATCACGTCCAGCTCGCTCGCGCCGGACTTCATCATGGCGATCAGCTTGCCGCTCGTGGCCGCCACCGGGACCACTTCGATGCCGGTTTCCTTGCGGAACGGTTCGTAGATGGTCTCGCGCTTGATGTCGTCGAACACACCACCGGGCGTACGGACGATCACCTGCCCTGCAGCAGCTGCCTTGCGGGTCAAGAGGACGGAGGGTGCTGCCACCGTCGCCGCGGCGGCGACTGCAAACCTGCGCCGGGCGGGCCGCACTCCCATGTCTCTGGGCTGGGTCATCTCATGTCTCCTGGTAATGTGCGGCGGCCAGATCGATCGCGCTGGCGCGCGCGTCTGCTGCTCGATTCGATGCTAGAGTCATTGAACTAGCGCGTCAAGGATCGCAGCAAAGGACATGACGACTCGAAGCATCGCGCCACTGCGCTCTGCCAGATCGTGTATCCACTGGGTCCATGGGCGCGCTGAGGTCGCGTCGCAGCTGACTGTTGCGCTGGTCAACCGTCAGAGCGGACCTGGAACTGGCGACAGATGAGCTCGCTCCTTGCGCAGCCGGCACGATCGAAGCGAACTGCCACCGACCAATCCGAGGCATTTCGGACGACGTTGATCGTGGCGAAGCCATCGCCTGTCATCGGATACCAGGCGCTCACGGAACAGGCGTAGGAGTGCTCACCGTGGAGAAAGCGGAAACGCTCCCTGTTCGCGAAGTCCGCCTCGATCCCGTTGGCAAACGGATAGGGTGCGTAGAGTGCGGAGCTGTGGATGGAATGGGCGACCACGACCTTCGATGATCCTTCGCGTTCGATCCTGATCTCGGTGACGTTGGAAACGTGTTCGTCGCCGGAGAGGAACACCACGTCGTCGAGGCCTCGGCTATAGACACCTGCCAGCAACCTGTGCAGCGACGCCGGATAGCCGTCCCAGGCATCCGAGCGAAGAGCCGACGCGTTGAGATGGCCGTTGCCGGGGCGCCGGTCGCCTGCTGCCCCGCCGTCCCGGACTTCGAGTCGCCTTGGCAGGACCATGGAACCGGATACGAGAAACTTCGGACCCGCTCCGGTGGCGTCGGCGAGCCATCGGTCCAATGCAAGCTCCTGATCGCGCCCCAGCAGACTGCCCGATCGGACCGATCGGACCGATCGCACTCTTCCGACCTCCCGATGGCCGCGCTCGCTTCTCGCATCGGCAAAGAAGCAGGGGAAACCGTTGATATCGCCCGCCGCGTTCCACAATACTGGCGCGTGGCCGTCGGGTGGATCGGTGTCGCGCTGGTTGCGAAGGTAGGCGCGGATACCCAGTGTCCTGACGTCTTCCCGGCCTATCCTGGGCTTCAGCGGCGGCGCCGTCCAGTTGTCCTCGATCTCGTGGTCATCCAGTCGCATGGCTGCCGGCAGGCGCGACAGCACCAGGCGAGGTCCTCTCGCCCCGAACGCTGCCTGGTAGGCCAGGCGGAAGCGGTCGTCCGCGATCTTGGGATCGAACAGTCCGGCGGTTGCATCCACGTAGACCTGGTCGCCGGCAAGGACGAGCTGGGTGGGCACCGGGCCGGGACGATTCCCCTGGAGAAGCGCGAGCAGCCGCATGTAGGACGCGTCGGCAGGCCCTTCGCGCGCCTTGTGCGGAACACCCGGCGGCGTACGATCCAGCATGCCGCCTGGATACTGGCAACTGGCGAGCGCGAAGCAGGTGGCGGTCTCCCGCGATTGCGGCGGCCTTGGCGGCGCTTTCGGCCGATGCAGGATACCTTGGCTCATGCTGGCGTTGCCCCCGGTCTCGAAGACCTGCCGTACGGATTCGGCAAGCGCATCGAAGACCCGCCGGATGATTTCCGGAAAGGGTATCGGCACGAGCACGCCCCCCCCGACCGCTGCCGCAGCCAGCATCTGCGCTCGGATCTGGTCAGCCAGCCCCGTCGCCAGCTCCTCGAGGCTCGCAAAGTCGGCCAGCCTTTCCGCGGGACCCAGGTTGGCCGACTGGTTGTACAGCGCCAGGACAAGCAGGTTCTCGTCGCCGGCTCGCCCTCCGACCTCCCCAGGATTGAACCGCCACCGCCTTGCCTCCGCGGCTGTCCAGACCTCCCCCGCGCGGACGCAGGTCACCAGCCGTTTCAGGTTCTCCGTGGTCGGTTCCACGGGGCCGGTTTCGGTCATCGGGAGGTAGCGGTTGCCGTGCTCGATCACGGGCACGAGCAGGGTCTCGATCACATCGCCGCGTCCACCGTGATCACCGAAAGAATGGACCCGGTCCGCTGCCCCGTCTTCTGCGCCAAGCCGCACGCCATAGGCGGGCACTTGCGCGGCAAACGTGATACGGGGTAGCTCCGCCTTCCCCGCGGGCTCGTTGCCGCCCTTGGCCGGGGGTGCATCGTCCTTCTCGAGGAACTGGATCACGTCCTCGAACACATTGGCCGCACCGTGCCCGATCAGCGAGTCCTGGTGGCCGGCCTTGTACATCCGGATCTGCATCGCGGTGGTTGAATCGAACCGCTCGCCGGCATCCCTCAGCACCTTCTGGAAATGACCGGGCGTGCGCCACGACACCAGGCCGTTCTCCTTGCCATGCACATGGAGGACGGGAAAGGTATAGCGCTCGCGCAACCGCTCCGGATTGACGTACTCGTTGAATCCGGTGTGATTGGTGATCACCCGGTTGTGCGCGAAGTGGATGGCCTGGGATACGGTGTCCACGTTGAGCGGGCCGAAGTGGTCATCGATGAAATCGAGGACGCTCTGGGGCAGGTTGTTGACGCTGAAGTCACGTCCATACAAGGCGTCCATCCGATGACGCGTGCCCACCCAGGGGGTCCGGCGCCACGGTGTCCAGAAGGGATTCTCGCGATCGAACTCCTCCTCCGGATACGGCAACGTGGCCAGCAGTCGATCGATCAGCTGGTCCAGCAAGGTCGGCGTCCGCGACGGCCTGAACTCGTAGTCGGTGAGCGGCAGGTAATGCTTGAGATACCGCATGGCATAAGCGCGGAACACGTTGGCGGGCGTGAAGAGCACGGCCGGCGCGACCTGCGACATCGCGAGCCGGCGGATCCTGGCGTGCAGGCACGGCCTTGCAGCTTGCTGCGGCTCCTTGCAAGGGTCCTGGGACGGCACTTCGGTGCGATCGGGCGCGAGAAGCGCCATGCCGAACATGGCCGAGCCGACGCAGTGGGCGAAGACGTCGATCTTCTCCACGCCGGTCAGCCGCACGACCTGCTCGACCGCCACCGGAATGTCCGTAAGGGCGACCTCCTCGAAAGTCCACGGCGCGCGCGCGTGCGGCATTCCGGCGCTGGTGCGCAGGTCTGCGATCCAGACGTCCTTGCCGCGTTCCCAGAGCGCACTCGCCAGGTTCGGCCTGACCGAATGGTGCGCGAACGTCGTTCCGCTGGCGCTGTAGCCATGGATCAGCAGCACCGGCGTGCGCATCGAGGCAGCACGCCCCGGCGAAAGGCCGTCGTCGGATGCAGCCGATCCCTTGCCGTGACGCCCAGCCGCAGCCGGGTAGTGGGTCAGGCGGACCATCACCGGAATGCCGTCGCGCGGCTCGGCGACCTGGAATTCGTGGACGATGGGCGGCGGCAGGCCCGGGACGGTCCCAGGCAGCCGTTCTATCTTCCGCGGCCGGGGCGCATCCGGAGCACGGAAGCTCCAGGCGTGGACGTGGATGAGCATGCGCATCAGGTAAAGCAGGAGCGCGGCCGCATCGACCAGCGCAGTCGGCTGGTCCTCCTGCTGGACGATCCGCATCAGCGGCATACCCTGGCGGGCGAGAAAGCCGGCGTCCAGGCGAAGGATCCCGTCGGCGCGTCGGGCGAGCGGAAACTTCTCCAGCGAGACCTCCATCAGTTGGCGCCACGGATTGCCGCGGCGCGAGTAGGTCAGCCGCTTCAAGCCGCGGATCTGTCCACCTTCGAAGGCGCGGACCACTTCCGGCACCAGGCCGGGTGCCTTGACGTCGGTGACTTCCAGGTCGTAGTCGAGGCGCCGGACCGCGCCGGCGCGCGAGCTCACGTCCCATGCCAACCGGAGCAGGCGCAGGCCCTCCTGGAGCGCGCTCGAATCCTCGGCGGTCACCGGCCGGTCGCCCGCGAGGCGGTCGATCGCCCAGAGGACGCCGTCGCGCAATCCCCGGTTCCTGAACCAGGCCCACCCGCCGCGAATCCTCCGTTGCAGCGCGGTCGATTCCTCCTCGTGAAAGACCGTCAGCGTCCCCTTCAGGCTCGCCACCAGGAGCGCGTCGGCATCCGGCGCTTCGCGGTCGTCGGGCGGCTCGCATTCGA
>JAEZQX010000576.1 GCA_023441105.1 Pseudomonadota bacterium | reverse complement strand
AGCCGTCCGGCGCAGCCTTGGCAACCGCCTCGGCGGCGATCATGCCGCCGGCGCCGGGTCGGTTTTCGACCACGACAGGCTGGCCCAGCGCCGCCGACATGTGCTGCGCGAGCAGCCGCGCCACGATGTCGGAGCTGCCTCCAGGCGCAAAACCCACCAGCAAACGGATCGGTCGCGTTGGCCAGGTATCGGCGGCCTGTCCCGTGGCGGGCAGGCCGCCCAGGATCAGCGGCGCACCCAGGGCGAGCCGCGCCGCGAGGGGCGCGGCAAGTGCGCGGGCGAGCATTGCGCGTCGTCCCAGCATGGTCATGTTTGTCTCTCCGGGTTCCATAGGGTGAGGGTGGCCGAGCGCCTCGCTCTGCGTCACCGCAGTGTAATGCGGCACGTGCGGTAGCCGCTTTGACACACACCTGCGTGCGGCGCCTGGCCCGCGGCAGCGCCGCCTCGATCCGCGCGCTGTGGCGCCCTCCGATGCGCAGCCTTGATGGGCCTCTTGTGCTGCTCCTCTCCCATGCCTATCCTCTCCATTGGCGGCCACCTGCCGCCCATTCGGGAGAAGCCTGAGGCCGCCCGCGGCAGCGGCATCCATCCGCGTCGGCGAATGCCTCGGGGAAGCTCCTTTGCCCCGTCCCTGTGAGGCGACTTTGCATTCCATGACAAGGGGGAGACATGAGATTCCGCCATGACCCCGAGGGCCTGAGGCTCCCGGTCAAGCTCGATACCACGACCAACGGTGAATTTGCTCCGGTGCCCCTCGAGGCAGTGCATCGCCGCGCCAATCGGCTCGCGCTGGAGGAGGCGACCACGAGAGCCCGGCGGCTGGGCATGGACCGCAGGAGCTTCCTGGTGTCGGCGTGCGGCGTCACGAGCACCCTCGCAAGCTTCAATGCGGCCTACGCGGCCGCCGGCCGCAGCGGCGGCTTCTTCGAGATGCCGGGCGAGGCGCCGCTCGATTTGTTCGCTGCCCGCTCGGCGGTCGATGGCAGCGAGTTCATCTTCGACGTGCAGGGCCATTTCGTGAACCCGACCGGGGCCTGGCTGAAGAACCTGCCGCCGGACGAGAAGCCCTTCCAGTCCAACACCCAGCGCAGCAGCTGCAGGCCGCATGACGGTCCCGGCGCCCGTGACTACCTGAACTGCATCGGGCCGGACCAGTTCGTGAAGGATGTCTTCATGGACTCCGATACCGACCTGATGGTGCTTTCCTTCGTGCCATCGACCCGTCAGGACGAACCACTCACCATCGAGGAGGCGGCGTCCACTGCGCGCATCGTCGAGAAGCTCGATGGAACGCATCGGCTGCTGATTCATGGGCGGGTGAATCCGAACCAGCCCGGGGACCTGGATGGCATGGACGAGCTTGCGGCGCGCTACCGGATCTCCGCCTGGAAGACCTACACGCAATGGGGACCCGACGGCCGCGGCTTCCACATGGATGACGAGCCCGGCATCCGCCTGATCGAAAAGGCCCGCAGCCTGGGCATCAGGAACGTGGCGATCCACAAGGGCTTTCCCTTTGGCCGGGAGTCCTACGAGCATTCGACATGCGCCGACATCGGACGGGTGGCCAGGCGATATCCCGACGTGAAGTTTCTCATCTATCACTCGGGGTTCGTTGCAGGAAAGACCGAGGGGCAGTACGACCCGACCCGGACCGACGGCATCGACGCGCTGGTCACCAGCCTGCGGGCGAACGATGTCAAGCCGGGTTCCAATGTCTATGCCGAACTGGGCTCGACCTGGCGTTTCCTGATGCGCGATCCGGACTCCGCTGCTCACGTCCTGGGCAAGCTGCTGAAGCATGTAGGTGAGGACAACGTGCTGTGGGGAACCGATTCGATCTGGTACGGCTCGCCCCAGGACCAGATCCAGGCCTTCCGCACCTTCCAGATATCCCCGGAATTCCGCGACCGGCATGGCTATCCGGAGATCACGCCGGCCCTGCGGGCCAAGGTCTTCGGGCTCAACGCGGTCAAGGTCTACTCGATCGCGCCCGAGGTGCTGAAGAAGCACGTCAAGGACCGGGTGGCCCTGGAGCGGGAAGGCTATCGACAGGAGGCGGATCCCACTTTCCTGACGCACGGGCCGCGGACACGGCGCGAGTTCCTGAATCTCAAGGCCTGGGGCGGTTGATCGCCGCTGGATCGGGCGCAAGCAGCCGCTTTGCGCCGTCCAGAAGCAATGGAGGCAACCATGAACGATTCGGATTCGGAAAGCACGAGCAGCCACCGCCGCCGATTCATGGCCGGTTCGATGGCTGCCGCTGCGGTGATGGCCGCCATCCATCGACAGTCGGCTGCGGCGGTACCGCCCGGTTCGGAGGAGCGTCCCGTACCGTCCGATCCCAGCAAGGCGCAGGGGATTCCGCTTGCCGACACGAGCTACGGCAGCCGGTCTCAGTTCGAGACGGAGGTGAGGACGCGTTATCCCACGGCGACCGCGCAGTCGTCATGGACCTTCACGCCGTTGCAGGACGGCATGGGGATCATCACCCCGTCCGGCCTGCACTTCGAACGCAGCCACGCAGGCACGGCGACGATCGATCCTTCCCGCCATTCGCTGTACATCCATGGAATGGTCAGGCAGGCGCGCAAGCTGTCGATGTCGGACCTCAAGCGCTTCCCGTCGGTGTCCCGAGTGCTGTTCATCGAATGCTCGGGCAACGGCCTGACGGAATGGTCCAAGCCGACGCTGAAATCCGTCCAGGGAACTCACGGGCTGACATCGACATCCGAATGGACCGGGGTGCCACTCTCGACGCTGCTGCGGGAGGCCGGCGTCGAGGGCTCGGCCAAGTGGCTTCTTGCCGAAGGCGCGGACGGCGCGGCGATGACACGCAGCATCCCGATCGACAAGGCGATGAAGGATTGCCTGGTTGCCTATGGCCAGAATGGCGAGGCCCTCAGGCCGGAGCAGGGGTATCCCTTGCGCCTGGTCGTTCCGGGATTCGAAGGCAATACGCACATCAAGTGGCTCAGGCGGCTGCAATTGGCGGACATGCCTTTCATGACGCGCGAGGAGACTTCGAAATACACGGACCTGCTTCCCGACGGCAAGGCGCGGCAGTTCACCTTCGAGATGGAGGCCAAGTCGGTGATCACTTCGCCCTCCGGCGAGATGGTCCTGGCCGCGAAAGGGTTCCGGGAAATCACGGGACTCGCTTGGTCGGGCCGGGGCACGATCACCAAGGTGGAGGTGTCCGTCGATGGCGGCAACAGCTGGAAGGAAGCAAGCCTGCAGGCGCCAGTTCTTGCGCTCAGTCATGTCCGATTCAGGTTTCCCTGGCACTGGGACGGCGGTGAAGCGATCCTGCAAAGCCGCTGTACCGACGACACCGGTTATGTGCAGCCGACCATCAGGCAACTGGTCGAGCTTCGAGGGCTCAATGGACCGTCGGGCTCGATCTATCACCTCAACGGTATCCAGAGTTGGAAGGTATCCAGCAACGGGAGCGTGAGCAATGTCCATCACTACTAGCGGCCAGGGGCGGAACGCCGGCGTTGCGCTCGATGTCGCGGCGATCGCCTCGTTCTCGCTCTCTCTCCTGTTGGCATTGGCCCCGGCAGACCTGCAGGCACAGGATCCGCCGGTGTTCGGCTTCGGTTCGTCGCCCACACCGGAGGAACTCGCGCAGTTCGTCTCGCCGCTGCCGGACGGTAGGGGCTTGCCGGACGGATCGGGCTCGGTCGAGCGTGGCAGGTCGGTCTACGAAAGCCAGTGCGTGGCCTGCCACGGCGATCAGCTCCAGGGAGGGCTGGGCGATCGTCTCGTCGGAGGCAGGGACACCCTGGTGCAGCGAGACGGGGTCAAGGGGCCGGTGAAGACCGTGGAAAGCTACTGGCCGTATGCGACGACCCTGTTCGACTACATCAAGCGTTCGATGCCGCTGCTCGAGCCCGGCAGCATGAGCAACGACGACGTCTATGCGGTCTCAGCCTACATCCTTTCCAAGGCAGGCATCGTGGCGCCAGGATCGATCCTCGATCGGCAATCCCTTGCGAGGGTGCAGATGCCGAACCGCAATGGCTTCATTCCCGACCCGCGGCCGGAGGAATTCGGCAAGGGACATTGAGCCGTCACCCGAGGTCGAGGGCAGCGCAGGCGGTCGCGCAGGGAACGGTCGCAACGAGCCGGTTCGCTAGCGGGCGGCTGGGGCTGCCTTCAGGCAGCGCTCGAGCAGCCGCGTTGCATCCGCGCGCTCCGCCCATTGCCCGAATCGGTCGGTTGGCCCGCGCCATTCGAGTTCTCCCACGTCGTCGAACAGCTTTGCATCGGTTCGCAGCGTCGCCAATCGCTTGAACAGCAGCGCCAGCTCGCGGCGCTCGCCTTGCAGCACCGTCGGCGGAAACGTTTCGATCGGGCCGTGGCGGTTCAACAGCTGTGCGGCACCAACCGGGCCGATGCCCTGGATCCCGGGGTAGCCGTCCGCCGTGTCGCCAACCAGTGCGAGGTGGTCGGGAATCAACTGCGGCACGACGCCGAACTTCTCCCGGACCGCGGCGGCATTGCGAATCTTCTTGGCCTTGCGATCAACCTGCACGACCCGGTCGTCGACAACGCACTGGGCGAGGTCCTTGTCTGGCGTCCAGATGCTGACCTTCTCTACCGTGGGGTCCGCAGCCGCGAGGCGAGCCGCCGATGCCAGTGCGTCGTCGGCCTCGAGCTCGACCATCGGCCAGGTCGCGACGCCCATGATCGCGAGCGCCTCCTCAAGCAGCGGGAACTGCGCCAGCAGGGCTGGCTCGATGCCCGCGCCGGTCTTGTATCCCGGCCACAGGTCGTTGCGGAACGACTCGATGACATGGTCCGTGGCGACGCCGACGTGAGTCGCCCCCTGCTCGATCAACTCCAGCACCGACAGCAGCACACCGGAAACGGCGCCGAGCGGCCGGTCCTTGCCCTTGTTGAAGCGGCGCAGGCCGTAGAAGTGCCTGAACAACTCGTAGGTGCCGTCGACGAGGTGGACGATCATGAGGTTCGATTGCCTGCGCGCCGTCGCGGGTCGACGCGCCGCCTGCAGCTCCATGAGGTGGGTGCCGCAAGTGTAGTGCCTCCACCGCCGCGATGATGGCAACGGGAGATCAAGCGTCCTGGCGCAGTTCGTATCTCATGTCGGACGGGGAATGTCGCGCGATCTCCGCGCGCTGGTCCGCGACGGCCTTCAGGTAAGCCGGGCGCCCGAGACACCGGTTGCGATAGGCGACCAGATTGGGAAAGGCGTCCAGCAGGTCGGTGTGTCCGACGATCTTGAGGACCGAGGCGGTCATCAAGTCGGCGATGGTGAACGAGTCGCCGACGAGGTAGTCACGGTCGCCGAGCGCCGCTGACAGTTGCTGCAGTCGCCGCGACGCGGCCTTGACGACGCCCGGCCGCCGCGCCGCCTTGAGGTGGGCATCGTCGATGAAGAAATCGACTTCGGCGAGGTTGGAAAGGAATGGTTCGACCGAATTGAGGGCCGCGAAGAGCCAGCTGATCGCCAGTGCCCGCTGGCCCTCGTCCGCCGGCAACAGCTGGCCGGCTCGCTGCGCGATGTCCAGCACGATGGCGCCGGTTTCGAAAAGCGGCGGCCGCCCCGTTTCCTCCAGCACCGGTACCTGGCCGAAGGGCTGCTCGGCAAGATACGACGGATCCAGCTGGTCGGCGGAATCGAGCAGGCGGCATTCGTAGCGCCAGCCGACTTCATTCAGCATCCAGCGGATGCGGTGGTCGCGGACGTTGCCCTGAGCGAAAGGCGGTACCCATTTGAAGGCGGTGACGGTGATCGGCACGATGGACTCCTGCTTGCGCGCTTGGATGGCACGGACGATATGCTTAACCGATCGGTATAGTATACACGAGGTTGCCGGGCCGCTGGATCCCAGGATCCTTGACCCTCCCTCCGGTCACCTCAGCAGTTCGACGATGGCGTCCCAGTCCAGCCTCGCGTCCGCCGTGGCGCCACTACCCGTCGTCTGGCTGGTCGCCTCCGGTACCCGCTCCTGCAAGAACAGCAGCTCGGGCTTGATCTCGATGATTCGCCTTTCGGTGAACAGCCTGGAATCGATGATGTGGAATGCTTCTCCGAGCAACGCCTCCACATTCTGGCGCACCATCAGTACCGGGAAGCTCAGCACGCTGGCAAAGGGATCCCAGTCGTAGCAACCGACCACGCAACGCTCCAGCTCGGCCGGCGGACGCGTCTTCAGGAATCGCACCACGCCTTCCAACGCGATCGTGGAATTGATGAAGAGCGCTCGGGGAAGCCCGCCAAGCCGACCGTGCAGCTTGCGCACCGCCGCCTCGGCAAGGTCGCCTTCGTAGCCGCAGGTGTCGATCTGCGTGCTGTCTATCTCGCCAAAGCGGGACTTGACGGCGTCCGCAAAACCTTCAGCCCGCCTGCGGGTGGCATGGTCCGAGGCGATCCCCCCGATGAAGTAGGCCTTGTTGCGCAGGCGCGCACGCACCGGCGACGAGCGATCCAGGAGGGCGAGCGCGAGTTGCTGTGCCCCCCAGTAGTTGTCGCTGATGACCGACGTGGCCTTCGTGCCCGGCAGGTCGACGTTGACATGAGCAATGCCATGGTTGCTGCAGAGGCGGCTGACCGAATCGGGATCGGTCGCTCCAGCGACCACCAGGTATTCGATGCGATAGGAGATCAGCTTGTCGACGGTCTCCAGTTCCAGGGACGGGTCGCGCAAGGTGCTGACGACCAGAGGGTACCAGAGGCGCTCGCGCGCCAGCCGCTCGAAGACCTCCGACATGCGACCGAAGTAGCGGTTGTCGTGCATGGGAAGAATCATGCCGATCAAGCCCGAGCGCCGCTTGCGCAAGCCGCTAGCCTGGCGGTTGACGTTGTACTTGTGCCTGGCCGCCAGGCGCTGGACTTTCGTGGCCGTCGCCTCGGCGATCCGGCGCTGCCGCCAGTTGCCGTTGAGCACGGCGCTGATCGTCGAAGCCGATACGCCGGCCAGTTCGGCCAGGTCGTAGATGGTGGATCCTCGCTTCTTCATGGAAGCCGCCGTCTCCCGGTTGCGGCTTGAATCATAGCGCCTGCATTGGCCCTTGCATCTCGAAAGGGCGGATGGCACAATCGATTGTGCAGTCAGCGCCGCGTACCGGCGGTCCGACGGTGTGGGTCGGGCCCGGTGCGGCCTCGTGGCTTTACGAAAAGACAGATCGCGCATCCGCCGGCGATGAATGCCGCCAGATGACCGAGGAGACAACCGATGACGGGCGATGACCTGCCGGACTTCCGCTTCAAGGGCAGGATCGGCAGAACCTGGCAGGACTCCGAGCCGTGGTGGCCGCCGGCCCCGAAGCCGTCCGCGGATGCGCCCAATGTCGTCGTAGTGCTGTTCGATGACGTCGGCTTCGCAAGCTTCGGCTGCTATGGTGCCGCCATCGAGACGCCGACGATCGACCGCCTGGCGCAACAAGGTCTTCGCTACAACAACCTGCATGTGACGCCCCTGTGTTCGCCGACCAGGGCGTGCCTGTTGACGGGGCGCAATCATCACAGCGTGGGCATGGCATTTCTCGCCAATGCCGACAGCGGCTTCCCGAACTCGCGGGGCCATATCGGCAAGCAGGCCGGCACCATCGCCGAAGTCCTGCGCGCATCCGGCTACAGCACGATGTGCGTCGGAAAATGGCACGTTGCACCGATCGACCAGACGAGCGCGGCGGGGCCGTATGACCAATGGCCGCTTGGACGCGGCTTCGAGCGCTTCTACGGCTTCCTCGATGCCCTGACCGATCACTTCTACCCCGATCTGGTCTACGACAACCATCGCGTCGACCCGCCGGCCACGCCGGAAGAGGGCTATCACCTGACCACGGACCTGATCGACCATGCGATAGGCTTCGTGCGCGACCAGGTGTCGACCACGAGCGAGAAGCCGTTCTTCCTCTACCTCCCGCTGGGGGCGGCGCACTGCCCGCATCAGGCGCCGGAATCCTTCCTGAAGAAGTATCGTGGCCGTTTCGATGCCGGCTGGGACCAGGTCCGCCAGCAATGCTACGAGCGTCAACTGGAGCTCGGGATCATCCCGCCAGGTACCGAACTCGCGCCACGCAATGCCGGCGTTCCCGCCTGGGACAGCCTCTCGGACCAGGAGAGGCTCGTCGCCTGCCGCCTGCAGGAGGCTTTCGCGGCGATGATCGACCATGCCGACCACGAGCTGGGCCGCCTCGTCGCGGAGCTCGATGCCCTCGGCAAGCTGGACAACACGGTGTTCGTGCTCATGTCCGACAACGGCGCCAGCCAGGAGGGCGGTGTCGGCGGTACCACCAATATCGTCGCCTACGAGAATGGCAACCAGCCTGACCTGCAGTTCAACCTGGCGCGGCTCGACGACATCGGCGGGCCGCGCAGCCAGACCAACTATCCCCAAGGCTGGGCGCAGGTGGGTAACACGCCCCTGCGCCGCTACAAGCAGAACACGCATGCCGGCGGTGTCCGCGCGCCGATGATCCTGTCCTGGCCGGCGGGCATCGCGGCGCGCAACGAAGTGCGACCGCAATTCCATCATGTGATCGACATCGCCCCTACCATCTTCGAGCTGGCCGGCGTGCAGGTGCCGCAGCAGCTGAATGGGGTGCCGCAGATGCCGCTGCACGGGGTGAGCCTGCGCTATTCGTTCGCCGACGCGCAGGCTCCGACCCGCCGGCAGACCCAGTACTTCGAGATGTTCTCGCACCGCGCGATCTGGCACGACGGGTGGAAGGCGGTGTCGTTCCACCATCGCGGCCAGAGCTATGAGAAGGATGAATGGGAACTCTTCCGCCTCGATGACGATTTCTCGGAATGCCGCGACCTGGCGAGGCAGCATCCCGAGATGCTCGAGAGACTCGTTGCCGCGTGGTGGACCGAGGCCGGAAAGTATGGCGTGTTGCCGCTCGATGACCGCGGCTTTCCGGAACGGGCAGTTCGCTACCACAGCAGCGGGTCGCCTCGGCGCCGCACGCGCTTTACCCTTTATCCGGGCATCAGCCGGATTCCCAGCGGCGCAGCACCGCTGCTGGTCGACCGCTCTTTCCGGATCGCTGCCCACCTGCGAATGGGCGGCAGGCCTGCCGTTGGTGATCCGGCCGGGGCACGCCGGGACGGGCCTCGCGGTGTCATCGTCTCCCTGGGTGACCTGAGCGGTGGCTTCAGCCTCTACGTGCAGGACGGTCGCTTCGTCTTCGAATACAACTGCGAGGGCACTCCATATCGCGTCGAGAGCCGTGCCGCCGCCGTTCCGGCGGACTGCCGGCGACTCGACCTCGTGTTCGAGCGGACGGCAAGTCACGCCGGCAAGGTCCGCCTGTCCGTGGACGGTCGCGAGGCCGCCTGCGGCGAAATTCCTCGCACTGCCAAGTGGTTCATCTCCTGGTCGGCGCTCGATGTCGGGCGTGACTCGCTCTCGCGGGTGTCGCAAGCCTACGGCGACGACTTCGCCTTCACGCCCGGCAGGCTCGACCGGGTGGAATTCGAGCTCGAGGAGCAGGAGCGTCCGGTCGACCACCAGCCGATGGACTGAGGCGGCCAAGGGACCGGAGAGCGCAACGCGATGAGCCTGGCCAATTCCCTGCCGCTGGCGCTATCGGCGCCGGGTGAAGACGCGACGGTTTCCTTCTGGCGGCGGCAGCTCTCGCGCCCGGCCTGGTGGGCCGCCGCCATCGCATCCGTCGCGGGAATTGTCGCCGCATGGTGGCTGGTCACCGGTCCGGCACGCCTCGTGCCGCCTCTGTTCCTGCCACCGCCGCAGGAGGTCTGGGACTCGCTGGTGCGTCTGTTCTCGCGCCGCTACCTCGGCAGCAGTCTCGGGGAGCATGTGCTCGCCAGCCTCCAAGTCGTCATCGGGGGCTGGCTGCTCGCCGGGCTTGTCGGCGTTCCGGTCGGCATCGCCATGGGCTGGTGGCGCAAGGCCCGCTGGATCATGTTTCCGGTCTTCCAGCTTCTTCGGCCGGTTCCGCCGCTTGCCTGGATCCCGCTGGCAATCCTCTGGCTCGGAATAGGGGAGCCGGCGCGAGTATTCGTTGTCTTCATCGCCGCCATCGTTCCCTGGGTGATGAACTCGATGCAGGCGGTCTACTCCATCGACGACATCCTGTTGCGCGCAGCAAGGTCGCTGGGCGCGAGCAATTTCCAGATCCTCAGGCGCGTTGTCTGCAAGACCGCGCTGCCGACGCTCGTCGCCGGCGCGCGCATTGCGCTGGGCAACGCCTGGACGACCTTGGTGGCGGCGGAACTGGTGGCAGCAACCGCCGGACTGGGCTATATCGCGCTCAATGCTTCACGGACGCTCGACGTCGGCATTTTGCTGGTGGCGATGGGCATCATCGGTGTTCTGGGCGCCTTGTTCTCGATCGGCATGCAGCTGCTTGCCCGCCTGCTCGCGCCTTGGGCGCGGGAGGGAATCTAGCGTGGGGCGCGACCTCCAGTCCGGCGTGGGGGCGGGAGCGGCCTCGCTGGCGGCCACGCCGGCGACCGGGACTGCAGGCAGCCCTCGCCGACCGTTGTTGTCGCAACCGGCAGCCTACGGCTGCGCGGCGCTGGTCGCGGTGTTGCTGGCCTGGTGGGTCGCGACGGCGATCCCGGGCTTCCTGCCGCCACGAGTCCTGCCCTCGCCGGCCGATGTTGCCGCGCGCTTCGCTGCGCTGGTGATCGAGCCGTTCAGTGGCAGCACGCTGTCCGGGCACGCGGCAGCCTCCTTGCAGCGCTGGGTCCTCGGTGTCGCGGCGGGCATCCTCCTCGGCATGCCGATAGGAATCGCCCTCGGGTGGCTGCCGCCGACGCGCGCCTTGATCACCCCCACTTTCGAATTGCTGCGCTACATACCACCGTTCGCCTGGGTTCCGATCGCCGTGTTGTGGCTCGGCGCCTCGACGACAACGCAGGCCCTGATCGTCTTCATCGCCGCATTCCCTGCCTGTGTCATCAACTCGCAACTGGGGGTCAGCCAGGTCGACGGCACGCTGGTCCGCGCGGCCAGGACGCTGGGCGCTGGCTCAGCGACGATGCTCAGGCGCGTGGTCCTGCCTGCTGCCGCGCCGAGCATCTTCACCGGAGTCCGGATCGCCGTCAGCAACGGCTGGATGGCACTGGTGGGCGCTGAACTGGTGGTCGGGAAGGAAGGCTTGGGCTTCCTGATCTCGCAGGGGCAGATCAACGACTCGGCCGCCACCATCCTGGTCGGCATGATGACCATCGGCGCGCTCGGGTTCCTGATCGACGCGGGCCTGCAGTGGTTGCAGCGGCGCTTGTTGCCCTGGACCTCGGCGGAGGCTCGTCTGCCCGAGTGATTCAGCCCGAATGATTCACATGCCGACATGTTCATGAACGCCACCGCGCCAGCCCTTCAGGACCGGATCGACCCGCCCAAGATGGAGATACGGGGCGTCAGCAAGACCTTCAAGACCCGGGGCGGCGACGTGGTGGCGCTGGAGCGTTGCGACCTTGCCATCGAGAAGGGGGAGTTCGTCACCGTGGTCGGTCCCTCGGGATGCGGCAAGTCCACCCTGATGATGATCGCCGCCGGACTGGATGCGCCGAGCAGCGGCGAGATCCTCGTCGATGGGGCCGCGGCCGGCCCGGCGGGGCCGCGAAGGACAGTGGTCTTCCAGCGGTTCGCACTGTTTCCATCGGAGACCGTTGCGCAGAACATCGGCTTCGGCCTCGATGTGGCCGGCGTCGAGCGCGGGGATCGCGAGCGGCGGGTGACGGAGCAGCTCGAGTTCATGGGGCTTGCGCAGTTTCGCCACGCCTATCCCCACCAGCTCTCCGGCGGCATGCAGCAGCGCGTCGCGATCGCCCGGGCGCTGGTCGTGCGACCCGACATCCTGCTCATGGACGAGCCCTTTGGCGCCCTGGACGCGCAGACGAGGACGGTCCTGCAGGAGGAAGTTTCGCGCTTGCGCCGGGTGATGAACTACACGGTCATGTTCATCACCCATAGCGTCGAGGAAGCGGTCTATCTCGGTGACCGGGTGGTCATCATGTCGAGCAGGCCGGGACGCATCAAGCGGATCATCGGCATTCCCCGGGACGCCGAATGGCGGGGCCTGGAGATCGAGGAGGCAGGCAACCACGCCTCCTTCATGGAGGCGAAACGCGAGATCTGGGAGCTCATCCGGGCCGAGATCGTGCGCCAGTAGGTCAGTTCCTACCACCAAGGAGAACGTCATGAGGATCGCAAGGCGGGTAGCGGGTGTGGCAATGTCGGTTGCGGCGGTCGTGCTTTCGGCCGCGCCCGCCATCTTGCTGGCGCAATCGAAATCACCGGTGCCCATGGTGCTGATCAGCCAGGCCAACGAGGCCGGCTTCCCGATATGGCTGGCCAAGAAGCTCAACTACTTCGCCGACGCCGGCATCGACGCAAAGATCCAGTACTTCCCGAACGGTGGCGCGGCGCTCGCGTCAGGTGCTGCCGGTGACTGGCAGGGTGGTTGGATCGGTTCTCCGCCGGCGATAACCGGCTGGGCCAAGTTCGGGCTCATTCCGGCCGGCACCATGATGAAGGAAGACCGGAACATCAAGCTGATCATGCGCAAGGATGCGCTGAAGGGCAGCAGTCCCAAGCAGGTGCTGATGAGCAAGCCGATCGGATCGGTTCCCAACAGCACCTGGAGCCAGGTCCTGTTCGCCTGCGCGAAGCACTTCGGCGCAGACCCCGAGAAGATGAAGGTCGTGCCGCTCGCCCCGCCGGTGACGCGGCAGTCGCTGAGGTCCGGGGAGGTGGCGTCCGGTACCACCGACTCGTCGCCCGACTACGACCTGGTGATGGACAAGGCGAACTTCGAGGTGGTCTGTGACGGTGCCGTCGCCAAGAGCTCCGTCATCGACCCCTATGTCGTCACGACCCGGTTCGCCAAGGAGAATCCGGAGGCCGCCGCCAGGTTCATCGAGGCCGCCTTCAGGGCCAACGAGCTGATCATGTCGGACCGCGAGAAGGCGGTGAAGCACCTGCTGGAGTTCTACAAGGACGTCGGGATCGAGGGCGACGAGACCAAGGCGCGCTATACGCTCGACTACCGGGATTACCAGACGCTCGACCAGGCGCTCGCCGACATGAGGAACGGCTCCAGCGAGAAGGCGCTGACCGAGACGGCCCAGGTGTTCGTGGCCGGCGGTGCCTATGACAAGGTGCCGGACCTCAAAGGGGCGATTGCGGCGGGATTGCCGATCGTCGAAGCAGCAAGGAAGCTGCGGAAGTAGGGTTGCCGGTTGCGCACGCAGCGACGCCCGACAATAGAAGGCGCAAGGAGGAGATCGTGACGAGCACCAATGGCCGGATGACCGCGATCGTCTGCCACGGGCCGAAGGATTACCGGGTGGAGAGGATCGCCCGGCCTCGCCCTGGCCCGCGAGAGATGATCATCCGCATCAAGGCCTGCGGCATCTGTGCCAGCGACTGCAAGTGCTGGTCCGGGGCCAAGATGTTCTGGGGCGGAGACAACCCCTGGGTCAAGGCACCTGTCGTGCCGGGGCACGAGTTCTTCGGTCATGTCGAGGAGCTTGGTTCCGATGCCGCCGCGCATTTCGGTGTCGCCCAGGGCGATCGGGTCATCGCGGAACAGATCGTACCGTGCGAGCGGTGCCGCTATTGCCGTTCGGGGAAGTACTGGATGTGCGAAGTGCACAATATCTTCGGCTTCCAGCGCGAGGTGGCGGACGGCGGCATGGCGCAATTCATGCGTATCCCCGCCACGGCGATCGTGCACAAGATCCCGGCCGAGGTATCGCTCGAGGATGCGGCGATCATCGAGCCGCTGTCTTGCGCCGTGCATGCGGTCAATCGCGGCGACATCCAGCTCGACGATGTCGTGGTCATCGCAGGAGCCGGGCCCATCGGGCTGATGATGGTGCAGGTCGCGCGGCTGAAGACGCCCCGCAAGCTCATCGTGATCGACATGGTGGAGCAGCGGCGGAATCTCGCGCTTCGCTATGGCGCGGATGTGGTCATCGATCCTGCCGGCGAAGATGCCGCTGCCATCGTCCGGGGCTTGACGGATGGCTATGGCTGCGACGTCTACATCGAGGCGACCGGCTCGCCCAGCGGACCGGTCCAGGGGCTCGAGCTGATCCGCAAGCTCGGGCGTTTCGTCGAGTTCTCGGTTTTCGGCAAGGACACCACCGCGGACTGGTCGATCATCGGAGACCGGAAGGAGCTCGACATCCGCGGAGCCCACCTCGGACCGTACTGCTATCCGATCGCGATCGACCTCCTGCGTCGCAAGCTTGTCACCTCCCAGGGCATCGTCACCCACGCCTATCCGCTGGAGCGCTGGATCGAGGCGATCGCCATGGCCGATTCACTCGACTCGATCAAGGTGCTCCTGAAGCCCGGGGAGGATGATGTTCCAGCCCAGCCCTGACCGATGCCCCGCGGCATCGTCGACGTCATGAGCTATGTGATCGGTGTCGACATCGGCACGCAGAGCACCAAGGCGCTGCTGTGCGACGAACGCGGCCGCATCGTCACGCAGCACGTCAGGAGCTACCGGGTGGACACCCCCCGGCCGCTCTGGGCGGAGCAGTGGCCCTCCGTCTGGCTGGATGCCGTCGTCGAGTGCGTAGCCGGCTGCGTGGCGCGTGCCAAGGACGTTCCGGGGTTCGCTGCCGGCGACGTGAGCGCCGTCTGCATAAGCAGTCTTTACGGCGGCTCCGGCATTCCGGTGGATGAGCGAATGCAGCCCCTGCATCCCTGCCTCATCTGGATGGATCGCCGCGCAACCGACGAAGTCGAGTGGGTGCGCAAGACTTTGGACGTGGAACGGCTCGGCCTGATCACCGGCAACGGAATCGACAGCTACTACGGCTATACGAAGATGCTGTGGCTGCGGAACAACCGGCCGGACGTGTTCTCTCGGACGCGCTACTTCCTGCCACCCAATGCGTTCGTGATCCATGCCTTGACCGGCGAGCTGGCCGTGGATCGGTCTTCGGCAGGCAACATCGGCGGCGTCTATGACATGAAGGTTGGGGGATGGTCCCGGGAGATGCTCGACGCGCTGGGCATCCCTGTTCCGATGATGCCGGAGCGCCTGGTCCGTTCCAGCGACGTGGTGGGGGGCCTGACGGCGTCGGCCGCTGCGACGCTTGGTCTCCCGACAAGCACGCCGGTCGTCGCCGGAGGTGTCGATGCGGCGGTCGCCACCCTGGCCGCCGGCGTGAGCCGTCCCGGGCAACATGTCGCAATGATCGGCTCGAGCATGTGCTGGGGCTTCATCAGCCAGCATGTCGACCCTCGGCACGGATTGGTGAGCATGCCCAATGTGTTCGGCGAGGCGCGCGACAACTACGTCTTCGGCGGCGCCATCACTGCCGGCGCCGCAGTGACCTGGTTCCGGGAGCAGTTCTGTCGCGATGCCGCCGCCCTGGCGCAGGCACGAAGCCTCGACATGCACGATCTGCTCGAGGCCGATGCGCGGGGCGTTCCGGCTGGTTCCGACGGGCTCCTCTTCCTGCCCTACCTCATGGGCGAGCGCAGCCCGGTCTGGGACGCCAAGGCGAGTGGCTCGTTTGTCGGGCTTACGCTCTTTCACCAGCGTCAACATCTCTATCGTGCGGTCCTCGAGGGCGTCACCTTCGCCCTGCGCCACAACATGGAGGCCGCGGCGCTCGGCGCCGGCAATCTCGACCAGAATCTTGTCGTCGTCGGCGGTGCCACTCATTCCGATCTGTGGATGCAGATCGTCGCCGACGTCACTGGCCGACCGGTGCTGACCATCGAGCAGGACGTCGAAGCGGCGATGGGTGCGGCCATCCTTGCCGCCTATGGAGTCGGCATGGTGACGGATGAGGACGTCCGGCGCGGCTGGGTGACGCTGGTGCCTCGGGCCAGGCCGCGGCCGGCGGCGACGGCCATCTACGACCGGATGTTCCGGCTCTACAAGTCCTTCTATCCGGCGGTCGAGGACACGATGCATGCGTTGCATGAAGCGCGTGCAACCGTGCAGCAGTAGTTCCTTACAGATCCTTCCCGAAGATCCAGTCAGGCAGCCACAGCACCACATCCGGCACGAAGACCAGCAGCAGCGAGACGGCCGAGACGGCCAGCAGGAACGGGAGCGACTCGCGGGTGTAGGTTCCGATGGGACAGCGCAGAATCTGGCAGACGGCGAACATGGCGGCACCCACCGGCGGGGTGAAGTTGCCGATGGTGGCGGCGATGATGAAGACCAGGCCGAAATGGACCGGGTCGATGCCGTACTGCGTGACGAGCGGCAGGAAGATCGGCGTCAGCATGATGATCAGCACCGAGCCTTCCATGAACGTGCCGGCCAGCAGGATGAACGTCACGATGAGCACCATCACCACCTGGGGGCTGTCGGTGAGGGCCAGCATTCCGGCGGAGATGGCCTCGGGAACACGCTCGAAGACGATGCCGTAGCCGAAGATCGCCGACAGCGCCAGCAGGAACATCACGGAGCCGACATCCACCAGGCTGCCCTCGAGCGCCTGGCCGATGCTGGCACGATCGAGCTTGCGGTAGACCAGAACGCCGATGAGCACGGCGTAGACGACTGCGAAGGCGCCGATCTCAGAAGGCGTGAAGATTCCGAAGCGCAGTCCCAGCAGCAGGATCACCGGGAACAGGATCGCCCACACGCCTCCCCAAACCGCGCCGCCGAGCTCGCGCAGCGCCGGGCGCCGGTTCCGCTCCGGCTTGTATCCACGCCTTCTCGCCGTGAACGAAATCGTCACCGCAAGCGCCGCCCACAGGAGGACTCCCGGGATGACTCCCGCGGCGAACAGGCGGCCAATCGATACCTGGCCGACGGTGCCGTAGAGAATGAAGCCGATGCCTGGTGGAATGATCGGCGCCATCAGCGAACCGAACGCAAGCACTCCCGCTGCGTACCCCTTCGAGAAGCCGCGCTTGAGCATCGCCGGTCCAAGCAGCCGGCTGTTCATCGCTGCGTCGGCGATGCAAGAGCCGGTCACCCCGCTCATCAAGGTGGACAGGGCAATCGACACCTGGGCCAGGCCGCCATGCATCCGTCCGGTGAGCACCGAAGCGAGCGTCAGCAGCTTCTCGGTGATGCCGGAGTGATTCATGAAGTTTCCCGCCAGCACGAACAAGGGGACGGCGAGCAACGCGAAGTTCTGGGTTTCCGTGATGGTCAGCTGGACGGGAATGGTGGCGGGCAGTTCCGGGTGCTGGAAGAAGAAGACCAGCCCGGAGATGCCGATGGCGAAGGCGACCGGCATCCCGATCAGCATGAGGATGGCAAACGCGATCAGGACCAGCGTCATCTAGAGGCTATCCCTACAGGACATCGGCCGCCGCCGCTCCAAGGACGCTGCCGCGTCCCTGCCACTCCTTGCGGATCTTCAGCAGGGTCGTGAGCAGCAGCAGCGCCGCGCCGACCGGCATGCTCATCGTGACCCACGAGTAGCTGATCCCGGGAATGCCCTGGAAGGTGCGCACCCTGCTGGTCCATGACAGCGACAAGCCGAGCCAGATGACGTAGAGCAGGAATGCGGCGATGATGACCAGGTTCAGGTAGCGCAGCCACTGCTGCGGCCCTGAGGGCAGGCGGCTAGTGACCAGCTCGATGGCCATCATGCCGTTGCTGCGCCAGGCGATGTCGGCGCACAGGAAGCAGGCCCAGGCGAAGAGGCAGGTTGCCGCATCGGTGCTCCAGTTCAGCGGATGACCGAAGACACGGCTGACGGCGCCGGCGAAGATCAGCGCCACCATCATCACCAGCAGCGCAGCGGCGATACGCGCCTCGGCGGCGCAGAATCGCCGGTAGGCCGCCCGGAGCCGCTCCACCATCAGCGGTTGCCGCTCTGCTTGCCGATCTCCTTGTGCACGGCGTTCTTCACCTCGGTCAGCTTCAATGCCTCATAAGCCTTCTCGCCGGCATTCCTGAAGGCGGCGAGATCGACATCCTCCGCCACCGTCATGCCCCGCGTCTGCAACTGGCCCTTGACCTCCTTCTCCAGCTGCAGGATTCGCCCGGACGCTTCCTCGCCGGCCTTGTCCGCTTCCTCCATGAGGATCTGCTGAAAGTCCTTGGGCAGCGAGTCGAACCACTTCGTGCTGACGACCTCAAAGTTCACCAGCATGATGTGTCGTGTTTCGCTGGCGTGCTTCAGGACTTCGTAGAACCGGCCGCCTGGAATGTTGTTGTAGACGAGTTCCACGCCGTCGATGGCGCGCTGCTGCAGGCCGGGATACATCTCGGTGAAGGCCATGGCCACCGGTGTGGCGCCCAGGGCACGCACCGACTCCTGCCAGATCGGCGCAGGCGGCGTGCGAATCCTCAGTCCCTTGAGGTCCTCGGGCTTGCGCACCGGCTTGTTGGTGAAGAAGTGACGATAGCCCTGCACCCAGTTGAACGAGATCACCTTGAGGCCGTGCTTCGCGGCCAGCTCCTCCTGCCACTTGAGCATCGTCGGGGAAGTGCGCAGCTTGGCGACCTCCTCCAGCGTCTCGACGAAGTACGGCCCGTTGACGACCGCGATGCCTGCCACGTAGTTGCCAAGCCGTGCCGAATCGGTGTTCTGGCCGATGTTCGCGCCCTGGCGGATCTGCTCGATGATGTCTTCCTCCTTGCCGAGCTGCGCGCTGTGGAACACTTCGATCTTCAGGCCACCCTTGGTTCGTTCGTTGACCCGCTGTGCCCACTTGTTGAAGCCGTCATGGAACGGCTCCTTCGGACTCAGCACGTGGTTGAACTTCAGGACGAAGGTCGCCGGCGCCTGGGCCTGGATGGTGCCCGGCATGGCGGTCCACAGCAGGGCGGCGAGCAGCAGCGAGGTGGCTCTGCCGGCGTTTCCGCGGCAATAGTCAATGGCAAGTCGGATCACGTATGTCTCCTTTGCGTTGTGTCGTCGCACGTCGACGGCACGGCAGGCGACGGGAGTTGTTCCGCACCTGCCGTCCTGTTGTAATGCATAGTCTATGGCGTGAAACCGTCCCGGGCACTTGATTTCATCTAATGAGACAACCGACGTCATCAAGGCATTCCGCTACCGCGCGCGAGGCGCCGCTCACTCATCGCTCGCTCGAGCGCGGTCTCGCGATGCTGGAGTGGCTGGCCGCCGAAGGCCGGCCGCTGAGCCTGAGCGATACCGCCCGCCAGTTCGCGCTGCATCGCAGCACCACCCATCACCTGCTGCAGGCGCTCGTGCGTGTCGGTTATCTGCAGCAGGACGGAGACACGCGCAGTTATTCGCTGACTCAGAAGCTTTACCAGCTCACCGGGCGCGCATGGCCCGCGGAGCTCATCGGCGAAATGGCACAGCCTCTGTTGCAAGAGCTGACGCGTCGGCTGGGTGAGGGTAGCAGCGTTGCAGTCTGGCGCGATGGGCTGGTCCGCATCGTGGCCAAGTGCGAAACCGACGGGCCGGTGCGCGTCGTGCAGGATGTGAATGCCCAGCGACCACTACATTGCACGGCGGTGGGCAAGGCCCTCGCCGCATGGATGCCGCCGTCCACGCTGCGGGGTGCGCTGGCCGGCAACCCGCTGACTCGCCACACCCCCAAGACGATCGTCACGCAGGCGGCGCTGGAGGCTGAGCTCCGAAGGATCCGCAATGCGGGCTACGCGATCGACGACGAAGAGCAGTACGAAGGTCTGCGCTGCATCGCGATGCCGGTGTTCAGTCATACCGGCGAGGTCGTGGCCTCGATGTGTGTCGTCGGGCCGAAGCACCGGATGACACACCAGCGGCTGCTCGTGGTACGCGCGCCGCTCGGTGAAGCCAGTGCGCGGCTTTCGAAGCGCCTCGGGCATTCCGAATCACCGCGGACGTGACGACCGGAGATCGAGCCTCGGAAGCCGGCGTCCCGCCGCCCGACGGCGGACCGCTGTTCCTCGACGCCGACTTCCGGCGCCTCTGGATCACCGGGCTGATCGTGTTCCTGGTCCGCTGGCTGGAGATCCTGGTGTTCGGCGTCTTCGCCTACCAGCAGACCGGGTCGGCCTTCACGGTCGCAAGCCTGACGATGCTGCGCCTGCTGCCGCTGGCGCTGTTCGGCGTTCCTCTCGGCGCGCTGGCTGCCCGGATCCGGCGGCGAGTCGGCCTGATCGTCATGCTCGGCTCGTTGACCACGATGGCGGCGATCCTGTTCGGCCTGGCGTCCGCCGATCGGCTGGTCGTCTGGCATCTTGGGGTGGCCAGCTTCATCAACGGGTTCATCTGGGCCGCCGACAATCCGATGCGACGCGGCCTGATCGGCGATATCGCCGGGTTGCGGCGCATGGGCAATGCGATGGCACTGGACGTCGGCGCGAGCAATGCGAGCCGGCTGGCCGGACCGGGCATCGGCGGGCTGCTGCTGGCGCATTCGGGCATGGCGGCGGTCTTCGGGCTGGTCGCGCTCCTGTACCTGGCCGCGCTGTTCGCGGTGCTGCGTCTCGACGACCGGCCGGGCCCGAAGGACAGCGCAAAGCCCTCGCTGCTGGACACCCTTGCCGCCGGCTTCGATGCGGCCCGTGCCAGCCCGCGCCTTGCAGGCACCCTCTGGATCACGGTGCTGTTCAACCTGTTCGGCTGGCCGGTGCTGAGCATGGTGCCGGTGATCGGCCAGGACCGGCTCGGCTTGGAGGCCGATGGCATCGGGTTGCTGGCCAGCATGGATGGCGTCGGTACGTTGCTGGGTGCGTTCGCACTCGCCGCGCTGTCACGGCCGGCGATCTACGGCCGGCTTTATGTCGGGGGAGTGGTGCTGTTCCTCGTCACCTTGCCGTTGTTCGCCCTGAGCACGCAGCCGCTGGCAGCTGCGGCAGCCCTGCTGGTGGTCGGGATCGGCCAGTCGGCCTTTTCGGTGATGCAAGCCACGATCGTCTTCGTCGCCGCGCCGGTCGATCGCCGCATGCAGGCGATGGGTGTGCTGACCATGTGCATCGGTGTCGGCCCGCTCGGCTTCCTGCTCCTGGGCTGGCTGGCGGAGCGCCTCGGCGCGCCGTCCGCAGCCGTCATCAGCGCCGTCGCCGGCCTCGCGACGCTGGCGGCCACCTGGCGCTGGTGGCAGGCTTGCTGGCGGGACCGCGGTGCCTGATCGCGACCATCGCCTGGCGACCGTAGCTGTCGCGCTTGCCGTCGACTACCATCGGCATCATGCGGCAGCAGGAAGTCCAGGCACCGCCGGGTACGAAGCGATTGTTGCTGGCCCTGCTCGCGGCAGGCGCGCTGCTACCCGCCCTTGCGGTCGGCGATAGCGGGACCAGCGGGTGGCCGCAGCGGCCGATTCGTCTCGTCGTGCCTTTCCAGGCCGGTGGTGCCGCCGACATGATCGCCCGGTTGCTCGGCGCCAGCCTCGCTCCCATACTCGGCCAGCCGGTGGTCATCGAGAACCGGGTCGGCGCGGGCGGAGTGGTTGGTGCGCAGAGCGTGGCGCAAGCCCCGGCCGACGGACATACCCTCGGCCTGGCCACCCAATCCACGCATGCGGCCAATCCGGCCTTCAATCCGCGCGTGCCCTACGATCCTGTGCGCGACTTCGCGCCGATATCGATGGTCGCCATGGTGCCCGGGATCCTCGCCGTGCACCCGTCGGTGCCGGCGGAAAGCATGGAAGAGCTGCTCGCCCTCGCGCGCCGCAAGCCCCGGGAGTTGTCCTACGGCACGCCTGGGATTGGTTCGCTGGGACATCTGCTGATCGCGCAGATCGAGGCGCGGTTCGGGCTCGAGTTGCTGCATGTGCCGTACAAGAGCGGTGCCGCGGCGCTGGCCGATGCTTCGGCCGGCCGCCTGCACATTGTCGGGGACACGTTGCCGGCTGCATTGCCGCTCATCCGGGAAGGTCGCCTCAAGGCCATCGCGGTCATGGCCGGGCAGCGTTTGCCGCTGCTTCCCGAAGTGCCCACTTTCGCCGAGCTCGACATGGCCGAGATCGGCCAGGCGGCCTGGTTCGGGCTGGTCGCGCCGGCCGGGACACCCGCGGCCGTGATTGCCCGGCTCAGCGCCGCCGTCGGTGTCGCGATGCATCAGCCGGAGATGGCCGCGGCACTCGCCCGATCGGGCGGCATGCCGGCGAGCGGGACGCCCGAAGACTTCGCGCAGGCGATCAGCACGACGCTGCAGGCCTACCGGACGGTGGTGGCGGTCCGCGGCATCAGGCCTGAATAGCGCGGCACCTCCGGTAGTACCTGAGTAGTAGTGGCGCCGGCAACGGGCCGTAGTCTAATGGCGGACGTGCGGCAGGAGTTGCGGACGGTGGATCTGCTCGAGCGCGAGGCGCCGCTGGCGCGCCTGAACGAAATCTTCGGCCGCGTCCGACAGGGAGCCCGCGGCGCCTGCGTGCTGGTGCACGGCGAGGCGGGCATCGGCAAGACCTCGGTGGTGCAGTCGTTCGTCGGGTCGCTCCCGCCCGGGGCTGCAACGACGTTGGTAGCCGGTTGCGAGCACCTCTACACGCCGCGGCCGCTCGGGCCGCTGGCCGATCTCGCCGATCGCTTCCCGCCATCGGTGACGGCGTCGCTGCACGAAGGCCGGAGCTGGGGCGGATTGTTTCCCCGGTTGCTGGGCCACCTGCGCGATGCCGGCGCTTGCACGGTGCTGGTCATCGAAGACATGCACTGGGCCGATGCGGCTACGCTGGACTTCGTGCGCTACGTCGGCCGCCGGTTGCACGATATCGCCACGCTGCTGCTGCTCACCTACCGCAGCGACGAGCTCGAGACCGACCATCCACTGCGACACGTGCTTGGAGAGCTACCGGGCGCCACCACCACCCGGCTGGCCATCGGGCGGCTTTCGCCCGAGGCAGTCGCGACCCTGGCGGCGCGCAGCGGGCGCTCGCCGCGGGGCTTGTACGAAGCCACTCTGGGCAACCCCTTCTACCTCACCGAGCTGCTTGCCGACGAACCTGGCCAGGGAGTTCCTCCTTCGGTGGCCGATGCAGTCCTGGCGCGACTGGCGCTACTGCCGCCGGCAGCCCGGGCCGTCGCCGAGCTGGTCAGCGTCTCCCCGAGCCAGATCGACTCCACCCTCTTGAAGGTGATCGCGCCCGGATGCTGCGATGAGGTCGACCGCTGCGTACGGAAGGGGTTGCTGGTCGTGCAGGGTGCAGCGATCGGATTCCGTCACGAGCTGGCACGGGAGGCAGTGCTGCAGGCCATCGATCCGCAGCGGCGTCTCGCTTTGCACGAGGCAGTGTTCACCGCCTTGCGCGGCCAGGGCGACGCTTCGCTGGCACGGCAGGTGCATCATGCCGAGGGCGCCGCCCTCGGCGATGCAGTCGCGTCGCTCGCGCCCCGCGCGGCCCGCCACGCCGCCGGCAGCGGCGCCCACCAGGAAGCCGCCCGACTCTATGCCCTCGCCCTGCAGTACGGAAAGGGCATGGCTCCGCCCGAGCGTGCCGGCATGCTCGAGGCGTTCGGGCTCGAAAGCACGATGACTGGCCAGTACCGTCAGGCGATCCGCGGCTTGGAGGAGGCGCTGGCGATCCATCTGAGCCTGGGCGATCGACGTCGCGAGGGCATCACGCGGCGCTGGCTCGCGCGCCTTCACGGCTGGAGCGACAGCATCGTCGTGGCATTCGAGCAGGCGCGCGCAGCCATCGCGGCGCTGGAGGCGTTGCCACGGGATGCCGAGCTGGCGATGGCCTACGCCACGCGGGCGCATCTCCATCTGGTGGGCGAGCAACTCGACGAGGTTCGCCAATGGGGCTCGAAGGCGATCGCGCTGGCAGAGGGTCTGGCAAAGGGTCTGGCAGAGACGGCGGCGCTGAGCCAGGCATTGAACACGGTAGCCTGCGCCCGGCTGCGCTTCGGCGACGATCTGCCCGCCTGGGAGATGCTCGAGCGTAGCCTGGAGCTGGCGCTTGCCCAGTCGCTCGAGCCCGAGGCCGCGCTTGCCTTCAACAACCTGCAGCTGATGTCGCTGGTGAATCGGCGGTTCGCGCAGGCGGCGACCCATGCCGAGCGAGGCATCGCCTACTGCGAAGCCAGGGGACTGGACGTCTTTACCGTGCGCATGCGCATCCGCCGCGCCTTCGGATGGCTGCAGACCTGCCGCTGGGACCTTGCAGATGCCGACCTGTCGGAGGTGCGCGAGTATTTGATCGCCTCGCCGATGGAACAGGCTACCTGCGGCTTCGTGCAGGGGCTTCTCGAGCTGCGCCGCGGCGCCACCGGCGCGGCGCAGCGCCTGGGCGCGACCTGCGCCGCCATGCAGGAGCTCGGCGTGCGCATCTGGTTCATGTCCATCGCCGGCGCTGCTGCCGAGGCCGCCTGGTTGGCCGGCGACAACCAGGCGGTGCAGGCGGCGGTTCTGCCGACATTCGAACGCGTCGTCGCACTCGGGGATCCGTGGCGAATCGGTGAGCTGGCAGCCTGGCTGGTACGGGCTGGCAGACCGGTCGACGCCAAGCTTCCAAGCCTGCATCCGGCGCATGCGCTGGAGATTGCCGGCAAGCGTCGGGAGGCGGCGGCTGCCTGGCGCGCGCTCGGCTGCCCATACGAGGCCGGGCTGGCGCTCGCCGGCAGCGACGATGAAGCGAGCCTGCGCGAGGCATTGCAGCGCTTCGAGCAACTTGGCGCGACGCCGGCGGCCGAGGTGCTGCGCCGCCGGCTGCATTCCGCCGGCGCCCGCGGCGTCGCCCGCGGGCCGCAGCCGCGCACCCTTGGTGATCCGCTCGGTCTCACGGCTCGCGAGCGCGAGGTGTTCGAGTGCCTGCTGCGCGGCCAGTCCAATGCGGCGATTGCCGGCGGACTGCATCGCTCGTCCCGTACCGTCGAGCATCACGTCGCGGCGGTCTTCGTGAAAGTCGGCGTCAGCACCCGCGCGGAGTTGCTCGCCCGCTTCGCCGGCCTCGGCGCTGCTTCATCCGGAAAATAGGTAGGCGCGGGTAGCGATTCGGGTAGCCCTGCCCAATCTTGCCGTCGGCGGTCGATCTAACCTGTTCACCACACACCGGACATTCCGTCATCGGTGCAACAGGAGCTCGTCATGTCCGACCACGACACGCCAACCGGTACCGCCTTTCGAATCCAGCCGAAGGATCCCCAGGTCGAACCGCCACCTGCCAGTGGCGGTGGGGGCGGAGGCGGTGGTTCGGCGCCTGACAAGGTCTGGACGATCAGCGGGCGCTTGTGCGTGCGCGAGAGCGAGGTCGACGGCGAGGTCCACGACCGGCCGCTGAAGGGTATCGAGGTCTCGGTTTCGGCTCGGGATATCAGCGTGGCACCCTGGAGCGACTGGGGAACGGTCAGGACCGCCGCGAACGGCGACTTCGCACTGCGCGAGACCAATAACGGCAAGTCGCGCTTCCTCCGCGTGCGTGCCCGGCTTGTCGGCAGCGACCTCGAAGTCAACGAATCGAAGCTCGACGACCTGGCGTCCTTCGACTTGCTCGATACCAACTGGCGAACGGTCTGGCAGTCCGACGGGCAGCTGGAGGGGCCGGCTGTGGCGATCGGCACCCGCACCTTCGGAGTCGGCACCGCCTGGGATCTCGGCAACGAGACCTTCCGTCGCCAGGCGCTGGTCTGGTACGTGCTGCGCAGTGCCGTCGACCGGCTGGTCGCGGAGGATCCGTGGTTCGCGATGAAGCGCAAGATCGCCGCGATCTACCCGGCGCATGCGATCGGCGGTACGTCCTATGCCAACGGCCTGACGCGGATGATCTACCTGCACCAGGGCAAGAGCGACAACGACTGGCAGCCGGACACGGTCCTGCATGAGTTCATGCACCTGTGGAACTACGACCACAACCACGGCACCATCAACTGGCTGGGCGCCGTGTGCTCGTTGCGTGGGGAGCACCCCGTCGACCTGAATACGCACAACACGCAGGAGAACCCGAATGTCGCCTTCGCCGAGGGGTGTTCGGAGTGGGCATCGAATGCGCTCAGGCACGTGCTGTGGGGTGTGCGGCAGAAGCGGCCGCTGAATCGTCGCTACGTGGCGCAATCCCTGGGGCTCAAGACCCTCGAGATGGTCGAGAAGTCCGACTTCACCGTCGAGAGCGCCTTGCGCCTGCTGAGCGTGGACGAGAACCGCGGTTGGTGGAGCCATCTGTTCGGCAGCGCCGAGGCCTATCCGGAGAACCGGCCGGACGACAACGCCAACGGTACGCCCGACTACGCCGATGAGGTCGGCGTCGCCAAGCTCGGCCAGCGCGTCGTTCCTGCCGGTGCCAACAGCCTGTCGGTCTGGGACGTGTTGCGCGCCTTCCGCGCCAGTCCGGCGAGCGGCTGGGATACCGACCTTCAGGTCGGCAACGTCGACTACGGGATCGTGCGCTTCATCGACCGGGTGGTGGATATCCATCATCTCGGCGAGACCGTGCGCACGATGCTCAAGCGCAGCATCGATCCGTTGGCCACCGACGAGCCGCGGGACATGCTGGCGTTGAGGCAAGGGTCATGAACCGCTTGCTGTGGGGATGTGTCCTGGCGCTGGGCTGTGCCGGCACCGCGGCGGGGCAGGCACCCAGCTGCAACAACGGTCCTGCGCCTGATTGCCTCTATTTTCCGGCGTCGACATTCGGCTTCACGCCCTTCGAGCGGAGCACCGTCTACCTCGACGCCGCCGGCGAACAGCGCGAGATCCGCTTCCTGATCCGCCAGCCGATCGGCGCGCCGTTGCCCATGCCCGCCATGGTCTGGTCGCATGGCGGCGCGGACGGCAAGCGCGACCCGGCGAGCAGCATGGTCGAGTGGAGCGAAGCCACGGCGAGGGCTGGCTACTTCACGATCAGCATCGCGCACCGGCACCGCGAGCAGGACAGCCGCCGGCGCCTTTGCAACGCTCTCGGCATCGTCGACGAACCGACCTGCGAGGTCTTCAAGTACCTCAACTGGGATCGCCCCAACGACATCCGGGCGGTGCTCGATGAACTGGAGCGCCTGGCGGTCGGCGAGTTCAGCTCGCAGATCGATCTCGCGCGGATCGCCGTGGGCGGCCATTCGGCCGGAAGCGGGGGCGCCTTGACGGTCGCCGGCGCAAGCCGGCTCTTCGTCGGCGAGCCCATCACGAACACCGATGCCAGGCCGTTGGCCTTCCTTGCCCTCTCACCGCAGCAACCGGGCAGCGAAGGCTTCTTCGACACCCGCTTCGGCAAGCCGCAACATTCATGGTCCGATGTTCGACGGCCGGTGCTGGCGGTGACCGGGGATGGCGACAGCACGTGCAATCCGGGCGCGGAGCCCGGAAGCTGCGTCGGCGACACGCCGTTCGGCCGGCGCATCGCATATCACCGCCTGCCCGCGGACGGCAACAAGTACCACCTCTACCTGCACGATGCCGACGCCTTCCACACGCTCTTCGAGCTGAGCGGGACCCGGTGCGAGGAGCTCGAAGTGGACCCGGCCAAGTGCGGGGAGATGATCCGCTGGCTGACTTCCGCCGGCTTCGCCTTTCTCGACGGCCACGTTCGCGGCTTGCCGGCAGCGCTGCAGTGGCTGCAGAGCGATCGCATCGCGCGGGCCAGCGCAGGGATCGCCGAATGGCAGCGGAAATGAATCGCGAGTTCCCCGTCACCAGACTTCCTCCTCCCCAACACCCTCGGAGCGCGTCATCATGAAGCCCATCATCTCTTCGATCCTTGCCGCAGGAGCCATCTGCACCGCGGGCATCGCCGCGGCGGAGCGTCCAGCCAACATTGGCGGAACCTCCTGGACCGTGCAGATCAACCGCGACGTCGTGCAGCTGGCGATCACCACGCAGGCCGGCCCCGGCGCGCCTGGCGCGGCGACCTGCCGCCATATCAACGGCGAGATCGGCATTGCGCCGATCCACGGCTGGTACTGCCCGCTGACGGGGCGAATCCATTTCCTGCACAACAACGTCAACAGCGGCGTGACCGTGCGCACCTTCAGCGGCTACATCTCGGACCAGGTCCCCGGGCAGCCGCTGTTCATGTCCGGGACGATGACGGTGAATGCCATCGCCTTCGGTGACCTGGGGGAGTACAACTTCTCGGCGACTCAGTAGGGCCGCGATATCCGGACGGTTGGCGGCGAGGCCTGCGTCGCCGCCGCTGCTCTGCGGGCGCTGCCAGGGCGGCGGCGACGCGCGGAGTCCCTGCAATGAAATACCGCCGGTCGGCAGGGAACCGGCCGCGCCGAGCGCGTAGATTGAACGTCATGCGTGGCAGTCGGGAGAAGCGCTCCGGCATGGCCCCGTCCGACTGCTACGAACGGGGGATTGACACTGCCTGAGCGACCAGCGTAGAGTTGAACGACCGTATAAACCACACGTTCAAGACCATGCCCCCGGCCTTCAACCCGATGCGCGATCCGGCCGTTCCGCCCGGCGGGTAATCGGCACCGGGCACGCTGCAGGTGGACCCCCACGCTGTTCCTTCGCCCTTGCAACAGGAGTACGACCATGACATCTACCGCTACCATGGCTTCTTCCACCCCAAGCACGGTGGACAACGGCGTCAACGTTGCCGCACTGCTGGGCGCCCGTGAAGCGTTGACCGAAACCCCGGCCGCTGCGAGCTTCAAGTGGCGCGCCAGCAGCGAATGGCTGCGCGGCACTCACAGCCGCGCCACCGTCGACGGCTTCTTCGGCCTCGGGGCCGAGCAGAAGCACCGCCAGACCTACCAGTTCGATTCGGATCATCCGGAGATCTTCGCCTCGCCGGATAACGGCGCCACCCCGGTTGAGTTCGTGCTCGTGGGCCTCGCCGGCTGCCTCACTGCCGGCATTGCAGCGGTGGCGCAGAACCGCAACATCCAGCTGCGATCGGTGAAGGCGACGCTGGAGGCCGGCATGGATCTGCAGGGAATACTGGGCATCGACGAGCACGTGCGCAACGGCTTCGACGGCATCAAGGTGCATTACGAGATCGATGCCGACGCCACGCCGGAGCAGATCGCAGCGCTGGTGGCCCAGTCTCAGAAGCGGTCGGCCGTGTTCGACATCGTCACCAATCCGACCGATGTGACGGTCACGACGCGCAAGGCATGACGTAGCACTGCGTGGCCGACGGGAAGATTCCTTCAGCAGACGCGGTGGCATGATGAGTGCGGGACGCGCCATCGACGTGGTCATCATCGGTGCCGGCCACAGCGGTCTGGCGATGAGTCGCGAGCTGGCGCAGCGCGCCATCGAGCACGTGGTGCTCGAGCGTGGCGAGGTCGCCAATGCCTGGCGCACCGAGCGCTGGGACAGCCTGCGCCTGCTCACGCCCAACTGGTTGTGCCGACTTCCGGGCTGGCACTACCAGGGCTGCGATCCGGACGGCTACATGAGCGCCCCCGAGGTGGCGGATTTCGTATCGCGCTACGCCGCGGCGGTGGCGGCCCCGGTTCTGACCCGGACTACGGTGACGCGGGTGGAGCCGCGCCAGCACGGCTATCGGGTGGTCACCGACCGCGACACCTGGCGGTGCCGCGTCGTGGTGCTCGCCAGCGGCGCCTTCAACCGGCCGCTCCTGCCGCGGGCCGCCGAAAGCATGCCGTCCGAGGTGCAGCAGTTCTCGGCTCGCAGCTATCGCAATCCGGCCCAGCTTGGCGACGGTGGCGTCCTGGTCGTCGGCGGCTCTGCCACCGGGGTGCAGCTGGCGCAGGAAATCCAGTGCACCGGGCGGCAGGTGACACTCGCCCTCGGAGAGCATGTCCGGTTGCCGCGTGTCTACCGCGGCCGCGACATCCAGTGGTGGATGCTTGCCTCGGGGCTGCTGGACCAACGCATCGAGGAAGTGGACGATCCGGTTCGCGCGCGGCGCGTGCCATCGCCGCAGCTGGTCGGCTCGCCGCAGCGGGCCACCCTCGACGTCAACGCGCTGCGCGCCCAGGGCGTCGAGGTCGTCGGTCGCTTGGCGGCGGTGCGCGGACGACAGGCGTTGTTCTCAGGCTCGCTGCGCAACGTCTGCGCCTTGGCGGACCTGAAGATGAACCGGCTGCTCGATGCGATCGACCAGTGGATTGCGGACAACCCCCCGGCCTGGAAGGTCGATCCGGCCGAACGATATGCGCCGACCGCGGTGGGGGATTCGCCCAGGCTGCAGCTCGGCTTGGGCGACGACATCCGGACCGTGATCTGGGCCACCGGCCTGGGTGCCGATCATTCGTGGCTGCACCTGCCGGTGTTCGACCGCCAGGGCGCGCTGAAGCATGATGGGGGGGTGGTCGACGCCCCCGGCCTGTATGTGTTGGGCCTGCCGTTCCTGCGGCGTCGCAAGTCGAGCTTCATGCACGGCGCCGAGGACGATGCGCGCGATCTCGGCGCCCACCTTGCGGCCTATCTCGGTTGCGCTCCGTTGCGGATCCCGGCCGCCCCGTCATGGCGGGCGCTGGGAGCGGGGTCCCTATCGAGCATCACGCCGGTGCCGTCCGGGCGGCCGCAGGATCGGGGCCCGGGAATGATCGATCCCCTCATGAGGCACGCCCATGGCCCGCTATGACAACATCGTGCAGACCATCGGCAACACGCCGCTGGTCAAGCTCCACAAGCTGGCCCCGGAGGACATCAACCTCTACGTCAAGGTGGAGTCGTTCAATCCGCTGGGCTCGGTGAAGGACCGGATGGCGCGCGCGGTGATCGAGGACGCCGAGCGCCGTGGTGCGCTGAAACCGGGGCAGACGGTGATCGAGGCGACCAGTGGCAACACCGGGATCGGCCTGGCGATGGTGTGCGCCCAGAAGGGCTACCCGCTTGTCGTGACGATGGCCGAGAGCTTCAGTGTCGAGCGCCGCAAGCTGCTGCGCTTCCTCGGGGCCCGCGTGGTGCTCACCCCCGCCGCCGAGAAGGGCACGGGTATGCTGAACAAGGCCATCGAACTGGCCGAGGCGCATGGCTGGTTCCTGTGCCGCCAGTTCGACAACGAGGCCAATGCCGAGGTGCACACCCGGACAACCGCCCGCGAGATCCTTGCCGATTTCGCCGGCGAGCCGATCCATGCCTTCGTGACCGGCTTCGGCACCGGCGGGACGCTGCTCGGAGCGGCACGCGGCCTGAAGGCAGCCGATGCCGGCATCCGCGTGATCGCGGCCGAGCCGGACAACTCGCCGCTCCTCGGCAGCGGCATCCGCCAGGCACGCGACGCAGCCGGCCAGCCCGCCGCGAGCCATCCGCAGTTTCGGCCGCATCTGATGCAGGGCTGGAGCCCGGACTTCGTGTCGAGCCTTGCGGAGAAGGCGCTGGACGAAGGGCTGGTCGACGAGATCGTGCCGGTGCCGGGCAACGAGGCGCTGCGGCTGGCGCGGGAACTCGCGACCCGCGAGGGCATCTTCGTCGGCATATCGAGCGGCGCCACGCTCGCCGCGGCCCTGGAGGTTGCACGGCGGGCGCCCCCAGGCAGCAACATCGTCTGCATGCTGCCGGATACCGGCGAGCGCTACCTGTCGACGCCGCTGTTCGACCAGATCGACGTCGACATGAACGAGGAGGAGCTGGAACTCTCACGGTCGACGCCGGGCTGTCGCTTCGATGCCCCGCCGGCTGCCGCACCTTTGACGCTCCTGCCGCAGGAGTCGTCCGCGGCGGTCGACGCGATTGCCGAGGCGTTCGTCAGCGACGTCGTGCGCGAGCATGGCGTGGTGATGTTCGCGCTCGAGTGGTGCGAGTTCTGCTGGGCCGTCCGCAAGCTCTTCGCGCGCCTGGACATCGGTTACCGGAGCGTCGACATCGATTCGGCGGCGCTGCAGGAGGACGACATGGGCAGCCGGATCCGCGCCGTGCTGAAGCGGCGCACCGGCTCGCCGACGATCCCGCAGATCTACATCGGCGGCACGCATGTCGGCGGCTGCACCGAGCTGTTCGATGCAATGCAGGCGGGACGCATGCACAAGCTCCTCGACGATGCGGCTGTCGGGCACGCGCGCGACGTCCATGTCGATCCCTACGCGCTGCTGCCCAAGTGGCTGCATCCGCGCCGCACCGCCTGACCGCTCGACCGGTCCGCCAGCGTCGCAGGAATGCACCATGGACGATGTCGTTCCGGTCATCGACATCCGCGAGCTCGGCAGCCCCGCCGTGCACGCCGCCATCGATCGGGCTTGCCGCGATTGGGGCTTCTTCCAGGTGACCCGTCATGGCGTCGAGCAAGCCGTCATCGACGCGATCTTCGCCCAGTCGCACAGGTTCTTCCAGCAGCCGACCGCGGACAAGCACCGCATCCTGCGCGACGCGGACAATCCGTGGGGCTTCTTCGACCGGGAGCTGACCAAGAACCGGCAGGACCGCAAGGAGATCTACGACTTCGGTCCCGATCGAGGTGACGGGCGCGCGCCGCGCTGGCCCGACGGGCCGATCCGCCAGCATTTCGAGCCGGCGGTCCGGGCCTGCTATGCGCGTTGCATGGCGCTGTCGCTGCGCCTGCTGTCGGTGATCGCGACGAACCTCGGTGTCGACGGCCAGGGATTGGCAGCCGGTTTCGAGGAGGGTGCGCACACGAGCTTCCTGCGCCTGAACTTCTACCCGAGAGCCGGAGTCGGCGACGGGCGAGGCGCAGTGCAGGACATCTTCGGCGTAGGCGAACACACCGACGCCGGCGCGCTCACCATCCTGATGCAGGACGAGCAGCCGGGACTGGAAGTGCAACGCGAGGGGAGCTGGCACCTGGTGCAGCCGCGAGGCGACGCGCTCGTGGTGAACATCGGCGACATCGTGCAGGTATGGTCGAACGACCGGTACCGGGCGGCGCCGCATCGCGTGCTGACGAATTCGACATCCGATCGCTACAGCATTCCATTCTTCCTGAATCCGTCATACGAGACCTGCTACGAGCCACTGCCGGCCACGGTCTCCCGCGATCGACCAGCCGCGTACCGTCGCATCAGCTGGCGCGAGTTCCGCGACTTGCGGGCCGCCGGCGACTATGCCGACATCGGCGAAGAGGTCCAGATCCATCATTACCGCCGGTGAGGAGGTGACCACCATGGCATTCATCGACACCACGCCACCCGAGGCAGCCGAGGGCGCCCTGGCTGCCATGTACCTGCGCCAGCAGCACGCCTGGGGCTTCGTGCCGAACTACGCGAAGGTGTTCTGCCACCGCCCGGAGGTGCTGGCGCGCTGGGGGCAACTATTGACCGAGATCCGGCGGCCGATGGACAAGCGTCGATTCGAGCTGGTCACCTTCACCGCTGCTTATGCGCTCGGCAACTCGGCCTGCGCCCTGGTGCATGGCAAGGCGCTCGCCGAGTTCTTCAGCCACGAGCAGATCTGCGCGCTCGCGGACGGTGATGGCGCCGGCATCCTCGGCGATGCCGAGCAAGCCATGGTCGGCTTCGCGCGGCAGGTCGCGACCGACGCGACCCGCATCACCGAGGCTCAGGTGGCGGCGCTCAGGGCGCATGGTTATGGCGACGGCGAGATCTTCGACATCGCCGCCACCGCCGCCGGGCGGGCATTCTGGGTCAAGTTGCTCGACGCGCTGGGGGTGCTGGCGGACTCGCCATGCCTCGCGATGGACGAGTCGCTGCGCCGGGCGCTGACCGTCGGACGGCCCATAGACCTGGCCGATTGTGCCAGGATGGCGGAGCCGGAGGCTGCGCAGCAGGACACCGCCTTGGGGTGACGCCGTGCCCGGTGGGCCGTGCGGCCTGAAGGTGCCGTCGCCCCCGTCGGAATCGATTCACTGCCTGCCCAGCAGGCGCTTCACCTGCGCCACCTCCGCGACCGGCGAGTCGGCGGTCTTCGTCAGCTCCATGACCTTGGCCGAATAAGCCTTTGCCTTCTCCGGGTCGCCCGCTCGTTGTGCCGCATCGGCCGCCCCGGCGAAGGCCGCGAGCCGGTTGGGTTCCTGCTCCAGTACGCCTTCGAACTCGCGCAGCGCCGCCGCCGCATCGCCGCTGTCGAGGGTGACGTAGGCGAGAACCTCGCGCGCGGGCACCAGGCGCCCGGGCGTCACGACATGCTTCTCGCTGGCATCCTCGCGGGCGGCTGCCGATCGCAATGTCTGCAGGCACTCGGCGCGCCTGCCGTCTGCGCAAAGGACCATCCCGCCGACCACGCCTGCCTGGATGTCGATCTCCTCCACCCAGTAGGCAAGCTTGCGGCTGGCGGTCACGTCGCGAAGCTTCTCGAGCCGCGCAACCTCCACGCGTGCGGCGGCCGCTTCACCGGTCATCGCGGCACCCAGCCCTCTGGCGAAGGCGTTGATGGCTTCGGCTTGCGGGTACTTGGCCCAGGGGAAGCCATCGCTGGGCGTGAGATCCAGCTTGGCCGCATCTTTCCAGTTGCCGCGTTCGACGGCCAGGCGGGCCGGCATTGCCGCATAGGCGTAGGCCGTAGCGAAATGATCGACCCGCGCCGGATTGCTCAGGGCCTCGGAGACCACCTTGCGGGCGGCCGCGTCCTCCCCTAGTTGCAGGTGCGCGTAGACCATGTAGTCGAATGCATGCCACTTGTCGAACGTCTTGTCGGTGCCGACGCTGGCTGAAGCCTGATTGGCCCTGACCGACTCCTGCCACGCTCCGACCCGCGTGAAGATATGGGACGGCATGTGCAAGGCGTGCGGCGCATCCGGCGCAATGTCGCCATAGCGCCGGGCAGCTTCGAGACCGTGCTTGGCGATCGGCGGATAGTCGTAGCTGTGGATCAGATAATGCGCCGCCCCGGGGTGATCCGGTTGCTGCTCGAAGATCGGCTCGAGGATCTTCGCTGCCTTCAGCTGGTTCGTGTACTTCTTGTCGGCGGGGTCGAAGTTCGCCGACAAGATGAGCGCATAGAGCGTGGCCGCTTCGGAATCCTCCGGGTAGCGCTGCATCACCTGCTCCAGCGCCGCCTCCAGCGTCCTGGCGCGAGTGCGATGGTCGAGCTTGGCATGGTCCTTGAAGAAGGATTCGAGGGCATCGACGTAGTCACGCTCCCTCTGCTCCTTCAGCCCGGTGCGACGGGCATTCTCCAGGACCTCCGGCCCCTGGGCCAAAGCCGCCGCGGAGATGCCGGCAGGCCAGGCGAAGGGGTTGTCCAGGCTGGCCAGCGCCCGAGCCCAGTGCGCCATGCCGCACGAGGGATCGGCCTCGAGCACCCGATCCAGCGGTTCGCGGATGTGCTGCCAGGCGAACGAGTGATAGTAGGCCATGGCGGTATTCATCTGCCGCTGCGCCTCGGCATTGCAGCCGATCGGGAACTGCACCGAGCCGAGCCGCGCGTGCGCGTGATCTTCCTGGTCTGCGATGGCGGGCGTGCCGGCCGAGAGGAATGCCGCCACGAATGTGGCGGGCAGGGCTGCCATACCGGGTTTCATGTCGTCTCCTGATGCGTAAGACAAGGGGCGCAAGGAGAAAAAGCGCGACGGAGCTGCGGAAACCGCTTCGCGGACCCTACGGCCGGCGACCGGCGAAGTCAAGCAAGGTGTCGCGCATGAAAAGATCCGGTGGCCGCGGCCATCGCACGACCGCCAGGCCGCGGCCGGCCCCGGCCCGGCGCTTCGCCATCACAAGCGAGTGCCGGGCAAGTGCCGGGGTTGCTGCGGCGTCACAGTGTCGCGTCGATCAGGCTGCCGCGCGGGACCATCATCCACTCGGTCTTGCCGGCAGCCCCGGCTTGCGATGTCGGCGAAGCCGAGCCTTGTGGCTGGACCTCGGCCGGCTGTCCGCGTCCCGCATGAGCGAGAAGAATGGAGCCGGCAAAGACGATGAGCAGCGCCGCGAGCGCCAGTGCCTTGACGGGATTCGCTTCGAGCAACTTCATGGAACTACCCCTCGGTCAGGACCCGGAGAGCCGGCGTTCCCGCTGGGCTGCCGCCCCGCGATGCTCCGGCAATGTGCGATTGCAGTGTCCATCGCGACGGTATCCAGATCGCTGCAGTCGGACAGCCTGTTGGTAATCGGGAGGTAACTCGACGGCGATACGCCTGGCCAGGTGCCCCCGGCATCCGGCCGGAATGCCGCCGCTTCCTACTTGATCTCGATCCGGCGGCCCACCTGCGCATTGCCTGGTTTCCGCTCGTCGCCCGGAATCCCGGCCCTGCTTGATCATGTGGCCCCGCGGCTCGGGACACCTGCTCAATCGATCAGGCCGCCGCCCTCTTCATGAAAAGGGTATGGCCCGTCGAAGCTTCCGCTTGCCGCCAGGTGGGTCACCACGCCGGTCCTTGCCGTCCAGGCAAGAACCCGGAATCCAGGCGGCTCCATCATGAATGTCGACGCAGCGTCGGGATCCAGATCGAGCGTCACCTGGTGCGCGGGACCCGGACAAGTCGATGCGATCGTGCCGGCAAAGCGCACATCGATCGCGCGATGCAGGTGGCCGCAGACGATGCGCTCGATATTGGCGTGTCGCGAGACGATCTGCGCGAGCCGCCCGGCGCCGGACATCAGCCCGATCTTGTCCATGTGCCCGATGAGCGTCGTGAAGGGGGGATGATGCATGGCGATGATGACCGGCGCTCCGGCGCAGTCGGCGAGGGCGGACTCCAGCCAGTCGAGCCGCGCGTCGCACAACTCGCCATGGCTCTGGCCGGGCGCAACGGTGTCGAGCGTCAGCAGATGGAGGGCACCGATGCGCGCAGCGTACTGGATGGGGGCGGCGCCGTCCGCGAGCCGTACCGTCGCGGCCAGCCACGGATGATCCGGAAACGCTTCCCGCAGCCGCTGGCGATCGTCATGATTGCCCGGCAGCAGGTAGAGCGGCATCGTCAGCGGCGCCAGCAGATCGCGTAGTCGCGCATATTCGACGGCCCGACCGAAGTCGCTGAGGTCGCCGGTCACGACGACTGCGTCGGGCGACTGGCGCAATGACAGGACCGACCGGATCGTGGCCTGCAGGCCGGCCGCTGTGTCCACCTTGTTGTAGGCGAGACGTCCGGCCTCGCGGATGTGGGTATCGCTGATCTGGACCAGGAAGACCGGCGAAGCCTCCCCCGTGCCCGCCTTGTCGGAAGCCGACGGCTTCATGTGGCGACTCGATGCTTTAGTCATGCCTGCTCCTCGTGCCAAGGCATCCAGCGATCCTCGGCGATGGAAACGCCTACCGTCTCGCCGCGGCCGACGTGGTGGTCGCGAGCCACCTCCGCGATGAGATTGGCGTTGCCCGAAGCGGCGAGATGCAACTGCACCCGCTCGCCGAGGAATACGCGCCGCGCCACGGTCATGCGGGCCGCGCCGCTGCGCAGCGGCCCCACGATCACGTCTTCCGGCCGAACCAGCACCGCCGGATGCTGGCGCAGCCCTGGGGGACACGGCCAGGCCGCATCACCCACCCGGATCTGACCTGCCGTCCGGGCTGCCTCGTCCCGCGGGATCCGGTTGACCCGACCGAGGAATTCCGCGACGAACGGATGATCGGGGCGACGGTACAGCGTCTCTCCGTCGCCGAGCCCGACGATGCGGCCGGCCTGCATGATGGCCAGCCGGTCGGCAATCGCCAGCGCCTCCTGCTGGTCGTGGGTCACATGGATGGCGGTGATATGAAGCCGCCGCAGCAGCTCCGCCAGTTCGTCTCGCAGCGACTCCTTCAGCTTCGCATCCAGTGCGGTGAGGGGCTCGTCGAGCAGCAGCACCTGCGGACGCACGGCGACCGCGCGGGCCAGTGCAACCCGCTGGCGCTGGCCGCCCGACAGCTCAGCCGGCCGCTTGTGCTCGAGCCCGTTGAGCCGCACCAGGTCGATCAGCTCGCCGACCCGCCGGCGCCGCTCCTTCTCCGGCACGCCCCGGATCCTGAGGCCGTAGCCGATATTGCCTGCCGTGGTCATCTGCGGAAACAGCGCATAGTGCTGGAACACCATGCCGACGCCCCGCGTTTCGATCGGCCGGGTGGTGACATCCTCGCCGCCAAACAGCACCCGGCCGCCTGGATCGGCAGCCTCCAGGCCGGCGATCACCCGCAGCAGCGTCGTCTTGCCGCAGCCGGACGGGCCGAGCAAGGCCAGTACCTCGCCCGGCTTCACGGCCAGTGATGTCGCCTTGAGGGCCCGCGTGCCATCGGCGAAGGTCTTGGCGCAATCGACGACGTCGACGCGCGTGCTTGCGGACGAAGATTCAGTTTCCATCGCGTCTCTCGAGGATCTGGACGATCCATTGCAGCAGCCACAGCACCGGCAGCACCACGCCGAAGAACAGCAGCGTATAGGCGGAGCCGATTTCCAGCCGCATCGATGCGTAGCTGTCGGCCAGGCCGACCGGCAAGGTCCGGGTCAGTGGCGTGTGCAGCATCCAGGTCAGGTTGAACTCGCCGATCGAGAGCGTGAAGACCATCAGGCTGCCGGCCGCGATCGAGGGTAATACCGCAGGCACCAGGATGCCGAGGAAGCGTTGCCGGAAATTGGCGCCGAGCGACCGGGCAGCTTCCTCCAGCGTCGCCAGCTCCGGACGGGCGAAGGCGGCGGCCACCGTGCGCACCATGAATGGCAAAGTGAACACCAGGTGGCCGGCGAGGATGAATGCAAAGCTGCCGCGAAAGCCACGCATCTGGCCGTAGACGAGGATCAGGGCGAGGGCGGTGGCCAGTCCCGGCACGGCAACCGGCAGCGTGAGAAGCTCCTCGAAGGCGCGTACCCAGCGCGAGCGGCTGCGCGCAAGCGCATAGGCAGCAGGGACGCCCAACACCAGGGCACCGGCAACACAAGCGACGGCCAGCAGCAGCGAACGCCAGACGGTGTCGCCGTAGACGGACCAGACTTCGACGAACCAGCGGGTGGTGAAGCCGCTGCGGGTGCCGACGCTGTAGTTGTTGATCAGGCCGGCGGTCACCGACAGCACCATCGGGGCCAGGGTGAACAGCGTCACGGCGACGGTGATCGCCAGCAGGATCGGCGATGGCCGTCTCGCGGAGGTGACTCCCGTCGTGGCCATCTCAGACGCCGCCACCGGTTGCTCCCGCCACCGGGGAACCACCCGTCAATCGCCGCGCCAGGAACAGTACCACCCAGGTCATCAGGCCCAACGCGATCGACAAGGAGGCCGCCAGTGCGAAGTTGGCGTAGTTGGTGAATTCGCCGTAGATGGTGATCGGCAATACCTCGAACTTGCTGGCGAGGGTGAAGGCGGTGCCGAATGCGCCCATGGCGGTGGCGAAGACGATGGCGCCGCAGGCCACGGTGGTGGGGGCCAAGGCCGGCACCCAGACATCGAGTGCGATCCGGGCGCGCGATGCGCCGAGCGAACGGGCGGCCTCTTCCAGCTGCATGTCGAGCGCTTCGGCCGCGGCCGTGTAGGTGGCGATGGCGCGGGGCAGCGAGAAATACAGGTAGGCGAGAAACAGGCCCAGGAGCCCGTACGCGAAGGCGAATCCCTCCCCGCCCAGGCGCTGCGCGATCCAGGGGATCAGTCCCTGGCGGCCGCCCAGCAGGATGACGAAGAAGCCGACGATGACGCCGGGAAACGACAGCGGCAGCGTCAGTAGCGACAGCAGCAATCGCCGACCCGGGAAGGGCGTTCGCGCGAGGAACAGGCCGACGGCGGCGCCGATCACCAGCGTGGCGGCAGTCACGGAGATCGACAACAGCAGCGTGTTGCCGAGGCTTTGCAGGTAGCGTGGATTGCTGAGCACCGCGAAGTAGGTCTGCCAGCCTTTGCCGGCGGGCAGCAGCACCAGCCATGCCATCGGCAGCAGCCAGAAAGCGGCGAAGACCACCGCCGCCGGCGCGAGACAGGCGGCAAGCAGCAGTCCGCCGGAGCGGCCGCGACCGCCTCGTGGCGCTGCCGCTTGCCTGGCAGCGCCGATGGCTGGTCGGACGGCTGCGGTTCTCAACGAAGCTCCTTCGCGCGCATCGCTATTGCGCTTCCTTCAAGTAGCGATCGGAGAAGGCTTTCTGAACCTCCGCCATCCTGCCGTAGTCGACGGGCTTGGCACGCGCATAATCGCTCGCCGGCAGGAACTTGGCCTGCGCCTCCTTGCTGATGGCCGACTCGCGCACCGGCCGCAGGAAGGCATTGGCCCACAGGGCCTGGCCTTCATCCGAGAGAACGAAGTCGAGCGCCTTGCGGCCGTTGTCGGCATTGGGGCTTTTCGCGACCAGGCTCATCACGTAGGGCACGACGACCGTACCTTCGGCCGGGATCACGAACTCGACGTTCGCCATGTCCTTGTGCTTCGCGCGATAGGCGTTGAAGTCGTAGTCCAGCAGGATCGCGATTTCGCCGGAGAGGACTCGGGCATAGGAAGTCTGCTTCGGTACGATCGGCTCGTTCTTCTGCAGGGCCTTGAAGTAGTCGATCGCCGGCGAGAAATCGTCCAGCTTGCCGCCGCGCGCCTGATTGACCGCGACGGCGCCGACGTAGCCGACGAAGGCGGACGCGGGATCGAGGTAGCCGATCAGGCCCTTGTACTCGGGCTTGAGGAGGTCGGCCCAGGACTTGGGCACCGGCTTGCCCTTGAGCGCGTCGACATTGACCATGAAGCCGAGCGTGCCCGAGTGGATGGTGAACCAGTGGCCGTCGGGATCCTTGAGGCCGTCGGGAATCTGCTCCCAGCCCTTCGGCTTGTAGCTCGCGGTGACGCCCTCCTTCTTCGCCTGCACGCCAAAGGTCACGCCATAGTAGGCCATGTCGGCGACCGGGCTCGACTTTTCGGCGACCAGTTGCGCCAGCGTCTGGCCGGAGTTCTTGTTGTCGGGCGGGATGGTGATGCCGGTCTTCGACTTGATGGCGCGCAGCTGGGTGCCCCAATCCGCCCATTCCGGCGGGCAGTTGTAGCAGATGGCCGTCTGGGCCGCGGCGCTTGCGCCGTAGAGGGTGCCGACGAGCAGCGCAGCGGCGAGGCCGACGCGGGAGAAATGCTTCGGTTTCATCGGGATTTCCGTCTTCTTGATGGGTTGGACTGCTGGGAGGAGCGGTGCCGGATGGGCGCCGCCCGCGACGCGTGCCGGACCGACCCCGGCGGCAGGAGCCTGCCGCACGATTCGCCCTCGCACAGGAGATAGGGCAGGCTGGAACTGTCGCCGGGCCCCGGCGCGATTCCTGCGCGCAAGGCCGTCACGAGCGTGGCGACGCAGGTTTCCCCGATCTGGCGGTTCGGCTGCGCGATCGTGCTGAGCCGCGGCGTCAGGTCGGCGCCGATCGCGATGCCGTCGATGCCGACGACCGACAGGGCTTGCGGCACCGGGAGCCCGGCCAGCCGTGCCGCGCGGATGCAGCGTACGGCCAGCAGGTCGTTGGAGCACAGCAGGGCGGTTGGCCGATCCGGCCGGGCAAGCCGGTCACGGACCTGCTCGACCGCCGTCGGAACGAAGGGCATCTCGATCAGCTCGCCGTCGGCAAGCCCCGCCCGTGCCATTCCGGTCTGGAAGCCGCGATAGCGCTGGCGGGCGCGATCGGACGCAGCCAGGGTGCCGCTTGCCATCGCGATGCGGCGATGACCCAGCGACACCAGCCATGCGACGGCCTCGGCGAAGGCCGCCTCGCCGTCGACGGAGACGCAGGCATGACGAGGGTGACGGTTGTAGGCCAGCACGTAGGCGATCCCGGCCTGTTGCAGCCGGCGCAGGCTCGGCGAGCGGGATGCGTTGGCCACGGTGACCACCAGCCCGTCGACGTCCCGCGCCAGCAGCCTGTCGATCGCCGACGCTTCCCGCTTCACGTCGTAGTCGGTGACCAGCGGCACGATGGAGTAGCCCGCGGCATCGGCTGCGTCGGCAATGCCGGCCAGGCATTCGGCGAAGACCGGGTTCAGCAGCGTCGGCAGCACCACGCCCAGGATCCGGCTCTCCTGGGTGCGCAGCGTGCGCGCGCTCGCATTCGGCACGAAATCCAGCAGCCGCGCCGCCGACAGCACCCGCTCGCGCGTGACAGGCGCCACCCGTTCCGGCCGGTTGAAAACGCGCGAGACGGTGGTGATGGAAACGCCGGCCCGGCGGGCAACTGCGTGGATCGACATGAATGCAGGAGGGTGTCGTGGACGGGAGGGTGCCGAGGGGATCTGGACGAGAGGCATCTACCGAATGGAAAACGTTTTCATCGCCGCGGTAGGGAACTTAACGCGGTCTGGTGACAAAGTCATGACGCAGCGTAGCGAAGGGCATGGCTGCCGGTCCCGGGGCCTGGCACTGCGACTCTTGCGGTGCCTGGGCACCCGGTCGCCCAGGATGCGGCACGGTATCGAAGGTATCCTCTCGCTTTTCGATCGCTCGGGGTTGGCGCGCCCGATATGTCCAGCAGCTTCGACTTGCGACGGCTCCGCTACTTCGTCAAGGTGGCGGAGCTGGAGTCGCTTACCCGCGCGGCCGAGACGCTGCACATCGCGCAGCCCGCCCTTTCGCAGCAGATCAGGATGCTCGAGTCCGAACTCGGGGTGAAGGTCTTCGAGAGGACGCCTCGGGGAGTCAGGAGGACGGAAGCGGGACAGCGTCTCCTCGTGGAAGCCCGTCGACTCCTCGATGAGATGGGCTCGGTAGCGGAGCGGGTGCGCAGCCCCAGCGACCCGGAGGGCCAAGTCGTCCTGGGTGTCGGGCAATCCATCGGTTCGATGCTGGTGGCCCCGTTGCTCCAGCAAGCTGCCGAGAAGCTCCCTCGTGTCCGCATCCAGGTTCGGGAACTCCTGGGTGGCTTGTTGCAGGACCTGATCCGCTCCGGCGGCATCGACTTCGCACTTTCGCTCAATACGGTGCAGTCGGAGGGGGTGCGTTCGCTGGCAGTGCTGTCGGAGGAGATGTGTCTCGTCGGCCAGCGCAGGATGATCGAGCGCCACCTCGGCAGGCGGGTGTCCGCCAACTTTCCCTTTCGCGAACTTGACGGGCTGCCACTCTACCTGTCACGCCAGGGCCAGCTGGTGCGCGACACGATCGACAACACGGCGAAGTCGCAGGGCGTCACGATCAATCTGCTGGCGGAGGTCGATTCCCTTCATATCCTCAAGGAACTTGCCCTCTCCGGCAGCGGCTGCTGCATTCTTTCGCTGTCGAGCATGATGCGCGAGAGGGAGGACCACGACCTCTACATCGGACGCCTCAGTGCACCCGTCATCCGGCGCAACGTCTACCTCGTGCAGCGCCGGGCCATATCCCGTGCGGCGACCGCGGTGGTTGAACTGTCCCTGGACGTGCTCGCGCGGATGGTTGCCGACGGTACCTGGCGCGGGACGCTCAAGGCGGATGCCGAAGACATAAGGAAATCCTTATAGCGGCCCTCGCGCAAGTCGTATTTCCCAGGACCTTCCGCCTGGGGTACCGTTCGGTCCCCGAAGCCACTCATCACGGTATCCAATGAAGCTGATCTGGACATTGCTGGCGGCGTTCGTCCTCCTGCCACAGGCAGCGGCGCAGGAGCCTGGCTTTCCGAATCGGCCGCTGAAAGTCGTCGTCCCATTCACGCCCGGCGCGGGAGCGGACATCGCTGCACGGTTCTTTGCTCATCAACTGTCGGCCGAACTGGGCCAGTCGGTGCTGGTGGAGAACCGCCCCGGCGCCTTCGGGGCGGTGGCGGCCGGCATCGTCAAGAATGCCCCGGCCGACGGCTATACGCTGTTCCTCGGTGGCAATTCGCCGATCGTCGTGAACCCGGTGGTTGTCAAGAACCTGTCCTACGACCCGGTCAACGAACTGAAGCCCATCTCCGGTCTCACGCGGAACACCAACGTGATCATCGTCCCGGCGGACTCCCGGTTCCAGACGCTTGCAGATCTTGTGCAGGCCGCCAAGGCAGCCGACCGTCCGCTGAACGCCGGCACGCCTGCGTCGGGTTACCAGCTGGTCCTCGAATGGATTGCCAGCGCCGCAGGCATGAAGGTGAATCACGTGCCCTACAAAGGTGGCGGGCAGTGTTACGCGGATGTGGCCGGAGGCCAGTTGGACATGGCCGTGGGCGAGCTTGCCGGCACGGCGGAATTGATACGGACCGGCAGGGTCAGGGCCTTGGCCACCACCGGTGAAGCGCGGCATCGGGACTTCCCCGGCGTGCCTACGGTCAAGGAGACCTATCCCGAGGTCGTGACCTACTCGTGGAACTCGCTGTATGTTCTCTCCGGAACGCCGGACGGTCCTGCGACCGTGCTGTCGAAGGCCATGCAGAAGATTCTCGCGTCGGACGCAGCAGCGAAGTTCGTCCTTGCGGCCGGTACCGAGTTGCTCCCCCTCGGACCTGACGAGATGCGCGCCTTCCAGCTGAAGGAAATGGAGCGGTTCAAGCGGCTTGCCGATCTTGCCGGGGTCCAGGCGCAATGAGCGAGCGGCGCGATCCAGCAGCACTTGCGGGCGACGAGACCGGCAAGTACGCCTATACGGTCAATCTCGGTTCCCACGACTCCCGCTTGAAGGGGCACCCGGCCAGTTCCGTCGTCGACGGGTTCTACCGGCGCTGGCTCGAAGGCACCAGCCACCTCTTCGACAAGCTGATCGAGTACAACAAGGCCCATGTGGTGGAGCTGCATTCGGCCGGAATCGTACCGGGCACGGATGCCGCCAAGCTCCTCGAGGCCTTGCGGTGGATGGAAGCCAAGGGAATCGAGGGGTTCGAGCTGGACCCCGCGCTCGAGGATCTCGCCCCCAACATGGAAGGGATCGTCGTGAGCCGGCTCGGGGAAGTCGGCGGACGCCTGCTGACCGGACGCGCGCGCGGCGAGGTGACGAATGTCGCCATTCGCCTGCTGCTGCGGGACAAGTTCCTGCAGTTGATGGGAGAGCTGAACGGGCTGCGATCGGCGGTCTTGAAACTCGCCGGCGACCATGTCGGCACCGTCATGCCCGGCTATACGCATGCCCAGCACGCTCAACCGACTACGCTGGGACACTACCTGGCTTGTGTGGCGGAGGCCTTCGAGACCGACTTCTCCCGGCTCCACGACACCTACAAGCGCCTCAACGAGAGCTTCGCAGAATCCGGCATCGGTCAAGGAACCGCCTATCCGATCGACCGGCGTCGCGTTGCCGAGTCGCTCGGCTTCGATGGGCTGGTGGAGAACACCCGCTATTCCCTGCTGTGCTGGGATCGGACAATCGAGGTGCTGGCGCAGGTCGCGATCCTCGCGGTCAACATCAATCGCTTCTCCGACGACCTGTTCTACTGGTGCACGTACGAATTCGGCATGGTCGAACTTGCCGACGAGTACTCGGCGACCAGCTACATCATGCCGCAGAAGAAGAACCCTTACGTCCTGGAAGAGCTGGCGGTGATACCCGGGCGGGCGATCGCAGCATTTTCACAGGACGCCGTCCGGTGGAACCGCGTGTCCTTCGGGATGGCGACGCACATTGGCGGGGTCAAGGCGGATCCGGCGAAGACGGTTGCGGAGGTCTGCGATGCCGCGCGAATGCTCGCCGGAGTCGTCGGGACGCTCAGCATCGATGAAGACTTGATGAGGGATCGGGCGGGGGCCCATTTCACCCAGGCCTCGGAGCTGGCCGATACCCTTGTGCGAGAGAACGGGATCTCGTTTCGCACCGCCCATCGGATCATCGGAACGGTCGTCCGCGAGGCACTGGCAGCCGGCCGGAAGCCTGGCGATATCGACACCGCAATGATCGACGATGCGGCGATGACGGTGACGGGAAGGCCGATGGGACTGGCGGCCGACGTTCTGCGGCGGGCGCTTGACCCGGTCGAGATCGTCCGGGCAAGAAAGGTGGTGGGCGGTACCGCGCCAGCCGCGGTCGAGGCTTCGCTTCGCAACCGCGCGGCGCGGCTGGTACAGGATCAGGAATGGCTTGCCGGCAGGCAAGCCGCTGTTGCAGCAGCGCGTGCACGCCTGGAGGAGGCCGTCGACGCGCTGCTTCGCTAGCCAGATCCTCAGGATGCCATGCCGGGCGGCTTGCCTTCGTCCGCTTCGCGCGTGGAGGCGCTTCCCTTGCGGCCGCCGGCGGCGGCGATCAGGTTCAGCGGCACGCCTTCGTCGGCCTGTAGTGCAACCCCCTGGACCTTGGCGGCGCCAGCCGGCTGGCGATCGCCGTAGGCGATGAGGATGGCGCCGGCGGTGATGATGACGATGGTTGCGAGCAGCAACGCGTTCTGGAAGATCGCCTTGAGCAACTTCATGGTGGTATCCCCCGACAGTTGAAAGGATGGAGCCGCGCCCCAAGCTCACGCCTGGGCATCTGCGGCGGGTGAAACTGCAGTGTCCGCCGCATCTGTATCGCCCTGGCGTCGATCTCCTGACGGTCTTGTAACGCGGAGGTAACCGGCGCGGGACCGCTGCATCGGGCCCCGTAGCCCGCTAGCGCTTCACCAGCTCCACCCGCCGATTGCGTGCCCGTCCCTCCTCGGTCTCGTTGCCGGCGATGGGCATGGTGGCGCCGAAGCCGGCCGCGTCGAGTCGCTCGGCGTCCTTGCCCTTCAGGCCTCGGGCAACGAGTGCCTCGCGAACCGCCTGCGCGCGCCTTTCGGACAGCGACTGGTTGTAGGCGTCGCTGCCCTGGTTGTCGGTGTGGCCGCCGATCGACAGTCTCAGGGCGGGCTCAGCTTTCAGCAGCGCATAGACCGAATCCAGAACCGGCTTGGAGTCCGGGCGCAGGTTGGCACGGTCGAACTCGAAGTTGACGTAGATGATCGCCTTGCCGGTTTCGTCGAGAGATCGTTTCAGGTCCGAGGCGGCCAGCGGCTTGGTCTTCAACTGCAGCGGACCCTTCTCCAGGACCACCAGGACGTATTCGCCGCCTTCGTCCCGCACCGATACCTGCGTCCAGATCTCCCGCTCCGGCGTGCGGACCAGGTAGGTGGCTCCCATGCGGGCCTGCTGCTCGCTGCGAGCCGCCGTATCGATGGCGCCCCCATGGAAGAGGCCGCGGTAGAGCAGCGTGCCGCCTTTCTCCTCGACGAGCATCGCATAGGAGTCGACGATGCTGTCGAGCGACTGGCTGGCTGGATCGCGAGCGGCGAAATGACGCATCGTGAACCGGCCGCCGACCTCCACCGCCTGCTCCGGCGCGTACTGGAAGTGATAGCGGATGAAGTTGCCGTCCCGCGTCCAGCTGGAGCTTGCCGGCGGAACCGGCTCGAAGCCGTCGAGAGCCGGCAGGAACGGGAAGGTCCCTGGATCGTGACCGGAGACTGGCGCCGAAGCGACGACGGATGCGGCCGGAGCGGGTTCGGCGGCCGCTGCAGAGCGCGGGAAGCCGGTTGCAACCACGAGGCTGAGCGACAGCGCAACGACCTGCAGGCGTCTCGTCATGATCGGATCTCCGGGATGGGCGAAAAACTACGTCAACGCCTGGTCTTTGGCAACCCGTGCGGGAGGGGCGAGCGTCGCTGCTGCGATGATGTCGTGCTCGGAAGCCTGCGCACCCAGCTGCGCTACCACCCTTGCTTCCCGCACGACCAGGGTGCGGTGGCACAGTGCCAGCAACTCCTTGAGATCCGACGAGATCAGCAGTATTGCCACGCCCTCCCGCGCCAGTGCCTCGATCAGCTGGTAGATGTCCTCGCGCGAACCGACGTCCACGCCCCGCGTCGGTTCGTCGCAGATCAGCAGCGCCGGCCTGGCCAGCAGGGCGCGGGCGAACAGGACCTTCTGCTGGTTGCCGCCGCTCAGGTTCCGAACCTGCACCCCGGTCGACGCGGCGACCACCCGCAACCGGGCCAGCAGCGGTGCGACCTGCTGACGTTCGCCGCGAAAGTCGATGAAGCCCCATCGCGACAAGCTGCCGAGCGCCGAGGCGCTGCTGTTGCTCAACACCGAAAGCCCCGCGAACAGGCCGTCACGCTTTCGTTCCTCGGTAAGGTAGACGATGCCATGACGGATGGCGTCGGCAGCGCGCCTCAGGCGGAACCGCCGCTCCCCGACCACGAAGTCAACCGGATAGTGTGGATCGAGGCCAGCGATCCGGCGGGCAAGACGCGTCCGTCCGGCGCCGACCAGGCCGCCGAGGCCGACGATCTCGCCGGGCGCGATGCTCAGCTCGGTGGCTTTCCCGGTTGTCGGAACCCGTATCGCCATCGCCGGCCCGCGAGGCGATTCCGGCACCCTCGGCGCGGTGCGCTCGTCGACATCGTGCCCGACCATGTGCCGGATCAGCGCTGGCCGGTCGAGTTGCGAGGTCGGCAGGCTGACGACCAGCCGGCCGTTGCGCAGCACGGTGACCTGGTCGCTAATCTCGAACACTTCCTCGAGACGGTGCGAGACGAACAGGATCAGCAGGCCGCGCTTCTTCAGGTGGCCGACGATGTTGAACAGGCGTGCGCGCTCCGCTTCCGACAGCACGGCGGTCGGTTCGTCGAGCGTGAGGATCCGCGCGGATGCCGACAAGGCTCGCGCGATCTCGACGATCTGCCGGCCGGCCACGCTCATCGTGCCGGCGACGCGGTCCGGCTCGAGAGGGAGTCGATACTCCGCCGCAAGGTCTGAAGTGCGCCTGAACAGGGCCTGCCGGTCCAGCAACCCCCAGGGCGTGCGCGGCTCGCAACCGAGCCAGATGTTCTCCGCCACCGTCAATTGGGGCAGCACGGTGAGTTCCTGGTACACGGCGCTGATGCCTGCGGCGCGCGCCTGTGCCGGCGAGCCGAAGTGTACCGGCTGGCCGTCGATCTCGATCGAACCGGCGCTTGGCGCATGCACGCCGACGATCAGGTTCATCAGCGTCGATTTGCCCGCGCCGTTGGCGCCGGTCAACGCATGTACCTGGCCGGGGTAGCCGGTGAAGTCGACGGTATCGAGCGCCGTCAGCGCGCCGAAGCGGCGCGTCAGGCCACGTGTCCGGAGCAGCGCGACCCGCGCCGCTTCGACCGTTGCCGCTCCCGCCGCGGACGCGACCGCAGGCGCGGGCGCCGCACTCACTTCGGCTTGAACTGGTCCGGAAGCTGGCTGGCCCACCAGTCGTCCGGCTTGTTCATCTCGGCGTACTTCGCGGCTTCGGCCGGCGCTATGTATTCCGAGGGGATCACCAGGCCACGCGGCACCGGCTCGCCGTTCAGGATCTTGAGCCCCAGCCGGGTGGCTTCCTGTCCGGCCCGCGTGGGAAAGGTCACTGCGCCACCCTGCTTGTTCTTGACCACCCACTTCATCCAGCCGTTGTATTCGTCGCCCGGCGACATGACCAATCCCTTCAGCCTGCCTGCTTCCTCGAACGCCTCCGCCACGCCGATCGACATCTGGCCGGCCGGCGAGAAGACGCCGTCGATCCTCGGATAGCGCTGCAGCAGGTTCTCGGTGATCTGCTTGGCCTTCGCCCGGTTCCAATCCCCGTGTTCCGCCGCCAGCAGTTCCACGCCAGGGTTCTCCTTGAGCACCGTCTTGAGCGCGTCGAGTTGATCCACCGCCGCCGTGGTTCCGGCGATCGGCAGCATGGCGAAGATCCTGCCCTTGCCGCCGAGGTCCTTCACGAACTGGCGGGCCACTGCCTCGCCGAGCGCCCACTGGTCGATGAAGGCGTTGGAAACCGTCCCGCGGCCGTAGGTGAAGCCGCCGCCGGCATTCACTGTGGGGATGCCGCGCGCGACCGCCTTCTCGAGAGCGGGCTGGATGGCTTTCTCGTCGACTGGCCAGTAGATGATCAGGCTGACGTTCTTCGTGATCAGGTCCTCGATGTCGCTGACCTGCTTGGACGGGTTGAATGCCGCATCCGTGACCAGCACTTCCTTCACGTCCTTGTGCTGCGACGCTTCGTAGCGGATGTGCTGCAGGCAGAACACGACCCACGAGTTGCTCATGTAGCCAGCCGCCACGCCGATGGTGTAGGGGCCGGGCTTCTTGAACCGGGTGGTGTCCACCATCTCCGCCATCTGCGTCTTCTGCAGCGCGCGATCGGTCTGGGCGCTTGCGGCGCCGGACGAAAACAGCGCCGCCGCGCCGATGGCTGTGGCGGCGAGCAGGGACAGCAACGGAACGATACGACCACGAGCTCTCATGTCTTCCCCCAGGTATGTCAAGTCCGGCGATCCGGATCCAAGCGCGCATAGACCGCGGACGCCAGCACGATGATGGCGCCTTTCAGCACCAGTTGCAGGTTGTAGTCGAGTCCCAGGATGTTGACCAGGTTGAACGCGATGAACAACACCAGCACGCCGGCGATGGTGCCGACAACCGTGCCGCGACCGCCCGCAAAGCTGGTGCCCCCCAGGATGATGGCAGCCAGCGCGTCGAATTCGAAGCCGCGGCCGGTGAATGTGCTCGACACGCCGGAACGGGCCAGGACCGCAATGCCGCCCAGGCCGGCGAAGACACCGGATATCACGTAGCAGGAGAATGTGACCCAGGCCACCGGGAGGCCGGACAGGCCGGCTGCGGCGGTGTTGCTGCCGATGAGATAGACATTCCGTCCGAAGCGCGTCACGCGCAGAACGAGCTCCAGCACCGCAGCCAGCACCAGGAGCGACAGCGCCAGCACCGGCAGGACGTCGTGGATCCGGAAGTTGAAGAATTCCCGGAAGCCGGGTGATACGACCCCGCGGGCGGTTCCGCCGGAGTAGATCTGCGTCAGCCCGTAGATGGCCAGGGCTGAACCGAGCGTCAGGATGAAGGACGAGGAGCGGTTGAAGACGACCAGGATGCCGTTGATCGCCCCCAGTGCCGCGCAGGCGGCAAGCGTGCAGGCGATCGCGAACATGAGATTGGCCTCATCTCCCTTCATCAGCACGGCGCAGAACACCGCCGCGAACGAGATGATGGCGCCGATCGAAAGGTCGATGCAGCCCAGGATCATCACCAGCGTCGCTCCTGCTGCGGCGATGCCCACCGGCGCTGCCTGGCGCAGGATGTTGCCGAGGTAGACCGGCTCGAGGAACGCGTCCGACAGGGCGACGGCGATGCCGTAGAGAAGCAGCAGCACGAAGAGAACGGCCCAGCGGGACAGGAGCTCGAAGGCTCGCAAGCGCAGGTGCGGTTGCGCAGTGGTCATGTGCGCTCCGCCGCTGCCGGCCGCAGGCGCATGCTGAGAATGGCTGCGACCACGATCAGGCCCTTCACGAGGGTCTGGACGAATGAAGAGACCTCCACCAGGTTCAGGACGTTGGAGATCACGCCAAGCAGGAGCGCCGCGGCGACCGTGCCGAAAATGCTTCCGCGGCCGCCGGCAAGCGGCGCGCCGCCCAGGACGACGGCGACGATCGCGTCCAGCTCGAAGCCGGAACCGGCATTGGGATAGCCGGTTCCCAGTCGTCCTGCGATCAGCAGCCCGCCAAGGATTGCGCCGGTGGCCGATAGGACGAAGGCCAGCAGCCGAACCCGGGCGACATCGACGCCGGCGCGGCGCGCGCTCTCCGGATCGCCGCCGGTCGCGAACAGCCGCAGTCCGAAGCGGGTTCGCGTCAGCAGCAGATGCGCGAACACTGCTGCAACGAGCAATGCCAGCCCGGCCACCGGGAGGCCCAGCAGCCGCTCATTGGCGATCCATCCCAGCGCCGGGGGTGCGCGCCCGATGCTCCGATCGGTATAGGCGAAGATGGTTCCCTGCAGGATGCTGAGCGTGCCGAAAGTCAGTATCAGCGGTTCCACGCGCCAGCGGTTGACCAGCCAGCCGTGGACGAGGCCAACCGCGCCACCCATGACCAGCATCGCGGCGACCACCGGCAGCAGCAGCGAGGAACTGCCGTCGGCCAGGGCGCAGGTCAGGACCACCGTGAGGCCGAGCAACTGCCCCACCGAGAGGTCGATGAGCCCGCCAATGATCACGAACGTCTGGCCGATCGCCACCAGGCCGAGCGCCGCCGACTGGATGACCACGTTGCCGAGGTTGCCTGCGGCTGCGAAGCCCGGCACGAATGCTGCCGACGCCGCGAAAACCGCCAGGAGAAGGGCGAAGACGGCGTTGCCGCCGGCGAACACCGACTTCAGCCGATCACGCGCATGACGTCGGCGCTGTCCTCGACCCATCCGAACTTGCTGGCGAAGTTCTTGAGGGTCGCCGCATGCAGGTCCGGTGCGAACGAGGAAACGGCATCGCGCACGAGCGTGGTCCGGAATCCGTGGTGGAAGGCCTGGCGCGCGGTTTCCTCGACGCAGATCTGCGTGACGGTGCCGGTGACGACGCAGGATTCGACCCCCAGCGAGCGCAGGATCGGCTCCAGCGTGGTGGCGTGGAAGGCGCCATAGTTGAACTTCTCCACCTGGTGCTCGTCGGGCAGCGGCGCCAGCTCATCGATGACGGCAGTGCATTCCTGCTCCTGCCCGATGTCGGGGTAGTAACGCTGGTGTCCCTTCCAGCAGCACTTGGTCGGCGGCAGGGCCTGCGGCGACCATTCCCACAACAGCACCTCCGCCGGAAACGTGATGAACTTCGTGAACACGACCGGCAGCTTGCGTGCGCGGAAGAAGTCGATCAGCGCCCGGTTGGCGGCGATGGTGGCGCGCGCATCCGCCACTTCGAGTGCCGCGCCGACGCGGACGAAGTCGTTCTGCATGTCGACGACGAGCAGCGCCGGCTTGCGATAACGGTCGCGGGGTTCGATCATGGGAGTGTCTCGTGACGGTCTGGCGCGCGATTCGCTGGCGGGCGCGGCTGTTGCTGAATGGTCGGTTTCGAGTCTAATGCATGCGAAACGGGGGTGGCAAGGCGGCAGGCGATACGGCTTGGGCAGGCACGTCCCCCTCGCCGGAGCGCGGAGACGGGACAAGCGTGGGGCCGGAATGTCCGCTGGTCCTCACCATCGGCCACTCCAACCGTCCCATCGAGGAGTTCGTCTCCCTGCTCTGGAGCAACGCGGTGGCCCGCGTCCTCGACGTGAGGACCGTCCCTCGCTCGCGCCACAACCCCCAATTCAACCGCGACGTCCTGCCGTCGACGCTGGAATCGGCCGGCATCGGCTATGTGCATCTCCCGGCATTGGGCGGGCTGCGGCGGGCGCACCCGGATTCGCCGAATGCCGGCTGGCGCAATCTCTCGTTCCGCGGCTATGCGGACCACATGCAGTCGGCGGAATTCGAGGACTGCGTCGAACGGGTCGTCGAGCTGGCCAGGATGGAACGTTGTGTCCTGATGTGCGCCGAGGCCGTGCCCTGGCGATGCCATCGCTCGCTGGTGGGCGATGCCCTGCTGGTCCGGGGAGTCCGGGTGGAAGACATCGTCGGACCCGGCGCCAGGCGACCCCACCGCTTGACTCGGTTCGCCCGCGTGGCGGGCAGGCGGATCACCTATCCGGAGGATCCCGCCGCCGCGTCGGCGGCAGATCGCGAGGCGGATGTGGCGGGCGGACTATCATGAGGACTGGATGACGCGGTGGCCTGCACCATTGCCTTCGTCCGACAGGCCAGGACAACATGAAACTCCCCCGGATCTCCCTCCTCAGCCAGGTCTCCAGCGCCCACCTGGTGAGTCATCTGCACATCATGGCATTGCCCGCGCTGCTGCCGCTGCTGCCGGGACAGATGGGCGTCGGCTTCGTGGAGTTGGGGGTTGCGCTCAGCGTATTCAACGTCGTCTCGGCGCTGGTGCAGGCGCCGCTCGGCTTTGCGGTCGACCGATTCGGTGCCCGACGCATGCTGACCTTCGGTCTGCTGCTCGGCAGTGTCAGCTTTCTCTCGCTCGGCCTGCTGCATACCTACTACTGGCTGCTAGTGGCGATGGGACTCGCCGGATTCGCCAACGGCATCTACCACCCGGCGGACTATTCGTTGCTGTCGGGTGGCATCGACGAGCGCAAGATGGGCCGAGCGTTTTCGGTCCATACCTTCGCCGGATATGCCGGCGGCGCCCTGGCGCCCGCCATTCTCCTGGGGGTTGCGGCCTGGCGGGACGACACCCGCCTCGCCTTCGCGGCGGCCGGCGTGGCGGGCCTGGTGGCGATCGCCTTGTTGTGGCTGCCGACGCGGGAGCGGCCCAAGGTGGACGTTTCGGCGCGCCGGCCGGCGGCGGCGAGATCGGGCCGCAGCAGCGGCACGAAGGTGTTCACGCCGGTCGTGTTCGCACTCACTTTCCTGTTCGTGATGCTGAGCCTGAGCGGCGGCTCGATCCAGAATTTTTCGGTGAGCGCCCTCTTGTCGGGCTACGACGTGCCGCTGGCGGTGGCCAATGGCGGCTTGACCGCCTTCATGTTCGCCAGCGCATTCGGCGTGCTGTCGGGCGGCGCCCTGGCCGATCGCACCGCCCATCACGGCACGGTGGCGGCGGTGGCGCTTGCCCTGGCGGCCCTGCTGGTTGCCCTGATCCCGCTCTTCGGCATCCAGGGGTACTTGCTGGTGGCAGTCCTCGGTGCGGCGGGATTCCTGTTCGGCATCATCGCCCCCTCGCGCGACATGCTGGTCCGGGCGGCTGCTCCAGTCGGCGCCGAGGGTCGGGTGTTCGGCATCGTCTCGACCGGCTTCAACATCGGCGGCGCCGTGGGGCCGGTCCTGTTCGGCTGGCTGCTTGACAGCGGCCGGCCGCAGGGGATCTTCTGGTCGGCGGTCCTGTTCATGCTGTTCACGGTGGTGATCTCCCTCCTGCAGGAGCGGCGGACCGGACGACGGCGGCCGTTGCCGGAGGCGGCAGCGGCGCGGTGACGTCGCGGGTCAGAGTCGCAGCCCGACGCCCGCGGCTGCGCCGATCGCGATGAGCCACACCGGGTTCCATTTCGTCAGCACCATGGCCGCAACGGTCGCCGCCGTCAGCACGAGCTGCACAAGCCCGGTGTCGGCCGATCGCGCCAGCACCAGGCCACCGGCGGCGAGCAGTCCGATCGATATCGGCGCGACGCCGTTCCGAACCGCCTTGCCCAGGCGGCCGGCAGGACGAACCGGCGTCAGGCGCGCCAGCGTCAACGTGAGCAGGAAGGGCGGCATCACGACGGCGATGGTCGCCACGATCGCGCCGACGAAGCCGGCGGCCTGCAGGCCGATCAAGGTGACGAACAGGACATTCGGGCCCGGGGAGGCCTGCGCGATCGTGAACGCGGACGCGAACTGCTCGCTGCTGATCCAACGGTGGACCTCGACCGTATAGCGGTGGATGTCCGGCGCCAGCATGACGACGCCGCCGCCGACCGCGGTCAGGGAGATCACGCTGAAGTACAGCATCATGGCGACGATAGTGCCGCCTGCGCTCTCCGTGGCGGGATCATCCGGCATCGTCGGTCCCGGGCTCTTCGGCCTTGACTTCCGGTGGCCCCGGCAACTGGTACCAGGCAGCCGCAATTGCCAGCGGCGCTAGTCCTAGCGCGACCAGGATGAGAGGCCAGCGCAGCAGGCCGACGCCGATGAACGCCAGCGCTGCGAAAATGGCGATGGTCGCGACCGTCGCTGCCCGCCGCTCCGCCCTCAGCAGCCCGATGGCCATCTTGACCGCCGTGCCCAATACCAGGCCGGCTGCGACCGCGGACATGCCGGCAAGCGCGTGGCGGACCAGCGGATGGCTGGCCACGCTCGAGTAGGCCAGGCCGAGCAGGATCACGACCACGACCGGCCCCAGCAGCATGCCGAGGAATGCCGCAGTAGCGCCGGCCAGCCCGTTGAAGCGCCAGCCGATCAGGATCGACATGTTGCAGATGGTCGGCCCTGGAAGGATCTGGCTGAAGGCAAGGTACTGGGAGAACTCGCGGTCGCTGAGCCAGCGATGGTTGTCGACCAGCATCCGGTAGGCGAAGGGCAGCACGCCACCGAAACCCATCAGCGCCATCCGGCTGAAGGCGACGAAAAGCGTACGCGCCGGGATGGTCCTGGCTGCGTCCGGTCGCGGCGGCACGCCGATTGGCGGCAGGCGGTTCATGGCGATATCTTATTCACTTCCGTTTACGGCGAGCCCGCGTTGCCGTCCCACTTCCAACCCGAACATTGGACCTGCCTCATGGCCATCGAGAAAGCCCTTTACACCGCGCATGCCACTTCCACCGGCGGCCGGTCCGGAAAAACCGGATCCTCCGACGGCGCCCTCAGGCTCGACCTGGCGACACCCAAGGAGCTGGGTGGGGCCGGCGGGAAGGGGGCCGGCAACATCGACGTCCAGCTGTCGGTGGCCTGAGGCCTGCAATGCCGGTCATCAACGTCACGCTCCTGCCCGGCTATCCGCTGGAGGTGGAGCAGCGCCTGGCCAGCCGGCTTGCCGTCGCGGCGCAGTCGGTCATTGCGGCGCCGGCAGCGGGCACCATCGTCTTCGTGAACCACGCCAGCACCTACCGGCGCGACGGCCGCTTCCCCGCTGGCGGCGCGCCGCATCGGCCGGTTGCCGGCGAGCTGGCATTGGCCTTTCTTGCCGCGATGGAAGCGCGCGATCTTGCCGCGGCGCGCCGCTTCCTGGCAGCGGATTTCGTCATGTGCTTTCCGGGCGGGCCCGACATGAGCCGGCTCGAGGAGCTCGTGGAACGCTCCCGCGGCCGCTACCGCAGCGTCGCGAAAAAGCTCGAGCGCGTCGACGAGTCGTGGACGGAAGCCGGCGCGGTGGTCTATTGTTCAGGTCGCCTGCACGGAACCTGGAATGACGGCAGCAGCTTCTCCGGCATCCGCTTCATCGACCGTTTCGAGATCGAGGACGGCCTGATCCGCAGGCAGGACGTGTGGAACGACATGGGCCTGCAGCCGGAGCGCCTGAAGCAGCCAGGTCCGCAACCCGACGGGGCGCAACGACAAGGGGGGCGAAATGCCTGACGACAGCGGTAGGCGTACGGCGGGAGCCAGGATCGAGTCGGTCGAGGCGCGGACCATCAGGGTTCCGCTGGATCATGCGACAGCGTTCTCGACGAGAAGAGTGACGGCACGCGACTACGCGCTGGTCAGGGTGCGGACCGCCGACGGCGAGGAAGGGATCGGCTTCTGCTACGGCGGCAGCCGAGCCGGCTCGCTGGTGACCCATGCCGTGCGCGAACTGTTCGCGCCGATGTTGATCGGCCAGAGCGCGCTGCGCGTCGAAGGCCTGTGGCAGGAGATGTACCAGGACTCGATCCTGCAAGGCAGGGCGGGTTCGGTCATGCGCGCCTTGTCCATCGTCGACGTCGCGCTCTGGGATCGCAATGCGCGTGCTGCGGCGCTGCCGCTGTCCCAGTACCTGGGCGGCAATGCGCGTGATCGTGTGCCGGCCTACGCCAGCGGCGGCTACTACCTCGACGGCAAGACGCCGGAGATGCTCGCCGACGAGCTGGCGGGCTACGTGGGGCTCGGATTCAACGCGGTCAAGATGAAGGTCGGCAGGCTCGGGCCGAGGGAAGAGGAGGCCCGCATCGAGGCGGCGCGCGAGGCCATCGGCGACGACGTGCTTCTGATGCTCGACGCCAACAATGCGTGGAGCGACCTGCCTACGGCGCTGGAATACATGAAACGGTACGAGCCCTACGATCCGTTCTGGATCGAGGAGCCGTTCAGTCCCGACGACATCGAGAATCACGCCCGGCTCGCCGAGATGACTTCGGTGGCGGTGGCCACCGGCGAGATCGAAGCCGGCCGTTGGCGTCACCAGGAGCTGCTGGAAAAGGGTGCGGCCATGATCCTGCAGTCGGATGCGGCGGTCTGCGGCGGCATCAGCGAGTGGCGCCGGATCGCGTCCATGGCGGCCGGCTTCGGCGTGACCATGTATCCGCACTGGTTCCACGACCTGCACGTGCATCTGGTGGCCGCCACGCCCAATGCGCGCATGGTGGAGTTCTTCCCTGACGACCAGGTGCTGAATTTCCGTCGCCTGGTGGATACCCAGCTGAAGTTGGAGCAGGGCATGCTGGTGGTACCGACCGGGCCCGGTCTCGGCTTCCAGTTCGACAAGGAAGCGCTGGAGAAGTACGCCGTCGACGGGTGGGCGTAGGCGGCGCAGGTGTCCTATGAGATGGTCCCGGACCGGCTGCCTCAGCGCTTGGAGTCCTTGTCCCGGGGCGTGTCCAGACCCTTGATCGGGTCCTTCTGCAGGTCCGGCCCGATTTCCACCACCTTGTCCTCGGTAGCCGCCTCCTGGTAGTTCTCCGGCTGCTTGCGGTTCGCGTTCTTCTCGGATTGCTCCAGGGCCTTGCGCTGGTCCTGCTGCCGGACGGGCTTCTGGGAAGTCGGGTCCATGCATCTCTCCTGCGTGGGTTGGCGGTTCCCCACCGCAGCAAAGGCTGTACCCCTTATTTGCCCAGACCGGCCCAGAGGGTGCGCAGCGGCCTGCCCCCGGTGCCGTGCAGGACGGCATCGAAGAAGGCCGTGGCGGCGTCGGCCGCGACACCGCCGGCCGTGGCATTGTCGACGAACTTCGTTCGCGCTTCCTCGGGCGCCAGGCGCAGTGCCGCATCGTCCGCAGCGATCGTCTCGCTCATGCTGGCGCCGCCGTCGACATCGACCGTCAGCCGCGCCCCTCGGCGGCCGGCGCGCGTCAGCGCCTCGTCCGCCTGCGCTTCGACCAGCGCCTCCAGCCGGCGCAACTCGGGGTCGTCGAACACACCTGCTGCGTAGCTGTGCGCGTCGAGCTGGCCCCGTGCAAGCATGGCCGCCACGCCGTACGTCAGGCTGAACTGCGCCGCGAGCAGGGTCGAAGGACGCGGATTGTTGCAGTAGACCAGGGCTTCCTCGTAGATCGACAGGACGATCCGGCGGATCCGGCGCGTGTCGCCGGTGAGCCGTTCGCGGATCCGGCGGGCTGCGATGGCGCCGTAGTGGACGTGGCGGACAGCCGCGAACGGCTTCAGATAGGCGTCGAGCAGCAGGCTGGCCTCCGCCTCCGGCATCGGCTCGCTCGAGGCCCGGCAGTGATTGGTTGCGTAGTGGGCAAGCGTATCTGCAGGCGCATCGAAGCCTGCCTTGGCGGCCAGGGCGGCGTCGAACCCCAGCGTTGCGCTGTGGGCGAGATACAGGTTGCGCACGCTGCGCCCGGTGCGGATCGGCAGGTAGAGGCTCGCAGGCAGGTGGCAGCCGGCAATGTCGACCGCACGCCGCGTCGCCTCCGCGTCCAGGCCGAGCAGAGCGGCAGCCGCTGACGCTGCGCCGAGCGCCGGCCAGTTGCCGTCGACATGGAGTCCGGGATTGACCCGCAACCAGCCGCCGGCGCGCGCGCCGACCTCGTAGCCGAGGACGAATGCATCGACCAGCTCATCCAGCGACCGGTCCTGGGCAAGGGCCAGCGGCAGCAGGGCGGCCAGCGTTGCGATACCCGGCCGGCCGTGCGCGTAGGCGTGTCCCTCGCAGGCCTCGTACCAGGTGGGCGCGATGGCCAGCAGCTGGACTGCCGCGCGCAGGCCGACAGCAGCGCCGTTGCCGAGTCGGAAGGCGCCGGGTTCGAGTTTGGCTGCGTCCTGCTCCCAGGCGACCACTTCGGCGGCAGTGCGACCGGCAAGCGCGCAACCGATGGTGTCGAGGACGACCAGTCGCGCATGGTCGGCAACTTCCCGCGGTGGCCGGACCCGCAGGCGCAGGCGGATCGTTTCGGCCAGTGTCTCGCCGTGCCGGCGCCACTGGTCGCTGCCGGTCACCTCAGCCGCCCTTGGCACCCGTGCGTTCGACGGCGTCCACCCACATCTTCTTCTCAGCCGCCAGTCGCTGCCTTGCCGCCTCCGGCGGCACCACCATCCGCTGGGCACCGAGCTTCACGAGGCCCGCCTCGTACTCCGGCGACTGGTTCACCTCGGCGAGCACCTTTCGCAGGCGATCGATCGCCGCGCCCGGTGTGGCGGTGCGTACGTAGGCAGCGAACCAGACCGGCGCATCGAGCGCCGCGAAACCGGCTTCCACCAGCGTCGGAACCTCCGGCAGGACCGCGTAGCGACTTCCGGTGGTGACGGCAAGCGGGCGGAGCTTGCCCTCCTTGATGTGCGGCAGCATGCCCTGCGGGCCGACCACGGTGAAGCCGATGCGACCCGACAGCAGGTCGGCCAGTTGCGGCGCTGCGCCCTGGTAGGGCACGTGCAGGAACTTGACGCCGGCCGCCTCGGCGAACACCTCGGTCGTGAGATGGGCAAGCGAGCCCACGCCGTTCGAGCCGTAGGACAAGGTGCCGGGCTTCTCCTTGGCGAGGCGGATGAATTCATCCAGGGTCCGTGCCGGGATCACCTCCGGGTTGACGAGCAGGATGTTGGGAAAGGCGCCGAGCATGCCGACGAAGCTGAAGTCCGCATCCGGGTCGTAGCCGAGCTTGCGGCCCAGCGCCTTGTTGATGAACATCTGGCCTTGGCCGGCGACCAGGATGGTGTGCCCATCCGCCGGCTCGCCGGCCACGAACTCCGATGCGATTCCGCCGGCCGCGCCGGCCTTGTTCATCACCACCACCGGTTGTCCGAGCCGCGGCGAGAGGTTGTCGGCGGCGAGCCGGCTGATGACGTCGGTGCCGCCGCCGGCAGGAAACGGGACGATCAGCCGCAGCGCGCGCGAGGGGAAGTCCTCGGCCCGGGCCGAAACGGCGGGAATGGCAAGTCCACCCAGCACGGCTGGCGACGTCGCAAGAAGCCAGCGCAACATTCGCCGCCGGGCGAGCCGCGGGCGGCTGTCGATGTCGCAGGCAACCACGGCAGCATTCACGGATCGGCTCACGGCAGGTCTCGCTCAACGGGAGGTCGGGTCTTCGAGTGTAGTTCTATTCCCGCAGCGCCGCCTCCACCAGCGCACGGATGGCCCAGCGCCGGACCTTGCGGGCGTCGGCGTCGCTCAACTGCAGCACGTCCTTGGCGACGATCATCGCTTCGGTGCCGATCAGGAACGCGAGCGCGCGGCTCAGCGACTTCATCGTTGCCGGCCGGACCTCGCCGCGCAGGGGCGCGATGGCAGCCTCGATCAGCGGCGTGCGACGGTTCTGGCGAAGCGGCAGGCGCTGGCTACCTTCGCCCTGGAGGCGGCGGTGCAGCGTGTAGGAGAGCATCATCCGCAGGCCGGGCTCGTTGGCCAGGATCATGTCGTGCAGCGCCTGGTCGACCTGCTCGAGTCGTGCAATCGGATCTTCGCTGGCGAGGCCGTCGAGCAGTCGCGACGGATCGGGTGCCAGGACATCGAGGGCGGCCTCGACCAGCAGCGCGTCGAGATCCGGGAAGTAGCGGTAGGCCGTGGCCCGCGACACCAGCGCCTCGGCTGCGACCTCCTCGAGGCTGGGCTTGCTGCCCTTGCCCAGCAGCCGCGCCGCTGCCTGCAGCAGGTCCTTGCGGGTACGCGCCTTCTGGTTGGGTCGCGCCTCGGCCAGTCGTTCGGTCATTGCGCCGGCAACTGCCGCATGATGGCGGCAAGATCGATCCAGACGTTCTCCCGCTTGATGCCGCCGTTGCCGGCAAACTCGATGACATGCAGCAGCCGGAACTCCAGCGGTCGGCCGCGGCCTTCGATCCCGAACGGCTTGCCGGTTGCGGTGCCGCTCCACACGGCCTCGTCGACGAGAAAGTCGTCGCCATAGAGGCGCCGCAGGCCCTGCACCTTCCCGTCGGACAGGTCCGAGAACAGTGCCTGATAGAACGGCCGCGCCGCTTCGCGTCCACGGGTCGGTCCGGACGGCCAGCCGACGATATCGTGCTCGACGTCGGCGCTGAGCGTCGCGAGAACGCCATCCACGTCGTCGCGTGCCTCGTAGCCGAAGTGCTCGTCGATGCTGCGATCCATCTCACTGCGGGTTAGCCCCATGATCGTTGCCTCCGTCCGGTGATTGATGAAGAGGTTTGATCGTAATGAGATAAAAATCTCATCACAAGACAGTTGTATCTATCGAGCCGGCCCCGCGATAGTCCCCTCGGGGCTGCCTGGCGGCGCCCGCCACCGTTGCCCGTCCGCCCCGGAATGAGAGAATGCCCTGCTCGCGCCGCGGGGGCCCGGGCGCCGCGGCCCCCGGGGGGGGGCC
>JAEZQX010000454.1 GCA_023441105.1 Pseudomonadota bacterium | reverse complement strand
CGGATCACCGGGCGGCGGCTGCGCGTCGAGGCGCTGCTGTGCGCCCCGCCGCTGAAGCTGGCGGAGCGGATCGTGGCACGGGGCGGCGCACGCTGGCCGTCGCTGCGCGCCTTGGGCGACCGGTTGCCGCAGGGCATGCCGCCGTCGCTGCTGAGCCTGTTCTCCCAGCAGATCCGCCTCGATTCGAGCGCCAGCGCGACGTTGCCCGGATTTTCATGGACGCCGTACGAGCACGGGCTGGTTCAGTCGGCCGGCTGGTACCTCGACCATCGCAACCTTCGCCGCGGCCATCACGGCGCAGGCATCACGCCCTGAGGGCGGGGCTGCCCACGAAGTTGATACAGCCGACGATACGTCTCGAACAGCTCCTCGAGCACCACCGCCGGCACGAAGCGTGACGCAGCCGCAACCGCCGGTGCGCCGGCATAGTCACCGCGGTTCGCCAGGCAGGCGCGTAGCGCTGCCGAATACTCTGCCACCGTGTGGCCGGCCGCGATTTCGCCATTGGAGCCGGGCACGACCAGCCGGCGCACTTCGCCGACATCGGTCGACACCACCGGCAAGCCGCAGCCCATGGCTTCGAGCAGGCTCATCGACATGCCCTCGAAGGCCGAGGACATCGCGAACACATCGGCGCTGCGCAGCAGGTCGGCGACGTGCGCGACCGGCTGCGCGCCGGTGAAAATGACCTTGTCGTCCACCCCGAGAACACGCGCGAGCTGCCGCAGGCTCGCGGCCAGCGCGCCGTCGCCGACGACTAGCAGGCGCAGGTCGGCCTGCTGCGCGGCGACCGCCGCGAAGCTGCGGATCAGCAGCTCGATGTTCTTCTGCGCATCGAGGCGGCCGACGAAGATGATCACCCGCTGGTCGGGCCGCCAGCCATACCGCTCGTCGAGGCGGGCCCGCAAGGCCTGGCGCGGTCCGGCGTCGGGCGGATGGAAGATCTCCGGATCCATCCAGGTCGGCATGAACCGGAAGCGTTCCGCCTGCGCCGGATGGCGGGTCCGGTAGTCGGCGGCGGTGGCTTCACGCACGCAGTGGATGCTGTCGAAGCGCGGCAGCAGGCGGTCCTCCAGCCGCACGTAGATGCCCGCCAGGTGCCGCCAGCGATTCTCCGTGTGCGGATCGTGCACGTCCGCCAGGTCCTGGTGGACGACCGCATGCGCCGGCCGACGATCGCGCAGGAACAGCAGCGCCGGCTCGATGCGGTGTACTTCGAGAATGTCGCAATCCCGCCGCAACGCCCTCAGGCGCGGCAGCGCGGCCAGGCAGTAGCGCAGGCAAAGCGGCAAGGACGGTGGCAAGGACCCAGGGCGCCTCGCCCCGTCCTCCGCAAGCACCGCAAAAAACCGGAACGTCCGCCGGCCCACGTCGCAGACGGTCCACCGCCCCACGGGTCGCTGCTCGACATCGCTGGTGACGCCGACGACGCTGATGTCGATGTCCTCGGGCGCCCAGCGGGCGATCCCGCGGATGAAGGTTTCGATGCCGCCGGACCGGGTCCCGAGCGGATCTCCCGGATGGAAGATCCGCACCCGGATGGCCACCGGCGGTGCTCGCCTGCTCCCTACGCCGCGCCCGCCTTCTCCGCAGCGGTCTCCTCCGCGCCCTTGCCCTTGGCGGCGACCTTCGGCACGAAGGCGGCCTTGGCGAAATGCTCGTCCTGGGCGTTGGCGAACCGCAGGCCGGCGCGCTTGATGGCGTCGTCGTCGACCCGCTCGAGCGGCACGTAGGAGCGGTCGTCCTCGCGCACCAGCGCATCGTTGCTGACCGCGTTGTAGGCGATGAGCAGCGTCCAGCGGCGGTTGGGCGATCGGTTCTGGTCCGAACGATGCAGCGTGTTGCTGTGGAAGATCAGCACGTCGCCCGGGTCGAGCTCGCAGTGGACCAGCGGATAGCGCTCGAGGATCCACGCCATCCGCTTCGGGTCGGCGGCATTCTGCTTGTCGCTCACCGGCACATGGTCGACGCGGCCGAGCTTGTGCGAGCCGCGCACGATCTGCAGGCAGCCGTTGTGGCGGTCGGAGCGGTCCAGCGCGATCATGCAGCTGAGCATGTCGGGGCGCAGGCAGCCGTTGTGGTACCAGTAGCCGTAGTCCTGGTGCCATTCCCAGGCGCCGCCGACATACGGATCCTTGGCGGTGAGCTTGGACTGGAAGTGGTAGACCGGCTCGCCGATCAGCGCCTCGGCCGTATCCACCATCCGCGCCGAGCGCGCCGCCAGGCCGTAGACGCTGTCGCCGGCGCGATTCCACAGCGAGATGCGGGTGTTGCCGCCTTCGGCATCCGGCCGCAGCAGCGCGTGCTGCTCGACCAGCGGGTCGTTTTCCATCGCCCGACGCAGCAGGTCGGTCTCCTCGGCATCGAACATGCCGTGCACGATGACGGCGCCATGATCGAGGTATTCCTGGTGTTGCTCGGGGGTGAGCACGGATGGCATGCGGTGTCTCCTTTTCTGGCAGCGGGGCTGCGATCCCTGCAGCGGCGGAGCTGCAAGTGCGCTGCGATCTCGATTGCAATTCCGATTTAGATTCCCCGCGACGCGGCGGTTGCGTCGCGATCGGACCCTGATATATTAGTCCCATACATGAGGAACAGGGCAAGCGGCAGCGCCGCGGGCCCGCAACAGGAGACGAGTTTCCATGGCCATCAGCATCCGGCCCCTGTCCTGGTCCCTTGGCGCCGAGGTGGTCGGCGTCGATCTTTCGCGGCCGGTGGGCGACGACCAGTTCGCGCAGATCCACAAGGCCTTCCTCGAGCGCGGCGTGCTCCTGTTTCGCGACCAGAAGATCAGCCGCGAGCAGCACATCGCCTTCAGCCGCCGCTTCGGTGAGCTCGATACCCACGACACGCTGCCGCGCGACCGCCATCCGGAGTATCCGGAGCTGCTGCTGGTGACCAACATCCCGAAGGAAAACGGCAAGCCGTCGGATTCGAAGTACACCGGCCAGCTGTGGCATTCGGACATGTCGTTCACGCTGGTGCCGGCGCTCGGCTCGCTGCTGCGCGGCATCGAGATCCCGCCGGTGGGCGGCGACACGATGTTCGCCAACATGACGATGGCCTACGACACGCTGTCCGACGGCATGAAGCGGCTGATCGCGGACCTGCATGGCGTCCATGTCGGCCAACGCAAGATCGTCGACCTCAGCCAGGACCGCATCGAGGAGACCAAGCGCCTGATCCCGCCGATCGCGCAGCCGGTGGTGCGCGTCCATCCGGAGACCGGCCGGAAGGCGCTGTACATCGGCGAGAAGGTTTCGCGCTTCGTCGACATGACCGAGGAAGAGAGCAAGCCGCTGATCGACTACCTCTGCCGCCATGCCACCCGGCCGCGGTTCGTCTATCGCCACCAGTGGCGCCCCAATGACATCGTGCTGTGGGACAACCGCTGCACCATGCACGTCGCGCTGGGCGACTACGAGGAAGGCGAGCGCAGGCACCTGGAGCGCACCACCGTGAAGGGCACGCCGTCCGGCTACCACCTGAAGGAGGAGATGGCGTGATGAACGGGAACCGGATGCATGCCTGCGGCCAGGGGCGGGCGCGAAGCGTGGCGCAGGTGACGACGCAAGTAGTGACGAGGCTGATGACGCGCATGACAGCTCGAGCGACGCGCATGACACCCCGGGCCATCGGGGCCAGCATGGCGGCCGTCACGCTGGCGTCGATTCCGCTGTTTGCGCAAGCGGACTACCCCGACAAGCCCATCCGCATGATCATCCCCTTCGCTGCCGGCGGCACCACTGACCTGCTGGCGCGCGCGATCGGCCAGCACCTGTCGCAGGCCTGGGGCCAGCCGGTGGTGAGCGAGAACCGGGTCGGCGCCAACGGCATCATTGCTGCCGACCTGGTCGCCAAGTCGCCCGGCGACGGCTACACGCTGCACCTGGTGGCGATGGGCCATGCCATCAATCCGCTGATCTACAAGAAGATCCCGTTCGATGCCGACAAGGACTTCACGCCGATCAGCCTGATCGCCACCTTCCCGCAACTGGTGTTGACCCATCCGTCGGTGCCGGCCAACAGTCTCAAGGAACTGATCGACCTGGCGAAGAAGCAGCCGAAGGGACTGACCTACGCCTCCGGCGGCAACGGCTCGTCGCAACATCTCGCCGGTGCGCTCTTCACGCACATGGCCGGGATCGACATGAATCACATCCCCTATAAGGGCGGGGCGCCGGCGCTGATGGACGTGCTGGGCGGCAACGTCAACATGATGATCGTGCAGCCGACGTCGAAGGAGCAGATCACCTCCGGCCAGCTCAAGGCGCTGGCGGTGTCGTCGAAGACGCGCAGCCGCAGCTATCCCGACGTGCCGACGGTGGACGAGGCCGGTGTGCCCGGCTACCAGTCGGTGGCCTGGTACGGCCTGGTCGGACCCAAGGACATGCCCCCCGCGGTGCTGAAGAAGATCAGCGACGAGGTCGCCAAGGCGGCGCACACCGACGGCGTGAAGAAGATCATCGACTCGCAGGGCGGCGACCTGGTGGGCGGCTCGCCCAAGGAATTCGCCGAGTTTATCGATGCCGAGCGCAAGCGCTATGCGGATATCGTGAAGGCGTCGGGGATGATGGTGGAGTAGTGAGGGGCGGCACGCGGCGTTGGTGCGCCTGCGACACCGTCCTGCAACGCACCCAGTCGCTGTCGTGTGTCCGTCGCAGGTGCCGGCTGTGCCTACTCCTCTACGCTAATTTGGCGTGCGCATGGCGCCTATTTCAATGGTTGGGCTCTAGCCAGCATTTTGGCCGTGAAAGCAATCAAGTCGCCTTTCTAGCCCCTAATCACTTATTATTTCGCTTGGGGCTGTGAGTGAAGTAGGTGAGGGCGTCCATGATTTCCCACATCCGGCGCCCCTCGACGTGGTACTTGGGGCTCCCTGAGAACTTTACTGAATCGCTGCTCCTCGCCCTTCTTCCAAACGCTTTCTCCATCGCCATTTGAATTGCTTTGTGAAGTTCGGCCGATCCGGCTACACCGATAAAGGCCGAATATGTCGGCTCTCCGAAGTTGACGCTTTCAAGCTCCCTGATGTACACCGAAGCTATCAAGTTGGATCGCTGCTCGGCGGCTGCTGCGAGACTTTTCTCTAGGACACCGACATAGCCGGAAATCCCCCCAGCTTCGCCAGCTTCAGTGTCAACTTCGACTGTGGCTAGCAGTCCCTTTGCGGCAATCAATCCTAACTCGTCGTACTTTTTAGTTTCCATCGCCTTCTCCATGATTATTCGCATTCTCTGGGTGCCTACAAAGCAAGCTTGAAGAGGTTGGGTGAAGCGAGAGTGTGGTGCGGCTGGCTTCTCTTGACAAGTGGGGCCGTGTAGGTTGGTGTGCATGCGAAACCGAGGGAAGTTGGGCGCTGCCGCGAGAGCTGTCGCTTCGCAGCAGAATCTAGTTGAGACCGGCGCTACTTCTTATAAAGGTGAGAACGTGGTCCTACTGCTGAGGCGTGTGGACCGTGAGGAACCTCGGTGTGCCCGTGGTTCAATCGTGCGTCCGAGGCATGATCGAGGCGACGCTGCTATTTTTGAGTGGGACGAAAAGGGGCTTCCCAACTCGACGTCACCCTTCGCAATGCATCTTCCCGGTGGTTCGTGTCGAGTCCGTTTCTCAGGAAGCCGCAAATCTGCAGCGACGCGTCGGGTTCCTTTCCGCGCCGTAGTGCAGTTTCGGCTTTGTGAACCCGATTGGTCGGGGATGCAGTAAGCGGAAGTGCGAACGCACCCTGCCGTTGGAAGTGCCGACGGCCGAGCACTTCGCATGGACCCTGGAGACGCCGGGACTGACGTGAGTTGCCGAGAAAGATATGAGCGACTTCCCTTCTTGAACTTAGCCTGATATATTAGCTGAAACATCAAGAGGCTCGGCATGCCGCAACGACGCACGAGCCCGCTCGCAAGCAGAGTGTCCTCATAACCAGGCCGTCTCCTGCCGGGTGCAGCCGTCGAACGTCGACGCTGCATCCGGCGGGAATCGGTTCCGAATCCAACGAGAAGCAAATTGTCCAAGTACCAGATTGCAGTAGTGCGCGGTGACGGCATCGGCCCCGAGGTGTGCGATTCCGCCGTCCAGGTGGTGACCCAGGCGGCCGGCGCCAGCCGCTTCGACCTCGTCGACCTGCCGGCAGGCGCGGTCCACTACCAGAAGACCGGCACCGCGCTGCCGGAGGAGACCTTCCAGGCCTGCGCCAAGGCCGACGCCATCCTGCACGGGGCGGCGGGCATCCCGGGCGTGGTCTATCCGGATGGCACCGAGGCCGGCATCGAGTTCGGGCTCAAGCTGCGCTTCCGGCTCGACATCTACGCTAACGTCCGTCCCATCAAGCTCTATCCGAACGTCGTCTCGCCGCTGCGCGGCCGCGACGCCGGCTCGATCGACTACGTGATCCTGCGCGAGAACACCGAAGGCCTCTATGCCGCGCGCGGCGGCGGCAACCTGCTGCACGACCAGATCGCCACCGACACGATGGTCGTCACCCGCCAGGGCACCGAGCGGATCGTGCGCCAGGCGTTCGAGCTCTCGCGCAAGCGCAACGGCGCGCTCAAGGACGGCAAGCGCCGCGTGACCTGCTGCGACAAGGCCAACGTGCTGCGCAGCTATGCCTTCTTTCGCAAGGTGTTCGACGACGTCGCCAAGGACTATCCGGACATCGAGACCGACTACGCCTACGCCGACGCGATCATGGTGCACATGGTCAAGCGGCCGGACTTCTACGACGTGATCGTGACCGAGAACATGTTCGGCGACATCATCTCCGACCTCGGCGCGGTGAGCGTCGGCGGCATGGGCATGTCGCCGTCGGCGGAACTGGGCGACAACAACGGCTTCTTCCAGGCGGCGCACGGTTCGGCGCCGGACATCGCCGGCCAGAACGTCGCCAACCCGATCGGCACCATCCTCGCCGGCGCCATGATGCTGAAGTGGCTGGGCGACCGCAAGGGCGACACCGCCCTGACGGAAGCATCGACCCGCATCGAGCGGGCGGTCGAGACGGTGATGAGCGAAGGTCGTGTGCTGCCGCGCGACGTCGGCGGCAAGTCGTCGACGACCGACATCACCAAGGCGATCTGCAGCGCGTTGACTTGACGGGCCTGGATCGACGGGCTTGAAGGCAGCGTCCGGCGCTGCCGTTGCGTGAGCCGTTCGCGGCTCCTGTTTCGAATCGAAGGTAGGGTGGGGGAGACATGGTTTCAGAAGTGAGGCGCGGCCTGATCGCAGGCAGCCTGGTACTGGCAATGACTTCGGCATGGGCGCCCGGTGCGTCGGCCAACGACTATCCGACGCGGCCGATCACCATGCTGGTGCCGGCCGGTGCGGGGGGCACCAACGATGCCGTGGCGCGGATCGTGGGTGCGAAGCTGGCCGAAGTGCTGCAGGGCACGGTGGTGGTCGAGAACCGGCCCGGCGCCGGCGGCAACATCGGCACGGTCGCCGCCGCCAAGGCGCCGGCCGACGGCCACACGCTGGTGCTCAACATCTCCAGCACGATGGCGATCAACCCCGCGCTGTACAAGTCTGCGGGGTTCGATCCGGTGAAGGACTTCACGCCGATCTGGCTGGTCGGCTCGGTGCCGAACGTGCTGGTGGTCAGTCCGTCGTTCCCGGCGAAAACCCTGCCGGAGCTGATCGCCTTGGCCAAGACCAAGCCCCATGCCTACCAGTTCGGCTCGGCCGGCAACGGCACGCTGCCGCACCTGATGGGCGAGATGCTGAACTCGTATGCCGGCATCGAGCTGCAGCACATCCCCTATCGCGCCATCGCCGCCGCGCTCACCGACGTGATCGGCGGCGAGATTTCGATGGCCTTCGCCACGCCGGCGGCCGTTCTCGGGCACATCAAGCTGAACCGCCTGGTGCCGCTGGGCGTGAGCAGTGCCACTCCCACGCCGAGCCTGCCGGACGTGCCGCCGATCGCGAATACGCTGCCCGGCTTCGGCGGCACGCTGTGGCTTGCGCTCTTCGCGCCGAAGGGGCTGCCTCCGGAGATCGACCAGAAGTTGCAGGCCGCGATGAAACAGGTGCTGGAATCGCCGGATGCACGCGAGAAGCTGACCACCGCCGGTGTCGAGATCGCCAACGGGACGCCGGCGGAGCTGGCGAAACTGCTGGAAGAGGATCTTGGCCGCTGGGCCAAGATCGTGAAGCAGTCCGGGGCG
>JAEZQX010000443.1 GCA_023441105.1 Pseudomonadota bacterium | reverse complement strand
CTCGCTACCAGCGCCGGCGCGAGCGGCAGCGACAGCACGAAGGTCGCGCCGAATCCGGGGCCTTCGCTCGCGGCTCGCACCGAACCGCCGTGCAGCTCCGCGAGCTTGGCGACGATCGACAGCCCGAGGCCGAGGCCGCTATGGCGGCGGGTCGTCGACGAGTCTGCCTGGCGGAAGCGATCGAAAACGAAAGGCAGGAAAGCCGGATCGATGCCCTCGCCATCGTCGCTGACGGCGACCTCGATCCCCGGGCCGGCGCGCTGCAGCGTCAGCTGGATGCTGCCGTCGCGCGGCGTGAACTTGACTGCGTTGCTGAGCAGGTTCCAGAGGATCTGCTGCAGTCGATCGGGATCGCCCAGGACCACCAGACCGGGATCGTCGTCCACCAGCGGCCGCAGCCGCAACTGCTTGGCATCCGCCGCCGGCCGTGCCGTTTCCAGGGCCGCGAAAAGAATCGGCGCCACCGGCACCGGGCGCACGTGCAGCCGGACCTTGCCTGAAATGATGGCGCTCATGTCGAGGAGGTCGTCGATGATGCGGGCCTGGGAGCGCGCATTGCGCTCGATCACCTCGACGCCGCGCGCCAGCGTGTCGTCGCCGCCCACCTTGCCCTTGAGCACGCTGACCCAGCCGAGCACCGCATTCAACGGCGTGCGCAGCTCGTGGCTCAGCGTGGCAAGGAACTCGTCCTTGGCGCGGCCGGCGCGCTCGGCCTGGGCGCGCGCCTCCTGCTCGACCCGCAACGCCTCGCCGATGCGCCGATCCACCCGATGCCGCTCGACCACGATGCCGGCGAGGCGCGCCCCGAGGCGGGCGAGATCGCGGTCGCGGTCGCTGGCGTCGCGCGGCTCATCGTAGAAGGTTGCCACCATCCCCAGCAGATAGCCCTCGCCGCCGGTGATGCGCGTCGCATGGGCCGCATGGATGCCGCACGCCGCCGCGCCCGCGGCGAATGCACGCCAGGCGGCGTCATCCGATCGCCACGGCCCGATGGCCGAGTCGATCGGCGCGGCGGCGACCCGGTCCCGGTAAACCCGTGGCAGGCTCGGCGCGGCGGCGACGACCAGGCCGTCGTCATCGTCCTGCAGCATCAGGATGGCAAAGCGCGCGCCGTCCGGCGACTGACGCTCGAGCGTCCTGGCGATCTCCTCCAGCACCTCCGGCAACAGCGTGCCGGTGGCGACCATCTCCAGGACGTCCTTCTCCGCGGCCAGCGATTCCTCGATCCGGCGCCGGTCGGTGATGTCCACCACCGAGCCGACGTGACCGAGGAAGGTGCCGTCGGGTCCGCGGCGCGGCGCCGCGGTGCTGGAGCACCAGCGATATTCCCCGTCGTGGCGCCGCAGCCGGTACTCCAGCACCAGCGGCTCGCGCGCCTGGATCGCCGCGACATGCCTCTCGCGCACGATGCGGCGATCGCCTTCATGCAGCACCTGCAGCCAGCCGAACCCCTGCGCTTCCGCGGCGCTCTGGCCGGTGAACTCGAGCCAGCGCTTGTTGAGGTACTCGACGCCGCCATCTGCGCGCGCCAGCCAGATCATCACCGGCGCCCAGTCCGACACGTTGCGGAACCGCGCCTCGCTTTCCATGAGATCCCGCGCGCTCCGGGCGCGCGCGAGCGACTCGTGGCAACGCTGCGCCACGTGCCGCACGAGGATCACCTCCTCGGAGCGCCAGTTGCGCGGCGTCGACTGATTCACGACCAGGATCGCCACCAGCCTGCCGTCGTCGAGCAGTGGCACCAGCACGCTGGCCTGGATCATCATCCGGCGGTAGGCATCGACGGCCTTCGGCGGCGGCTGCTGGGTGTCGATGTCGCCGACCACGTAGGCGTTGCCCTGGCGCAGCTGGCGGCGGGCCTCCTCGTCGAAGTCGCTCAGGCGGCGCCTGCCGGCGAGCGTGATGGTGTGCCGGTTGTACTCGCCGGCCACTTCGAACGTGTCCTCGTCATCCTCGACGAAGCTGAAGGCGCAGCGGTCGACGTTCATGTGCAGTCCCAGCAACCGGGTGCACTCCTGCAGGATGGCCGCCTGTGCGGTCAGGGGCCGCAGCGCTTCGTCGAGCGCGAGCAGGAAGCGGTCGCGCACCGCCCGCCGGTTCTGCTCGGTGATGTCGACGCCATGGATCAGAATGCCGCTCACCTCGCCATTGACGTCCCTGAGCGGCTGGTACACGAAGTCGACGAAGGCCTCTTCCAGGCCGCGATCCGGCCGGCGGCGCAGCTCGATGCGTATCGCGGTGCCGACGTAGGGCTCGCCAGTGCGGTAGACGCGGTCGAGGATGTCTACGAAACCCTGGCTGACCACCTCCGGGAGCGCGTCGCGCACCGTCTTGCCGACCAGGCCACGGCGTCCGATCAGCTGGTGGAAGCGTTCGTTGAAGAATTCGACCTGATGGTCCGGGCCGTTGAGGATGCCGATGAGCGCGGGCGATTGCGAAAATGCCACCGCCAGGCGGGTTCTCTCCGACTGGACCTGCCTCAGCAGCAGGTCCCGCTGCTGCTCGGCAAGCAGGCGAGGCGTCTCCTCGATGCAGGCGCAGAACAGCCCGCCGACCCCGCCCTGCTCGTCGATGATCGGGCTGTATGACCAGGTGAACGAGGTGACTTCGCTGTAGCCGTGGCGCTCCATGATCAGTTCGGCGCGCTCGTTCCAGGTGGCCTCGCCGCGCAGCATCACTGCGTCCACCTGCGGCCGGATGGTGGGCCAGATGTCGCCCCAGACGTCCCGTGCCGCCTGCCCGAGCGCCTGCGGATGGCGTGCGCCGAGCACCGGCACGTAGGCATCGTTGTAGATGTTGACGAGCTCAGGCCCCCACCAGACGAACATCGGGAAGCGTGAGTTGAGGCAGATGCCGACGGCAATGCGCAGGCTCTGCGGCCAGGATTCAACCGGTCCGAGGCTCGTCGATGCCCAGTCGGTGGCACGGAAGCGGGCGGCCATCTCGCCTGGATTGAGCCGCAACGGCATGGCGGGAGCCGGTCCGGCCTGCTGATCGATGGTCAAGTCAGTGCCTCTTCCCCATTACGCCCACCATGGCATGGTCGAAGCCGATCGTTACTCTCGTCGGGATCTTCGGCGAAGCAGCGCGACCGGCCTCTCTCACGGATGCCCCCTCACCCGGGTCCTGTCATTCCCCCGCGGTGCGCAGGCGCTGCATGAACCACCACAGGTGACCCTCGGGATCCTCCGCTCCGTAGGTCCGGTCGGTCCAGTACTTCTCGCCATAGTCGGTGGTCTTCGGCTCGCGGATGATCTTCGCACCTGCGGCCCGCGCCCGCTCGCAATGCGCATCCACGTCATCCACGTAGACGCACAGGCTCTGCGTGTTGCGCTGATCCAGCGAGGTGGGGCTCGCCTGCCTGGAACGCCAGCCGCCATCGTTTCCATCCGTGGCTTCCGTCCCGGCCTCGGTCCCGCCGTCGGAACCGCCGCCGGCTTCATCACCGCGGCCGGTCTGGCCGACCATGATCAGGCCGTCGCCGTACTCGAGCTCGGAATGGACGATGCCGCCGTCGTCGCCGGCCACGCTGAGCCGGACCATGAAGCCGAAGGCGTTGCAGAGCCAGTCGATGGCCGTCTCGGCATCATCGTAGTAGAGCGCGGAGGAGATGCGCGGCCAGCCGGGCGGCGTGGGTTTCGAGGGACCTTTCATTCGAGCCTCCTGATCGGAACTCAGTAGACGGCACGGCCGCCGGAGATGTCGAAGGCATGACCGGTGGTGAAGGAGCATTCGCTCGAAGCCATCCAGGCAACCAGGGACGCGATCTCCTCGGCCTCCACCAGTCGGCCCATCGGACTCTTGGACAGCATCGTCTTCACATGCTCGTCGGTCATCTGCGCCAGCATTTCGGTGCGCGCCGCAGCCGGCGCCACCGCGTTCACCACCACGCCGCGGGTGGCCAGCTCCTTCCCCAGCGACTTGGTCATGGCGATCACCGCGGCCTTGGAGGCGGAATAGGCGGAGGCGTTGGCAGTGCCGTCCTTGCCGGCCAGCGACGCCAGGTTCACGATCCGGCCGTAGCCCTGCTTCAGCATCAGGGGTGCGACGGCCCGGCAGCAGTTGAAGGTGCCGACCACGTTGACCTGCAGCACCCGCGCGAACTCGGCCGGCGGATACTCCCAGAGCGGATGGTTGGGCCCGGTGATGCCGGCGCTGTTGATGAGGATATCGATGCGCCCGAAGGTCGCCAGCGCGGCAGCCGTAGCCCGGGCGACCTCGTCCTCGTCGGTCACGTCCACCGCTGCCGTAAGCACGCTGGCGCGACGGTCGCCGCCCGGGGCAGCGGCCGCGGATGCCAACCCTGCCAGCGACGCCGCCGCCTGGTCGAGCCGCCCGGCGTCGAGATCCCACAGGACGACGCTGGCTCCCCCGGCCATGAGCCGCTGGGCAACCGCCAGCCCGATGCCCCGCCCGCCGCCGGTGATGACCGCCACCCGGTCATTCATGTCGTAGTGATTCAACAGCGTCTCTGCCTTCTCGATGTTCTCATCCGACCAGCCCCAGGCTCCCGATCTCGACTTTAACCCTGCGCACCCGGCGGCCATGCCCATCGCGGGCCGCCTGCCGGATTGCAGCAGCCTTGACCGCAACCAGGCTTGACGACTCACCCTGCCGGCCCGACCATCGGCTGCCGCTGCCGCGCCATGCGCCTGCGCATCGGTGCAGTGTTTCGACAGCGAGCGTGCCGTCGCTGCAGTCGTCAGTCTAACGGCTGCAGCCGGCGGTAGCGGCACCCTCATGGAGGTCCCATGGAAATTCGATCTTGCAGCCACCTGCCGGCGATCCTGCCGGCGCTCTGGCGGGTGCTGCGTCTGCTGCCATTGATCGTCGGCATGCCGGGACTCGCCCTGGCGCAGCCGGCGCATCCGGAGGCTTCCGCGAGCCAGACGTGGCAGAAGGAGCACGCGCAGCTGGTACAGCTCGCGGAGGGCATGCGACAGGGCGGCCTGGTCCTGCTGCTGCGCCATGCCGAGACCGTGCCCGGGGTTGGCGATCCGCCCGGCTTCCGCCCAAACGACTGCCCCACCCAGCGCAACCTGAACGAGGCGGGGCGCGCCCAGGCCCGTCGGCTCGGGCAATGGTTCCGGCAGAACGGGATCGCTCCGACCCGCGTCTTGTCCTCCCCCTGGTGCCGCGCACGCGAGACCGCCAGCCTCGCCTTCGGCAGTGCCGAGGACTGGCCGGCCCTGTCGAACCTGATTGCCGACCGCAGCCGGCAGGCGGTGCACGCCGCGGAAGTCCTCGATGCGATCGCCAAGGTCGGGCCGCAGGACTTGCTGGTGCTGGTATCGCATGGCGTGACGATCAATGCCTTCATCGGCGAATACCTGCAGCAGGGTGAGATGGTGATCGTGCGGCCGGCGGCCGGCGCCGCATCCGCTGGCAAGGCGCATGCCGGCGCCGCTCCAGGCTCCGCGACAGCCCAGGGCGGCAGACGCGAAGTGGAGATCGTGGGTCGGCTGATGGTTCCCTGAGCGCGAGCAGTGACCCGATTGCCAGGGCGCGACGGCCTGCGCTATGGTTGCGGCGGTCCCTTCGATTCACCGCAGGAGTCGGCATGGCCTCGGATCAACCGGGCAATGGCATCCATGTTCTCGTGAGCGGCCGCGTGCAAGGCGTCGGCTTTCGCTACTTCCTCAAGCAGAGCGCGGATACGGCGGGCGTGGGCGGCTGGGTCCGCAACCTGCGCGACGGCCGCGTGGAAGCGGTGCTCGAAGGGCCGCCGGATGCCGTTCAGGAGGTGCTCGATGACATCGGCCGCGGCCCCCCGGCCGCGCGCGTCGAGGAGGTGATCACGCGGCCGGCCCTGGCGCCGGAGATGGCGCTGGCTCGGGAGCCCCTGGAGGTGCGGCGAGGATAGCGGCCAGGCAGGGTCGTTGACATCGAGGTTCGAGGGCGACAGAATCTCGTTAGTTAACCCATTGGCTAAGCATTCTCGCAGCGCCCCAGGGAGGGCAGCCATGAAACGATCGGATGCCGCGAAGCCGTCGGACGAGGTGCGGGCGTTCTATTCGGTGCCGGGAGCCATGACCGGCGCCGGGCGGCATGAGGTGGCGCTGGCGGCGCTGCCGGTTGATGTGGCGGAGCTGGCGCGGATCGTCCAGGGGCTGGCGCTGCACGAGTTCACGGCTTCGTCGATGCACGGGGTGGAAGTCTCGCCCGAGCGGCAGTTCGAGTCGCACATCCGGACCGTGCCGCGGATGCTCGATCGCTTGCAGGCGCTCGATGACCGGCCGCTGCAACAGGCCCGCGCGCCGACAGCTCGGCTGCTCGGCGTGTGTCATCACTTCGCCCTGCTGCTGCTGGCGATGCTGCGCGCCAAGGGGATCCCGTCACGGGCACGCTGGGGTTTTGGCGCCTGGTTCAACGCGCCCTACTTCGAGGACCATGTGCTGTGCGAGATCTGGAAGCCCGACGAGGCGCGCTGGGTGCTGGTCGACGCGCAGCTCGACGAGGTCTGGCAACGGCAGCCGGCGGTCGACTTCGACGTGCTGGATGTGCCGCGGGACCGCTTCATCCTTGCGGCGGATGCCTGGGTCCGATGCCGCGAAGGCAACGCCGATGCCGGTCGATTCGGCATCTTCAAGGGCGAACAGCGCGGCCTGTGGTTCATCGCCGGCAACCTGCTGAAGGACGCGGCCGCGCTGGTCAAGAACGAAACGCTCCCATGGGATGTCTTCGGTGCCATGCCGGCACCAGGCACTGCGCTCGATGCCGAAGCGCTGGCTTTCTTCGACCGGCTTGCGCAGCTGACGGCTTCGCCCGATGAAGCATTGCCCGAACTGCGCCGGCTTGCCGAATGCGACGAGAGGGTGCGGGTGCCGGCGTTGGTCTTCAACGCGGTGCGCGGGGTGACGGAGCCATTTCCGGAGGCGGTCGCGGCACGATGAACATCGTGGGCGAGGTGACGGACGGCCGCCCGGCCGGTCGCCGGGAGTGGGTCGGCCTGGGGGTGATCGCCTTGCCCTGCCTGCTGTATTCGATGGACCTGACCGTGCTGAACCTCGCCTTGCCGGCGCTGAGCGCGGATCTGCGACCAAGCAGCACGCAATTGCTCTGGATCGTCGATATCTACGGCTTCATGGTCGCCGGCCTGCTCATCCCGATGGGCACCCTGGGCGATCGCATCGGCCGGCGACGCTTGCTGATGGCGGGCGCCGCCGCGTTCGGCGTGGCCTCGATGCTGGCGGCCTTCGCAAGCAGCGCCGAAATGCTGATCGCGATGCGCGGGCTGCTCGGCATCGCTGGTGCGACCTTGGCACCCTCCACGCTCTCGCTGATCCGGAACATGTTCCACGAGCCCGGACAACGCACCCTGGCGATCGGCATCTGGGTCTCGAGCTATTCGATCGGTGCCGCCGTCGGACCGCTGGTAGGTGGCCTGCTGCTCGAGTACTTCTGGTGGGGCTCGGTGTTCCTGCTCGGAGTACCGGTCATGATGCTGCTGCTGTTGCTTGGGCCGGTGCTACTGCCGGAGTACCGCGATCCCGATGCGGCCCGGCCCGACCTGGCGAGCGTGGCGCTGTCGCTGGTCGCGGTGCTGACCGTGATCTATGGGTTCAAGCGGATTGCCGAGGCCGGTTGGTCCGTCGTCGCCGGGCTGTCGCTGCTGGCGGGTGCGCTCGCCGGGCTGGCCTTCCTGAGGCGCCAGCGTCGCCTCGACGATCCGCTGATCGACCTGCGCCTGTTTCGCGCCCCGACCTTCAGCGCTTCGCTGGCGTCGTACTCATTAGGCTGCTTCGCGCTCTTCGGCGTCTACCTGTTCATCGGCCAATACCTGCAGCTGGTCCTGGGGCTGTCCCCGCTCCAGGCGGGAATCTGGACGCTGCCTTGGGCGCTGTCGTTCGTGGTCGGCTCGCTGATCACGCCGCTACTGCTCCGCAGGATCGGCGCTGCGACGATGGTGACGGCAGGGCTGGCGATCGCAGCCGTCGGTTTCGTGCCGCTATTGCAGCCCTTCATCGACCTGGGGCTGGCAGTCGTGCTGGCGGCGACCGTCATCCTGTCGCTCGGGCTGGCGCCCGTGTTCACGCTTGCCACGGACCTCGTGGTCGGTGCAGCGCCGCCGGAACGCGCCGGTGCGGCGGCAGCCATCTCGGAAACCAGCTCGGAGTTCGGCGGCGCCATGGGGATCGCCATCCTCGGCAGCATCGGCACCGCCGTGTATCGGGCGGGCTTTGGCGGCGAGGCGGCCGCGGCCTTGTCGCCCGACGTCATCGAGGCATCGCGCGCGAGCCTCGGCGGTGCCTTGGCCATGGCCGCGCAACTGCCATCCGAAGCAGCGGCCACGATCACCGCCGTCTCGCGGCGATCGTTCACGCAGGGTCTCCAGGTGATGTCCCTCATCGCCGCCTGCATCATGTGCGCCACCGCGGTTGCCTTCCGCGCGGCAATGCGCAGCCCCGCGCAGGGCACACCGTCCCTCCAGAACCCGTAGCCGCCCAGACGCGGCCCGCGTCGCTTGACCAGCGACCGCAGGCATGTGAGATGCCACGGTGCCCATCGGAGCGGACAGCATCCGGCCTCGTTCATCGCCGAGCGTTAGGCACGGGCATTGCCGCCCTTTCGACAAGGATCCCGCCGTGCCGCAGTCCGCCGTGCCGCAGTCCCCCTCGGTCCAGGCAGCACCCTTCGCCGCTCACCGCCGCTCCGTCCCGACGCCAGCCACTGTCGCTGACGCTATGCCGCCGGCGCAACCCTCTGTCGACGATCTGCTGCGCGCCGATTGCTATGCCCTGGTCGCGGCGCTCCTGCTGGCACCGCCGACTCGCGCGCTGCTGGACACCCTTGCGCAGACTGCCGAAGCGGCGCAAGACCTGTCGGCTCCCCATCGGCAAGGGCCCGACCGCGTTCCCAGCAACCGGCTCGATGCGAGCTGGCGGCAACTGACCGCCGCCGCGTCGGTCATGCCCCTGGATGCCATAGCCTCCGAATTCGCGGCGCTGTTCGAAGGCACCGGCAAGCCGCTGCTGGATCCGTACGCGTCTCCCTACCTGTCGGGCTACATGATGGAGAAGCCGCTGGCGGCGTTGCGATCCGATCTCGCCGTGCTGGGGCTCGCCCGTTCCTCGCGGGCGACGGTTCCCGAAGATCACCTCGGCGCGCTGTGCGAGACGATGCGGCTGCTCATCGCCGGCGCGCCCGGCTATCCACACCGGTCGCCTGCCGAACAGCGCGCCTTCTTCAGGCGCCATCTCGAGCCATGGGCCTTTGCCTGCCTGGCCGACATCGAGCAGGCCCAGCCGGCGAGCTTCTATCGCTGCGTCGCCGTCTTCGCCCGGCAGTTGCTGGATGCGGAGCGGCGCGCATTTGCCCTCGACTGCACGAACTGACGGAGCATCCGATGTCAAAGCCCATGACCACGAGCATCGCCCATCCGCATCAGCGGACCGCCACCGCCGAAGCCGACGCGCACGATCGGCTCCTCGGGGTCCCGGACGATGCGCGTGACAGCCTGCCGCGCCGGCGTTTCATGAGGGCGGCGATCTGCGCGCCGGCGGCTGCCATCACCGCCACCGCGGCGCGGGCCTCGATGGTGCAGGAAGCCGAGGGCGGACCGCAGGCTGCGGCGCCGGCGCCATGCGCCAGCTATCACGAGACCGCCCACATCCGGACCTACTACGACCTCGCGGCGTACTGAGGAGGCAGCCATGACCCTGGTTCGCAAGCGCCCTGTGGTGGCGGACGAGACCGCAGCTCGGGGCATGCTGCTGCGGCAGCTCGAGCACCTCGAGCGTCCTGCCATGATGAACCGCCGCAGCTGGCTTGCCCATTCGGCGCTCGCCGCCGGCGCGGCGGTGGCCGGCCGGCACCTGCCGTTGAACGTCATGCAGCCGGCGAATGCCCAGGCGGCGCCCGCCGCGGCGACGGCGCCCAGGTCCGAGCTGAAGCACACCGTCTGCAGCCATTGCTCGGTCGGCTGCTCGGTCAATGCCATCGTCGAGAACGGGGTATGGGTCCGGCAGGAGACGGCGTTCGAGTCGCCGCTCAACCTCGGCGCGCACTGCGCCAAGGGCGCATCGGTGCGCGAGCACGGCCATGGCGAGCTCCGCCTGCGCTATCCGATGAAGCTGGTGAACGGCAAGTACCAGCGCATCTCGTGGGAGCAGGCCATCGACGAAGTCGGCGGCCGCCTGTTGCAGATCCGGGAGCGCGCCGGCCCGGATGCCGTCTTCTGGATCGGCTCTTCCAAGCACAACAACGAGCAGTCGTACCTGCTGCGCAAGTTCGTGTCGATGTGGGGCACGAACAATACCGATCACCAGGCCCGGATCTGTCATTCCACGACCGTGGCCGGCGTGGCGCAGACCTACGGCTACGGCGCGATGACCAATTCGTTCAACGACCTGAGCCACAGCAAGGCGGTGATGTTCATCGGCTCGAATCCGAGCGAGGCGCATCCCATCTCGATGCTGCACTTCCTGCATGCCAAGGAGCTCGGCGCCAGGATGATCGTGGTCGATCCACGCTTCACCCGCACCGCCCGCTTCGCCCATCAGTATGTGCGGATACGGCCGGGTACCGACATCGCCTTCGCCTGGGGATTGCTGTGGCACATCTTCGAGAACGGCTGGGAGGACAAGGAATACATCGCCCAACGCACTTACGGCATGGAAGAGGTGCGCAAGGAAGTGAAGAAGTGGCCGCCGGACAAGGTGTCGGAGGTGACCGGCATCGCCGAAGCCGACGTCCGGCTCGCCGCCGAGACCCTGGCTAAGAACCGGCCGTCGTCGGTGGTCTGGTGCATGGGCATCACCCAGCACCACGTCGGCACCGCCAACGTGCGCGCGCTGTCGATCCTGCAGCTGGCGCTAGGCAACATCGGCGTCCCCGGCGGCGGCGCCAACATCTATCGCGGCCACGACAACGTGCAGGGTGCTACCGACGTGGGGCCCAACCCGGACTCGCTGCCCGGCTACTACGGCCTGTCGGAAGGCAGCTGGCGGCACTTCGCCAAGGTGTGGGGCGTCGACTACGACTGGCTGCTGTCGCGCTACGCGTCGAAGGAGCTGATGGAGCGGCCCGGCATGACGGTGTCGCGCTGGTTCGACGGCGTCCTCGAGCAGCAGGAATACGTCGACCAGCCGAACCCGCTGCGTGCCGTCGTCTATTGGGGCCACGCGCCCAACAGCCAGACCCGGCTGCCGGACATGAAGGCAGCCATGCAGAAGCTCGACCTGTTGGTGGTGATCGACCCCTACCCCACCATGACCGCCGCCATGCATGGTCGCAGCGACGGCGTGTACCTGCTGCCGGCCACCACGCAGTTCGAGACCCAGGGGTCGGTGACCGCCTCCAACCGCAGCATCCAATGGCGGGAACGGGTGATACAGCCGATCTTCGAATGCCGGAGCGACCACGAAATCATGTATCGCTTCGGCGCAAAGTTCGGCTTCGCCGATCAGCTGTGCAGGAACATCAAGGTGGTCGACAACGAGCCGGTCATCGAGGACATCCTGCGCGAGATCAACCGCTCCTGCTGGACGATCGGCTACACCGGCTGTTCGCCGGAGCGGCTGAAGCGGCAGATGGAGAACAAGCACACCTTCAACCCGACCACGCTCATGGCGGAGGACGGCCCATGCAAGGGCGAGTACTACGGGCTACCCTGGCCGTGCTGGGGCACGCCGGAGCTCGGCCACCCCGGCACGCCGATCCTCTACGACGTGTCAAAACCGGTGATGGAAGGCGGGCTGCCATTTCGCGCCAACTGGGGTGTCGAGCACGACGGCAAGAGCCTGCTCGCGGGTGACGGCTCGAGCAATCGCGGCAGCGAGCTCGACATCGGCTATCCGGAGTTCGACCACCTGTTTCTCAAGAAGCTCGGCTGGTGGAACGACCTCACCGCCGAGGAGCAGGCACAGGCCGAAGGCAAGAACTGGAAGACCGACATCTCCGGCGGCATCATCCGCGTCGTGATCCAGCATGGCTGTTCGCCCTATGGCAACGCCCGGGCGCGCTGCCACGTATGGAATTTTCCCGATCCGGTGCCGACGCACCGCGAGCCGCTGCTTTCGACGCGACCCGACCTGGTGGCGCGCTATCCCACCTACGACGACCGCGCGAAGTTCTGGCGGCTTCCGACGTTGTTCCGCTCGCTGCAGCGCCGGGACTACTCCAAGGACTACCCGCTGATCATGACGTCGGGGCGGCTGGTCGAGTACGAAGGCGGCGGCGACGAGACCCGCTCCAATCCCTGGCTCGCCGAATTGCAGCAGGCGATGTTCGTGGAAGTCAATCCGCACGATGCCCGCCAGGCCGGAATCGCCACCTCCGATTTCGTGTGGGTCGAGACACCATCCGGCGCGCGCTTGAAGATCCGCGCGCTGGTGACCGAGCGCGTGCCGCAAGGCCTGGTGTGGGCGCCGTTTCACTTCGGGGGCTGGTGGATGGGCGAGGACCAGCGTGGCAGGTATCCCGAGGGCGCGGCACCGATCGTGCTGGGCGAGGCGATCAACACCGGCTGGACCTACGGATACGACGTGGTGACCATGATGCAGGAGACCAAGGCGTCGCTTTGCCGCCTGGCCCCCTACGGCTGAAGGAGAAGAGCATGCCTGCGCGCATGAAGTTCATCTGCGACACCGAGCGCTGCATCGACTGCAACGGCTGCGTCACGGCGTGCAAGAACGAGAACGAGACCCCCTGGGGGGTCAATCGTCGGCGGGTGGTCACGATCGGCGACGGCCTGCCCGGCGAGCAGTCCGTCTCGGTGGCCTGCATGCATTGCACCGATGCCCCCTGCATGGCCGTCTGCCCGGTCGACTGCTTCTACCACACCGTCGACGGCATCGTCCTGCACGACAAGGATCTGTGCATCGGCTGCGGTTACTGCTACTTCGCCTGCCCCTTTGGCGCCCCGCAGTTTCCCACCACCGGCCTTTTCAATCACCGCGGCAAGATGGATAAGTGCACCTTCTGCGCCGGTGGACCGGAACCGGACAACACGGAAGCGGAATTCCGCAAGTACGGCCGCAACCGGATCAGCGAAGGCAAGCTGCCGATGTGCGCCGAGCAGTGCGGCACCAAGGCCCTGCTCGGCGGCGATGCCAACATCATCGCCGGCATCTATCGGCAGCGGGTCGCCACGCGCGGCTATGGGCCGCACCTCTGGGGCTGGGACATCGCCTATGAAGGCGGCAACGGTTCCGCCAACGGCAAGCCTGCCAGGCCGGACATCAAGAACGTGATCGAAGGCGATACCCAGAATCGACCGGGGAGGCTGCCGACATGACCCGTGTTCACCCGCTGCGCCTTGCCCTGGTGGCTGCCGCGATCCTTCCCCTGGCTGGCTGCCTGGAGGTCGAACAGCATCCGGGCTGGGCCAACGGCGCCTACGACGGCAAGCCCGACAACCTGCCGCAGCAGGTGCGCTATGGCCACGACCGCCTCGCCTGGAACGCCGCGCTGGCCAATCGCAATCACCTGCAGAACGAATACGGCCGGATGGACCAGCCGCCGCGGCCGAAGGAGGATTGACCATGCCTGCATCCAACCTGCGTGCGCCGCTCGCCGCAGCCGCGCTCTGCGCGGCGCTGCTGGCCGCACCGGCGGTGAAAGCAGCGGTTCCCCATGATGACGCGGTCCCCGCGTATGCCGAAGAACAGACGATTCTGCAGATCGAGAAGGACCAGCCGGCGCCCGGATGGGGTTCGGCCGCCTCCGGGCGCAAGCATGCCGACCGCAACTACCTCGTGCCGCCCGGGCTGATGCCCGACCAGAACATCATCCTGCAACGCGGCGGCAACACCTGGCGCACGCTGCGCAACGGCGCGCTCGCGACGCTGGCAGGAACGGTGCTGGTGGCCGTACCGCTGCTGATCCTGCTGGTCTGGAAGGTCTTCGGACCCGCAAGAACGCCTGCCCCCACCGGCCGTGACCTGCCGCGCTTCAGCAGTGCGGAGCGGTTCATCCACTGGAGCACCGCCATCACCTTCATCCTGCTGGCGCTTTCCGGCCTGGTCATCCTGTTCGGCAAGCAGCTGCTGCTGCCGTGGATGGGGCATACGCCGTTCTCATGGCTGGCGATCGGCAGCAAGTACCTCCACAACTTCGTCGGGCCGGCCTTCATCGTCTGCATCGTCGCACTGTTCCTGGCCTTCCTGAGACGGAACTTCTTCAGCCGGCTGGACTGGGACTGGGTACGGAAACTCGGCGGGCTGCGCGGCCATCCGCGGGTCGGCTTCTTCAATGCCGGCGAGAAGCTGTGGTTCTGGTTCGGCGTGACGCTGCTCGGCTTGCTGATGTCGGTCACCGGCCTGGTCCTCGACTTCCCCTATTTCGGCGAAGTCGGCAGCGTGATCGGCACCACCCGCTACCAGCAGCAATGGGCGAACATCCTCCACCTGCTCGGCGCCACCGCGTTCATCGCGCTTGCGATGGGGCATATCTATATCGGCACCGCCGGCACGCCCGGCACTTATCGCGGCATGCGCCACGGCAAGGTCGACGAAGCCTGGGCGCGGCACCACCACGAGGCCTGGTACGAGGAAGTGGTCGGTGAATCCGCCGGTGCCGGCCTGCCGGAGGGGCGTGCTTCCGGGCCCCGGCGCCACCGTCCCTCCGAGACGCCGCCCATCGGACGGCCCGACCTGGGCCTGCGGCCGACGGAGTAGGTCATGAAGATTGCAGCGCATTCATCGTCCGACCTCATCGCCGCAGTGCCGCGCACGCTGGTCGTAGGCACCATGCTCGCCCTGGCGGGCTGCAGTGGCGAGCGTGATGACGCGTCTGCTGCGCAGCAGAGCGGCGTGCCCGGTCACATCATCGCCGGCGGAGCGACCAGCGGCGAGGTGATTGCGCGGACCAGGGGGGCCGGCACAGCCGGTTCCGATGGGCCGGAAGGCACGCCCGGCATCCCCCAGGGAGCGGGCGGCACGACCGGCGGCCCCAACATGGGCGGCGCGACCGGCTCGCAGGCTGCCTCCGATCGGCCCGGCCAGTCGACTTCCGACACCCGACCCGGCACCGACGCAGCCGGCGATGCGAAACCGGATCGTCCTGGCGGCTCCGCCAACAAGGAAGCGGCAGACAAGGAAGCGGCAAGCAGGGAAGCGGCCGCCAAGGAAGCCGCCAAGGCCGCGGCCGAGCGGCAGCAGCAACAGCTCGTCGCCGCCATGGATCGGGCCGCTGTCCGCTGGCGCGAGCGGCCGCAGGGTCAGGCCGGCGGCGCCCCAGGAGACGCGGTGGACGGCTCGCGGGCGGCACCGGCGCAGCAGCCGCCACGCAGCGAGAAGTACGGCAGCGCGCCTGCCAGCGAGGATGTGAAGCAGTCCCAGGAGCAGTCGCCGGAAGCATCGGGTGCCTCGCTGCCCTCTGATGCCTACAAGCACGGGCAGTGACACAATGGAACGACCACGGCTGCCGATCGCCATCGTGATGGAGCGCCGCCAGGCGACGCACCCGTGGGACCAGGCGCGTTGGCATCCGTTGGCCGCACTCCCGTGGCAGGAGGCCGGGCGCATGGTGCATCCGGTCGGCACCGCGCAGGACCGCGAGACCTGCTTGATGAGCGGCTTGTGCCTCGAGCTGACGCCTGGCGAGATCGACGGCTACTTCGAGAATTGGGTCGCTCCGGAGCCCAAGGTCTTCGTCCTGTGGCACGAGGATGCCGGCAAAGCCGCCGCCGTCGCGGCGACGGTCAGCTACGCCGAAGGCGCGCGCATGCTCGACTCCGGGGATGCCGCCGGCGGCCTGCCAATGCACGGCGCGATCCATCATTGGCTCGGACGCTACCTGCAGGACAACTACCGGCCGCGCGGGCGCCGCGGGCGGGAGCACGGCTGAGCGCCGGCATGCGTGCGGAATTCGAACGCCTTGCCGGCCGGCCGGCCGACAGCCCCGCGC
>JAEZQX010000432.1 GCA_023441105.1 Pseudomonadota bacterium | reverse complement strand
GTGCCGCAGGTCGCGCTCGACACGCCGCCGCCGGCGGCCGACCCGTTCGCGCGGCCGCAGCCGATGCCGCCGGCATTCGACGAACCTGGCCTGCCGGGGCAGGTCGAGCCCGAATCCCACTCGGCTTCCGACCCGGCCGCCGCCGGCGTCGCCCGGCCGCTGACGCCGGACGACGACTGCGTTCCGATCGCGCCGCCGGCCGTCAAGCCCAAGACAACCAGGCCGAGCGTCTTCGCCGACGGCCCCGCGAAGCCGCGCGACAGGGGCTTCAGCCAGCAGCTGGAGGCAGCGCGCCAGCGGGTCGCGCCGGCAGTCGTCAGGCCGCCGCCGGCGCCCGACTGCTGAGGCCATCGACGAAAGTTGTTGCCGGAAAGCAGCAAGCCTGCTTGTGAAGCAGGCTGCGCTATGAGACACTTTCTAGATTGTCGTTATAACCAATTGATTTACCAAGCGAATCTGGAGGCGCAAAGTCTCCAGCAGCGTCTCCGGAAGCGCTTGGTCAACCCCTTCGGCCGGTCCGGCAACCTCCAGTAAAGGTGTGGCGGGCAGTGAAAACAATGAACGCACCGGTACTTCGGCACCGGCCGACCCTCTCTTGACGGGGCAGCCCCGGTTCCTGCAGCGACAGGGCCGCCCCGTCATCCCGGCGATCGCGCTCCCCGGTGAACCTTCCGGGGCCCGGCTCGTCATGCTGCTCGGCGTATTGCTGATCGCCGGCTGCGCGGTCACCAACGCGCCCCTGCATCCCGGCGAGGTCGCCGAGCGCGTGCGCGGCGACCGCGAACGCATGTACGTGGACCAGGAGCCGGTGCGCGCGCCGCTCACGCTGGAAGAGGCCGCGGCCCGGGCGATCAAGTACAACCTCGACTACCGGTTGCAGCTGATGGAAAGCGCGCTGCAGCAGGGCGTGCTCGAAGTGTCGCAGTTCGACATGCTGCCGCGGCTCACCGCCAGCGCCGGCTATGTCGCCCGCGACAACGAGTTCTACTCGCAGTACCAGACCCTCGGCGAGCCGTACGACTCGAACCTGCCCTACAGCCGTTCCACCGAGAGCGCCCGCAGGCTGGCCGGCGCCGAGCTGTCCTGGAACCTGCTCGATTTCGGCGTTTCCTACTATCGCGCGCGGGCGCAGTCGGACCAGGTCCTGATCGCCGAGGAGCGCAAGCGCAAGGTCGTCCAGAACGTCATGCAGGACGTGCGCAGCGCCTACTGGCGCGCGCTCGGCGCGCAGCGGCTGGCCGACCCGCTCGACCAGCTGCTGGCGCGCACCGCCACCGCCCTCGAACGGGCGCGGGAAGTCGAGCGCCAGGGCCTCCTGCCGGTGCCGCAGGCGCTGTCCTACCAGCGGGCGCTGCTCGACACGCTGACGCAGCTGCAGACCCGCCGGCAGGACCTGGAGCTGGCCCGCGCCGAGCTGGCTGCGCTGATGAACCTGCCGCCCGGCACCCGGTACGCGCTTTCGGACCTTGCCGAGGGCGAGCTTCCGCCGGCACCGGCGGGCGTCGCCGAGCTGGAGGACGTGGCGCTGAACAGCCGGCCGGAGCTGCGCGAGGAGGACTACCGCAAGCGGGTGTCGGCGACCGAGATCCGCCGGGCGCTGGCTTCGACGCTGCCGGCGATTTCCTTCGACGTCGGGGCCAACTACGACTCGAACAAGTTCCTGCTCAACAACGCCTGGGTGGAGAGCGGCATCCGCGTGTCGCTGAACCTGTTCCGGCTGGCAGCGATCCCGGCCATCCGGCGCCAGGGCGAAGTGCAGGGGCAGGTCGACGACACGCGGCGCATGGCGCAGGCGATGGCGATCCTGACGCAGGTGCGGGTGGCGACGCTGCGCTACGGGCTGGCGCGCGGCGAGTACGACACCTTCTCGCAGAGCGCCGGCGTCGATCACCGGCTGGCCGGTTATGCCCGCGCGTCGGCCACCTCGCAGGTCGAGTCCGAGCTCGAGCTGATCCGCAGCGAGGCGCGGGCGCTGCTGTCGGAATACCAGCGCCACATCGCCTACGCCAACGCGCAGGCCGCCTGGGGCAGGCTCTACAACTCGCTCGGCCTGGATGTCGAGGCCGACGACAGCGACGTGCCGGTCCGCACGCTGGCGGTGCGCATCCGCCATTCGCTGCTGCGCTGGCAGGCCCGCACCTTCGACACCGTGCCGCTCGGCAGCATCGAGACACTGCCGATCGCCGTCGCCATCGAGGGCCCCGAGGACGACCAGCAGGCGGCGATCGCCGGGCTGTTCGGCGAGGCGTTGCGCAGCCGCGGCCTGCGGGTGGTGGACACGCCGCCAACCGAGCTGCAGACCGTGTGGCGCCTGCAGGCGCGTCGGCGGATGACCGCGGCCGAGACCGGCAGCCGGCAGGTCGAATGGGCGATCGAGCTGTCGCGGCCGAACGGCTCCTCCGCCGGGCGAACCCTCTACAGCAGCGTCGTGCCGGCTGCCGCATCGGCGGAAACCGCCCGCGCGCTCACGCAGGTGGCGGCGAGCATCAACGCCGACGTCGTGGTCGACTGGCTCGGCTCGGAGCGCGAACGCGTCCTGGCCCTGCGGCGATGATCGTCGCCCGGCGTCGCGGCGCGGGCATTTCGCCGCCGGCCGCCTGGGTCGCGACGGCAGCGCTCCTCCTGGCCCTGGCCAGCTCGACTGCCGGGGCCGCGCCGGCTTCGCCCGCCGCGGTCGAGCCGGAGTTGCCGCGCGCGCTGCTGGTGCCCGACCGCGAGACGACGCTGGTGGCGCAGATGGTCGGCACGGTGCAGAAGCTGGGTGGCGAGCTGGGCGGCGCCTTCCGCGAGGGGGCCCTGCTGGTCCGCTTCGACTGCAACGAGCAGCGCGCCCGCGGCGCCATGGCGCAGGCGGAGCTCGATTCGGCGCAGCAGCAGCACCAGGCTAAGGTCCGGCTGCAGGGCCTCAGCGCGGCAGGCGAAGTCGAGGTCTCGCTGGCGGCTGCGGCGGTGGCCAAGGCGAGGGCACAGCTCGAGCTCGGCAAGGCGCACCTCGCGCAATGCCACGTCGGCGCGCCGTACGCCGGGCGGATCTCCCGGCTGCATGTCAAGGAGTTCCAGGGCGTGAACGTCGGCCAGCCGCTGGTGGAGATCGTCTCGAGCGGTCCGCTGAGGGTCAGGCTCAACGTGCCGTCGCGCTGGTTGGCATGGTTGCAGCCGGGCGCCCCCTTCGAGCTGCAGGTCGACGAGACCGGGCGTGCCTACCCGGCCAGGGTGATGGCGATCAATGCGCGTGTCGACGCCGCCAGCCAGACCATCGAGGTCGAGGGCAGGGTGCTGCAGGACCATGCGGACCTGCTGGCCGGCATGAGCGGCAATGCCCGCTTCGCCGTGCCGCGCCGCTGACAGGTCGGCTAATGGCACGCGCCGTCCCGGGCGAAACCGCGGCGGATGGCACGCCCTGGCAGGTGCTGGCCTGGCTGGTCGAGCGCGCGCTGGCGGCGCGTTCGGTGCCCGAGCTCTGCTTCATTGCCGCCAACCAGACCTGGCAGCTGATGCCGTTCCGGCAGGCCGTCGTGTGGCGGATCAATGCCCGCGACGTGCCCAAGCTGCACACCGTATCGGCCCTGTCGCGGCTGGCGGAAGAATCGCCCAACACGGTCTGGTTGCGCCGCCTGGGCGGCTATCTGCACCGCAAGGCGCTGCGCGGCGCGCCGGGTGAGGCCTGCCTGCTGTCGCGCGAGCAACTGCCGCAGGAACTGGCGCGCGACTGGGACGAGTTCATGCCGGCGCTGGCGTACGTGGTGCCGCTGCCGGGGTTGCGCAGCGGCCGCCGGCTCGGGATCGTCGCCTTCGCGCTGCAGGCGCCGCCGACCGGGCTGCAGCAGGAGCTGGTGCAGCGGGCGCTGGCAGCCTGCGGCCACGCCTGGGA
>JAEZQX010000417.1 GCA_023441105.1 Pseudomonadota bacterium | reverse complement strand
TGATGGAGGTCGACAATCCGCTGGTGGTGCCGGTCAACAAGAAGATCCGCGTCGTCGTGACCGCCAACGACGTCATCCACGCCTGGGGCGTGCCGAGCTTCGGCGTCAAGCAGGATGCCATCCCCGGTTTCGTGCGCGACACCTGGTTCCGCGCCGAACGGGTCGGCACCTTCCGCGGCCAGTGCTACGAGCTGTGCGGCAAGGACCACGCGTTCATGCCGATCGTGGTGGACGTCAAGTCCGAAGCCGACTACAAGGCCTGGGTCGACGAACAGCGCAAGCTGATGCTCGCCAAGGCCGACGACCCGAACAAGGAGTGGGACGTTCCCGGCCTGGTCGCCCGCGGCGAGAAGGTCTATGGCGCCAACTGCGTCGCCTGCCACCAGGCCAACGGCCAGGGCGTGCCGGGCGCCTTCCCGGCGCTGGCCAAGTCGCCCAAGGTGCTGGGTCCGCAGGACGAGCAGATCCACATCCTGCTCAACGGCGTGGTGAAGGACGGCAAGCCCACGGCAATGGCCTCGTTCAAGCAGCTTTCGGACACCGAGATTGCGGCGGTCATCACCTACACCCGCAACAGCTTCGGTAACAAGGCCGAGGACAACCTGGTCCAGCCCAAGGAAATCGCGGCCGCGCGCAAGTAGCGGTCGGGGATGCAAGGATTCAACGGAGTCAGATGATGAGCGCAGTAATCGGTCAACACGACGTTCATGGGCACGACGCCCATGGACACGAGCATCACCCGACCGGCTGGCGCCGGTGGCTGTTCGCGACCAACCACAAGGACATCGGCACGATGTACCTGTGGTTCTCGTTCACCATGTTCCTTCTCGGCGGCGTCAATGCGCTGGCGCTGCGCACCGAGCTCTTCCAGCCGGGCCTGCAGTTCCTGCGGCCGGAGTTCTTCAACCAGCTGACCACGATGCACGGCCTGCTGATGGTGTTCGGCGCCATCATGCCGGCCTTCGTCGGATTCGCCAACTGGCAGATCCCGATGATGATCGGCGCCGGCGACATGGCCTTCGCGCGGATGAACAACTTCAGCTTCTGGCTGCTGCCCGTCGCCGGCATCCTGCTGGTCGCTTCCTACTTCGTCCCCGGCGGGGCCACGGCCGCCGGCTGGACGATCTATGCGCCGCTGTCGGTCCAGATGGGCCCCGGCATGGACCTCGGGATCTTCGCGCTGCACATCATGGGCGCGAGCTCCATCATGGGCTCCATCAACATCATCACCACCATCCTCAACATGCGCGCGCCGGGGATGACGCTGATGAAGATGCCGATGTTCTGCTGGACCTGGCTGATCACCGCCTACCTGCTGATCGCGGTGATGCCGGTGCTGGCGGGTGCCATCACCATGGTCCTGACCGACCGCCATTTCGGCACCAGCTTCTTCAACGCCGCCGGCGGCGGCGACCCGGTGATGTACCAGCACATCTTCTGGTTCTTCGGGCATCCCGAGGTCTACATCATGATCCTGCCGGCGTTCGGCATCGTCTCCGAGATCATCCCGACGTTCTCGCGCAAGCGGCTGTTCGGCTACAGCTCGATGGTGTATGCCACGTCGGCGATCGCGCTGCTGTCGTTCATCGTGTGGGCGCACCACATGTTCACCACCGGCATGCCGGTGACCGGCCAGCTGTTCTTCATGTACGCGACGATGCTGATCGCGGTGCCCACCGGCGTGAAGATCTTCAACTGGATCGCCACCATGTGGCGCGGCTCGCTGACCTTCGAAGCGCCGATGCTGTTCGCCCTCGGCTTCATCATCGTCTTCACCATCGGCGGCATCACCGGGGTCATCCTCGCGGCGGCTCCGCTGGACATCGTGCTGCACGACACCTACTACGTGGTGGCGCACTTCCACTATGTGCTGGTGGCCGGCTCGCTGTTCGCGCTCTTCGCCGGCACCTATTACTGGCTGCCCAAGTGGACCGGCCACATGTACGACGAGAAGCTGGCCCAGTGGCACTTCTGGGCGTCGATGGTGACCTTCAACGTCACCTTCTTCCCGATGCACTTCCTCGGTCTGGCCGGCATGCCGCGGCGCTATGCGGACTACCCGATGCAGTTCGCGGACTACAACATGATCGCCACCATCGGCGCGTTCGGCTTCGGCCTGTCGCAGCTGATCTTCCTGGCGGCGGTGATCAAGTGCATCAAGGGCGGCCCCAAGGCCGCGGACAATCCGTGGCAGGCCGCGCACGGGCTCGAATGGACGCTGCCGTCGCCGGCGCCGTTCCACACCTTCGAGACCCCGCCGGTGATCAAGTAGGCAGCGACAGTGGGCCCGCGGCGGGACGCTCGCCGCGGCAGCCGGCCCGCAAGCCAATGAAAGCCGAGCGGGCAGGCAAGGACAACGGCAAGGACCGTATCGACCGACGTGACACGACAGGCAATGGCAGGCATGGCGCAGGGCGACGATGACCGCGAGCTTCCCGGGAAGCCGGGCAGCCCGGGCGGTGGACGCAGCAACCTGCGCACCGCGCTGGTCCTGCTGTCGATCGCCCTGGTGTTCTTCGTCGGCGTGATCGTCAACCGCCTCCTGTTCAACTAGCAAGAGCCGCAGCAGTAGAGAAGATGTCCACCGACCCCCAGAACGCCTCCGGCCAGCCCGCCGCGGCAGGCGCGTCCAGAGGCCGCAACCTGCCGATGATGGGCAAGCTCGCTTTGCTGGCGCTGATGATGTTCGGCTTCGGCTGGGCGATGATCCCGCTCTACAACGCCATCTGCGACTTGACCGGGATCAACAGCCTCACCAAGCGTGACGAGAGCGCCGAGTCGTTCGCCAAGAGCACGCAGGTGGACACGTCGCGCACCGTCCGCATCGAATTCGACGCCAACCGCCACGGCCCGTGGCAATTCAAGCCGGCGGTACGCTCGCTGGATGTCCATCCGGGCCAGCTGGCCACGGTGGAGTACGAGCTGGTGAACACCGCGGACCAGCCGAAGGCAGGCCAGGCGATCCCCAGCTATGCGCCCGAGATCGGCGGCCGCTACTTCCGCAAGCTGGAATGCTTCTGCTTCCAGCAGCAGACGCTCGAGGGCAACGAATCACGGCGTTTCCCGGTGGTCTTCGTGATCGATCCGAAGCTGCCCGGCGAAGTCGGCACCATCACCTTGTCCTACACCTTCTTCGACGTTGCCGGCGCGGTCGGCAAGGCGCCGGTTACGGTCGAGGGAGGTCGGTCATGACCGGCGTCCGCGACTCGCATCACGGCATGCCGGCGGAGGAGCGCCGCGACCGGCCGCATGCGCGGCGGGGTTCGCTGCTGCAGACGCTCAAGGCGGTGGGCTGGGCGTTGCTCGGGATCCGCGCCCGCGGCGCCCACGAGGCCGACATCGCCAACCTCAATCCCATCCACCTGATCATCGTGGCCATCGTGTGCGCCGCGGTGTTCGTCACCAGCTTGTTGTTCATCGTGCGGTGGGCTGTCGGCGGTGCCGGCTAGACTACGACCGGTCCGACCAGGCAGATCACGGTTTCTCCAGGAGACTTCCCCATGAGCGCAAGCTCGCACACCTCTCACGCGCCGTACTACTTCGTCCCCCATCCTTCCAAGTGGCCGGCCGTCGGCTCCTGCGCACTGCTGGCCTTCGGGCGGTCGATGGCGGGTTGGGTCAATCGCGCGGCCTGGGGGCCGTACCTGTTCGCCGTCTTCGGTGCACTGCTGATCTATACGCTGTTCGGCTGGTTCGGCGATGCGGCGCGCGAGTCGGAGGGCGGGCTCTACAACCAGCGGGTCGACACCTCCTACCGCTGGAGCATGAGCTGGTTCATCTTCTCGGAGGTGATGTTCTTCGCCGCCTTCTTCGGCGCGTTGTACTACTCCCGTGTGGTCGCGATGCCGTGGCTCGGCGACCTGGACCACAAGCAGTTCCTGTGGCCCGACTTCGGCGCGTCCTGGCCCAACCAGGGTCCGGCCGGCACCATCGAGCCGTTCCAGACGATCGGGCCGTGGCCGATTCCGACCATCAACACCGCGTTGCTGCTCAGCTCGGGCGTCACGTTGACCATCGCGCATCATGCGTTGAAGGACAACCATCGCAGCAAGACGATCTTCTGGATGTTCCTCACCATCGCGCTGGGCGCGCTGTTCATGGCGTTCCAGGCCTACGAGTACATCCATGCCTACCGCGACCTGAACCTGCGCCTGAGCTCGGGCATCTTCGGTTCGACGTTCTTCATGCTCACCGGCTTCCACGGCTTCCACGTGACGGTCGGCGCCTTGATGCTGTCGGTGGTACTGGCCAGGCTCATCAAGGGCCATTTCACGCCCGAGCATCACTTCGCGTTCGAAGGGGCAGCGTGGTACTGGCACTTCGTGGACGTGGTGTGGCTGTTGCTCTACATCGTGGTCTATTGGGTTTGAACCCCCCCAATGGGCCTGCGGCCCTACCCCCCTTATCGACGCGCTGCGCGCATCGACAAGGGGGGCGCCGCCAGAGGCCGGGCAAAGCCCGCCCCTCGGCGGCTGCTGGGTGTGGGGCGGTGAGGGTTGCGGCGGTTGAGGCTGGGTTTGGCTGAGTGGCACCCGCTGCCGGAGACGAAGGGGCCGGGTCACCTACTGAGCCGAATGGCCGCGTGAGCGGCCTTTTCTTTTCAATGTGACGGTCTCGCGCCAGGACCATCGATCCCGGGCGGTTCGCCTGGTACCGGCCTTGGCCGGTTCCGTCTCCGGCTAGCGGCCCACCGGCAGGCCGGTGCTCTGGATCCAGCCCATCCAGTGGGCGAACCAGATGAAGAGGAAGAGGGCGACCGACAGGCCGACCCGGGCGGTCAGGGCCCAGGCCGTGTTGCGTGACCTGCCCCGGTCGCGGACGATGAAATAGCCGGCGCCGGCAAGGCTGCCGAATATCATGATGAAGACCATGACGATCACCAATTTCACCGCGCCGACGCTCCCGGGTTCCGCCATCGCCTGATGCAGTCATTTTACGGCCGCGGCAGCATCGGCGCCGCGAGTGTCGCGGTGCTGGCCGTGGTGATCCTCGGCTTGAGCCTCGGGTTCTGGCAATTGCGGCGCGCCGAAGAGAAGGCGCAGCTGCAGTCGGCGCGGGACGCGGCGGCCGCCGCGCCGGCGCTGCCCCTGAGTGCGGCGGGGGAACCGGCGGCAGAAAACGAGGGCGCGGTGCTACCGCCTCCTGCGGCGCAGCCGCCGCTGCCTGCGCCGGCCGAGGTCGACGGCAAAGGCGTGCAGGCGAGCGGGGTCTTCGTTGCCGAGCGCACGGTGTTTCTCGACAACCGCACGCGCGAGGGCATTGCCGGCTTCCATGTGCTGACGCCGATGAAGTTGCTCGGCAGGGACAGTTACCTGCTGGTGCTGCGGGGCTGGATCCGCCGCGATCCCTACGACCGCGCGCGGTTGCCGCCGCTGGTGACGCCGCCGGGGGTGGTGACGGTGGCGGGCGAGGCGGTCGCCAGCCTGCCGCAGCCGATGATGCTCGGCAAGGAGCCGCCGCCCGGGCCGCAGGATCGGCTCTGGCAGCATTTCGAGTACGACAGGTTTTCGCAGTGGGCGGACCTGCCGCTCTATCCGGTGATCCTGCGCCAGACGGTCGAGCCCGCCTACCGGGACGCGCTGGCGAGGGACTGGAACCAGCCCGGTGTGTCGGTGGATCGGCATTTCGGCTACGCCTTCCAATGGTTCGCGCTGACCGCCGCCGCGATCGTGACCTGGTTGATCCTGCTGCGGCGGCACAGGACGAAGATCGATGACCCTCGAACGGACGAATGACAACTTGAACGCGGCGGACGAAGCGAATCCGGCTGACCTGGCAAACGCGGCGGGCCGCGCGGCCGTTGCCACCGGGCCGGCCGGGCCGCGCCGCTCGAGCTGGAAGCTCTACCTGCTGATCCTGGTCTGCGTCGCGCCGGTGGTGGCGTCGTATTTGGCGTACTACGTGTTTCCGCCGTCGGACCGCACCAATTACGGCATGCTGGTCGAGCCGCAGCGCCCGCTGCCGGCGTTGCCGACGACGCTGGTGCGCGCGCCGGATGCCATCGCCGGCGAAGCGCTGGCTCGCGACGGGCTGGCGGCGTTCAAGGGCAAGTGGATCCTGCTGGCCGTCGACGCGGGGGCTTGCGAGCGGGCCTGCGCCGAGAAGCTGTTCTTCGTGCGCCAGACCCACGCATCGCTCGGCAAGGATCGGGAGCGGGTGCAGCAGGTGTTGTTGCTGACCGATGCCACGCCGCTGCCGGCGGCGGTGGACCAGGCCCATCCGGGCATGGCCGTGCTGCGGGTCGCGCCGCAAGCGTTGGGCGAGCTGCTGCCGGTGGAGTCGTCGACGACGGCGGCCGACCACATCTATCTCATCGACCCGCTGCACAACCTGATGATGCGTTTCCCCAAGGATCCCGATCCAGCCCGGACCCGCAAGGACCTGCAGAAACTTCTCAAGGCATCCCGAATTGGCTAGTACCTCCACCGACGCCGAGTCCGCCGTCTTCATTCCGTCGATGCGGCGGCGCAGCCTCAGGTCGTTTGCCGCGCCGCTGGCGTTCGCGCTGTTCATCACCTTCGACCTGATCATGTTCGGTGCCTTCGTGCGCATCAGCGACGCCGGCCTCGGCTGCCCCGACTGGCCTGGCTGCTACGGCAAGGTCACCCCTTTCGGCGCGATGCATCACATCGAGGCGGAAGCGCTGGCACGGCCGCACGGGCCGGTGACGGTCTTCAAGGCCTGGATCGAGATGCTGCATCGCTACGTGGCGAGCGCGCTGGGGCTGCTGATCATCGGGCTGGCGTGGCTGGCCTGGCGCCATCGCGGCGAGCCGCGCGCTCCCTCGTTCCCGCTCGCCGTGTTCACGCTCGCCTGGGTCATCCTGCAAGGGATGTTCGGCATGTGGACGGTGACCTTGCGGCTGCAGCCGGCGGTGGTGACGGCGCACCTGCTGGGCGGAATGATCCTGTTCGCCCTGCTGCTGATGCAGCAGAACCGCATCGCCCGGCACCCGCCGGTCGCGGCCGAGGCGGGGCGGCTGCGGCCGTACGCGATCGCCGCGCTGGCGCTGATCTTCCTGCAGATCGCGCTGGGCGGGTGGGTAAGCAGTAATTACGCCACGCTCGCCTGCCGCGATTTCCCGACTTGCCAGGGCTCGTGGTGGCCGGACATGGACATCGCCGCCGGCTTCGAGGTCTGGCGGCCGCTGGGCATGACCGCCGATGGTGCAGGATTACCGTTCCCGGCCCTGACCGCAATTCATTATGCACACCGCCTCATGGCGTATGTCGTGCTGCTGGTGGTCGGCCTGCTGGCATGGCGCGCGCGCCGGCTGGCAGGCCTGGAACGGATCGGCTGGTGGCTGCTGCTGGTGCTGCTGGCGCAGGTCGTCACCGGGCTGACCAACATCTTCCTCGACTGGCCGATGGCCGCTGCGGTGCTGCACACCGGCGGGGCGACGGCCCTGATGGGAGGGTTGCTCATGTTAAACTTCCGGGTTGGCGCGGGCAGACGCCTGCCCATCGAGCCTCCTGGCGCCTGACACGTGGACATCTCCCAAGCCTCCCATCGGCCGATCCTCCAGGTCGCGCGGCAGTACTACCAGCTGACCAAGCCCCGGGTGGTGATGCTGTCGACGTTCTGCGCCATCATCGGCATGTTCCTGGCCACCGACGGCATGGTCCCCTGGAACGTCCTGATCGCGGGCACCGCCGGCATCACGCTGCTCGCCGCCGCCGGCTTCGTGCTGAACTGCCTGATCGAGCGCCACATCGACGCGCAGATGCGGCGCACGGCGCATCGCATCTCGGCGCGCGGCCAGATCGGTATTCCGGCGGCGCTGGCATTCGCGACGGTCCTGGGCGGGACCGGGTCGATGCTGCTCTACCTGTTCGTCAATCCGCTGACGATGTGGCTCACCATCGCCACCTTCGTCGCCTACGCCCTCGTCTACACCGTCCTGCTCAAGCCGCGCACGCCGCAGAACATCGTGATCGGCGGGGCGTCCGGCGCCATGCCGCCGGTCCTCGGCTGGGCGGCGGTCACCAACGACGTCACCGCGCCGGCGCTGGTCCTGTTCCTGATCATCTTCGTCTGGACGCCGCCGCATTTCTGGGCGCTCGCGCTCTATCGCGTCGAGGACTACCGCCGTTCGGGCCTGCCGATGCTGCCGGTGACCCACGGCTCGGATTTCACCCGCCTCACCATGCTGCTCTACACCATCATGCTGGTGGTGGTGACGCTGCTGCCGTACCTGATCGGCATGAGCGGCGTCCTCTATCTGGTCAGCGCACTGGCGCTTGGCGCGTTATTCATCAGGTACGCCTGGCAGTTGTGGCGCAGCTACAGCGACGCGCTGGCCCGCAAGACGTTCAGCTATTCCGTCCTCTACCTCGCATTGCTCTTCGGCGCCTTGCTGATCGACCACTATCTCTGATGCAGGAAGCAACACAAAGGAACCGCCATGCCCCGCGTCGGCGGGTGTTCAACAAGGCCGGCCTGGCGCTTTGCACGGCGCTGCTGTCGGCTTCGTTCCTGGCGGGCTGCAAGGATCCCGCGCCGAGCTTCAAGTCGACCGACATCACCGGCGCGGACTACGGCAAGTCCTTGAGCCTGACCGATGTCGGCAGCGGCCGGAAGGTTTCGCTGGAAGACTTCCGCGGCAAGCTGGTGCTGGTCTTCTTCGGCTTCACCCACTGCCCGGATGTCTGCCCCACCACGCTGCTGAAGGCGGCGGAGGTGAAGAAGCAACTCGGCGCCGACGGCAACAGGCTGCAGGTGCTGTTCGTGACCGTCGATCCGGAGCGGGACAGTCCGGAGGCGCTGGCCAAGTACGTTCCGGCGTTCGATCCCAGCTTCATCGGCCTGCGCGGCGACCCGACCGAGACCAGCAAGGCGGCGCGCGAGTTCAAGGTCTTCTACCAGAAGGTGCCGAACCGCGACGGGTCGAGCTACAACGTCGACCATACCGCCGCCTCCTACGTCCTCGACACCGAGGGCCGCTTACGCCTGTTCGTGCGGCATGCGCAGCCGGCCGAGGAGATCGTGTCGGACCTGCGGCAGCTGCTCTGAGGGAGCGGTTGCCGCTGGCTGTCGCGGCGATCGCACGGCCGGCGCGCCGCGCCGCCGCCGATCCTGAAGCCGCCGGTCACGCAAGCCGCCGAAGTGCATGCAGCGAGGCACTGCGGACCGTAGAATCCCGCCGGAACATGCGCGGGGTGCATTGCACGTGGAAGCACCGCCGGAATTGAGGCACACTCTGCCGCTGTGGCCAGATGGGGACAGCAAGGCACTGAGAATGAATTCATGATGATGGTGACCCGATGGTGATACCTGGCGACGCGAGGCAGTTCCGGTGAGCGGCCTCTGGTGGTTGATCCTGGGCATCCTGGTCGGGTGGCTCGTCGAGCTGGCCATCGACTACCGCTACTGGCGCCGCGAGGCGAAGGCAGCCGCCGCGCGGCTTGCCGAGCAGCAGGCAGCACTCGATGCCCGCGCCGCGTCGCTCGACGAGCGGCAGGCGGCGCTGGCCGCGCGCGACGAGGAGCTGTCCGCCTTGCAGACGACGCTCGCCGCCAAGGATGCAGAGCTGCTGGCGTTGGCCAAGCGCACCGACGAGCGGGCCGAGGAGGTCAGCCGCCTCGAGCAGGCGATGGACAAGCGGCGCGCCGATCTCGACCGCATGGGCCTGACGCTGAATGAACGCGAGAAGGACATCGGCGCCCGCAACGAGACCTTGAAGGCAAGCGAAGCCGACGTCGCCGCGCGGCTCGAGAAGCTACAGGTTGCGGAAGCGGATGTCAGCCGGCGCACTGCGGTCGTGTCCAACCGCGAGTCGGCGATGCAGAACTGGGAGGCGCGGATACTCGCCCGCGAGCACGAGCTCAACGACAAGGAAGGCGACCTGGTCCGCCAGGCTGCCACGGCAGCCGAGTTGCGCGCCGGCCTGGACGCCATGAAGGCGCTGATGGCGCGCCGCTACCAGACGGCCGAGGGTGCCGACGACCTGCAGGCCATCGAAGGCGTCGGTCCCAAGATCGCGAACCTGCTGCGCAATGCCGATATCCGTTCGTTCGAGCGGCTGTCGGAGACCCCCCTCGGCGAGCTGACCCGGATCCTCGAGTCCGGCGGCTCCCGCTTCGGCCTGGCGGATCCGATGACCTGGGCCGAGCAGGCGTCGTGCCTCGTCAATGGCGACTTCGTCGCCTTCGAGAAGCTGAAGGAAGCGCTGATCGCCGGCGTGCGACGGGACCAGGAGCCGGAGGTGCAGGCGTCCGCCACGGCGGCCGCGGCCACGGAT
>JAEZQX010000342.1 GCA_023441105.1 Pseudomonadota bacterium | reverse complement strand
TCTCCTCCAGCAGGATCGTGAGGGTGATGGTGAAGCTGTCGTAGATCGCGGCGAGCTCGACGTCGGCCAGGCTGCGGCCGGCGTCGGCCAAGGCGCGACGGGCGCAGCCGCCGGCGCCGAACTCGGTGAGCGAGGGGGTGGCGCTGACGTGCTGCGCGGTGTGGAACTGCGCTGCCGAGCGGATCGCCACGCGATGCTCGCCGGTGGCCTCTCGCGAGACCACCACCGCGCAGGCGCCATCGGAGACGGGGCAGCAATCGAGCATCTTCAGCGGCGAGGCGATCGGCCGCGACGCCAGCACGTCGGCCACGGTGATCGCCTCGCGGAACTGCGCACCCGGATGCGCGGCTGCATGGCGGCGCATCAGCACCGCCAGCTCGGCCAGGCCGGCTTCGTCGGTGCCGAACTCGTGCAGGTAGCGCGAGGCCACCAGGCCGTAGTAGGCCGGGATCGTCGGACCCAGGGGCACCTCGTAGATCGGGTGTCCGGTCTGGGCGAGAACCTGGATAGCCGAGTCGCGGCTCTGCCCGGTCATGCGGTTCTCGCCGCCGACGACCAGGATGCGCTGCGCGGCTCCCGACTCGACCAGCAGGTGCGCGAGCATGACGAGGCCGAAGCCGGTCGCGCCGCCCATCTGCATGGCATGCGCGTAGGACGGGTGCAGGCCGAAATGTTCCGCGAAGACGGTTGCCAGCATGATGTGCGGCATGGTGGTCGAGTAGCCGCAGACGAGCCCGTCGATGTCGCGGCGCTCGAGCCCGGCATCCGCCAGCGCGAGCGTCGCCGCTTCGCTCATCAGGTCGAGCGTGCCGCGACCCTCGTGCCGGCCGTAGCGGGTCAGGCCGGTGCCGCTGACATAGCTCAAGATCCGTTCCTCCTGCCGGTCCCTTCGGTCGACGGAGACCGGCGGGTGCCGCGGTGCTGCATGGGGAGCAACTAGACCGTCCCGACCGGCGGCACCGGCGAGCCGACGGCGCCGGGCAGCCGCAGCGGCGGGGCCGTCAGCAGGAAGCGCGAGCGGCCGTGGGCACGCAGCCAGGCGGCCAGCGGCCCCAGGTGCCAGATTTCGCCCAGGTGCACGCCGAGCTTGAACAGGCAATGCTCGTGCAGGGGCAAGGCGGCGCAGCAGCCGCGATGCGAGATCGCCGGGTGCGCCTCGACGGCATAGTTGTCGGCCGCCAGCACGGCCAGGCCGCTGTCGCTGATCCATTGCAGCAGCCGCGCGTCGCGCCCGTCCAGCACCGCGCAGAGCTTGTCGAGCCTGGCGGCATCGGGTTTGCCGCGCATCTCCAGCAGGCGGTCGGCGAAGCCGGTGTGCAGGCAGACCATGTCCCCCGGCTCGACCACCACCTTGTCGGCGTCGAGGACCGCCATCAGCTGCTCGAATCCCACCGCAATGCGCTGGTCGCCGAAGCGCGCGTGCAGGTCGATCATCACCGCCCGGCCCTGGACGCAGCGCTGCGCCATGTTCTCGATCCCCAGCGCGCGCGCGGCGGAGGTGGAGCGCAGCGCGCCGGCGGTGCCGGCCGCGCCGGCGCCGGCGTCCTCGGCCGCATCGGGTCCGACCACGTCCTGCCCCGCCCGGTAGCCGTTGTAGTACACCGCCTCGGGGATGCCGTCGCCGTTGGCGTCGAACAGCTGGCCGACGTGCGCCAGGCTGTCCCACTGCGTCGAATACTGCAAGTGCAGGATCGCCAGGTCGTCGCTGATCACGTCGGTCTGGTTCTCGTCGTCCTGGAACAGGCGGTAGTTCATGTTGGGGCGGCCGTTGCGCAGCGTCGGCCGCAGCACCGGCGGGTGCCGGCGGGGGTTGAGCACGTTGCCGCCGGGATAGTCGAGCGGCAGGCTCAGGCAGAACGTCCGTCCCTCGTGCACCTCGGCGATCCCCTGGCGGACCTTGTCCGCGGTGATCAGGTTCAGGCGCCCGGCCTGGTCGTCCGGGCCGAACTCGCCCCAGTTCGAGCCGTCGGGGCGGCGGGTCCAGCGCTGGCTCATGTCACGCTCCTGGTCTGTGTCATGCGACTTGTCTACGGCGCGTGGACACCACGTCGCATTAATTGGACGAAGGCCCGCGGCTGCCGCGGAGCGGGCTTTGCCCGGCCGCTGGCGGCGCCCCCCCTTCCAAGGGGGGAGCGCCGAAGGCGCTCAAGGGGTTGACCTCACCCGGCGCGCCGTGGCCGAGGTAGGTGCGTTCGATCAGGTCGCCCTCGCGCAGCGCCTGGGCGTTGGCGGAGGCGGCGATGCGGCCGGTCTCGATCAGGTAGCCGTAGTCCGCATGCCGCAGTGCCTTCTCCACCAGCTGCTCGACCAGCAGGATGGCAAGGCCGTCGGCGCACAGGCGCGACGCGACCTCGAGGATCCGGTCGATGACGATCGGCGCGAGGCCGCCCGAGGGCTCGTCCATGATCAGCAGGCGGGGTTCCCCGATCACGCCCTGCGCGACGGCAAGGATCTGCTGCTGCCCGCCGGAGAGCCGCGACGCGGCCTGCTGCCGGCGATCCGCGAGCTCGGGGAAGAGCGCGTAGATCGCATCGAGGCGGCTGCGGTCGCCGCGCGGATGGCGGGCGTAGGTGCCGATCAGGAGGTTGTCCTCCACGGTCAGGGTGTGGAAGACCCGATGGCCCTCCAGCACCTGGACGACGCCGGCCTGCACGATCTGGCGCGGTGTCGCTGCGCTGAGGTCGGTCCCCTCGAAGACGACGGTGCCGCGGCGCTTCGGTATCAGGCCGGAGATCGCGTGCAGCATCGTGCTCTTGCCTGCGCCATTGCGTCCCAGCAGCACCACGAACTCGCCGGCCCGGACGTCGAACGATGCACCGTGGACCACTTCGGCCTTGCCGTAGGCGACGTGGAGGTCCTCGACCTGCAACAGCACCTGCGGATTGCGTCCGGCCCCGTCCACTAGGCCCCCAGGTAGATGCGGATGACTTCCGGGTCCGTGCGCACTTCGGCCGGTGTCCCGTGCTTGATCATCCTGCCGACGTCGAGCGTCGTGACGCGGTCGCAGACGCGAAACACGAAGTCGGTGTGATGCTCGACCAGCAGCACGCCGATGCCCGCGTCGCGCACGGTGTGCAGCAGGCCGCCGAGATGCTCGATCTCCGTGGCCGTCAGGCCGCCCGCGGGTTCGTCGAGGAGGATGAAGCGCGGCCGCAGGGCCAGGCCGCGGGCGATCTCCAGGAAGCGCTGCTCGGCATGCTCCAGGAGATTGGCGCGACGATGCATCGCGTGGCCGAGGCCGACGCCGTGCAGGAGCTCCGCTGCCGCCTCGCGCAATGCCCGATCGCCTGCAGCAACCGAGGGCAGGCCGAAGAGCGTGGCGACGAAGCCGGACCGGTCGTGGATCCAGCCGCCGAGCATGGCGTTGTCGAGCACCGTCAGGGCGCCGAGCAGCCGCGGCTTCTGGAAGGTGCGCGCGATGCCGAGCGAGGCCCGCCGCTGCACCGTCGCCTTGCCGAGCTCGTGGCCGAGATAGCGGATCGCACCGCCAGAGGGTTCGTAGTAGCCCGACAGCAGGTTCAGCATCGTCGTCTTGCCGCTGCCGTTGGGGCCGATGAGGCCGTGGATCTCGCCGGGCCGCAGGCTCAGCGAGACGTCGTCGAGCGCGGTCAGGCCGCCGAATCGCTTGGTCACCCGGGCGGCAACCAGCTGGTTGCGATCGTCGTCGGTCGCCGGGTTCTGCGGCAGGCTCGCCGGCACAGCGGGTGGCGCGGCGGCCGTCGCGACAGCGGCGGCGTCGGCCTCGAGTGCCGCCCGGCCGGCCTTCATCGCTGCGCCCGCAGGGCACGCGCCAGCCGCGGCAGGTCCGGCGATACCGGCACGCTGGCGATGCGACGGGGGCGCAGGCGCTCGGCGATGACTTCGAAGACGCGGCCGATTCCTTCCGGCACCAGCAGGACCACCGCCAGCAACAGGAGCCCGTAGAAGAAATTGCCGAGCTTGGCCAGCGGCGCCACCAGTTCCGGCAGCGCCGTCAGGATCACCGTACCGATCAGCGGCCCGACGATGCTGCCGCGGCCGCCGATGATGATGCAGACGAAGAAGAACAGGCTGAGCTCGAAGACGAAGGTGTCGGGGGTGATGTAGCTCTGCAGGGAGGCAAATACCGCCCCCGCGACCCCGGCGGTGATGCCGCTGAAGACGAACACCTTCAGCTTGGCCCGGAACACCGGCACCCCGACCGCCTGCGCCGTGACCGTCTGGTCGCGGATGGCGACCAGGCCGCGACCCCAGGTCCGCCGGGCGACGTTCCAGGTGAGCCAGGTGACCAGGACCGCCAGCGCCAGCACGAGGTAGTAGAACCCGGCCGGCGTGTCGAACGGCGCGGGAAACGCCGGCGCCGGCAAGCCGATGCCGCCGCCGGTCAACTCGTCGTTGGCCATGATCAGCTCGCCGACGATGAGCGCGACAGCCATCGTCGCCATCGCGAAGTAGAAGCCGGGCAGGCGCAGGGAAGGCAGGCCGAGCAGGAGCCCGAAGAGCCCGCACAGCGCCCCGGCCGCCACGGTCGCGAGCGTCGGATGCAAGCCGAGGGTGCCGGCGAGGATGGAGAAGGTGTAGGCGCCGAGCGCGAGCAGCCCCACGTGCCCGATCGACAGCTGACCGGTGTAGCCCACGACCAGGTTCAATCCGCCGATCAACACCCAGAACACGGCGATCAAGGCGGCCAGGTGCAACTGGTACTGGTCGCCGGCCCACCACGGGAAGCTGATCGCGAGTGCGCCTGCCACGACCAATGCTGCCGCCTTCCTCACCCGCGCCTCCGCTTCATACCGGCCGGATGGTCCGGGAGCCGAGCAGGCCCTCGGGCTTCAGCAGCAGGACCAGCATCAGCAGGCCCACCGAGATCGTCTGCTGGAACTCGCCGCCGACGAAGTAGCTGGAGTAGGCGTTGAGCAGCCCGAGCGCCGCGCCGCCGATCAGGGCGCCGAGGTTGCTGCCCAGGCCGCCGACGGCGAGGGCGATGAAGCCGTTGAGCGTCAGCGTGAGGCCCAGGGCGAAGTAGGCGAAGGTCAGCTGGCCGGCGGCGAAGCCCGCCAGCGCGCCCATGGCGCCGGCGATCACGTAGGACAGCGAGCGGATGCGGTCGGTCGGCACCCCGCGCGCGCGGGCGGCGAAGGCGTCCTCCGACATGGCGAGGAACAGCTTGCCGTACATGGTGCGGCGATAGAACAGCTCCAGGCCCAGCGCCATGACGATGGCAACGGCGATCGGCAGCCAGAACTTCTGGTCGCCGATGCCGGCGCTGAAGTCCTGCGGGATCAGCCGCGGGAAGGGCCTCGGTTCGGTGCCCCACCACAGGCCGACCGCCTGCTGGACCATGGTCGCCAGGGCCAGCGTGCTGAGCAGCCAGAGGTGCTCGTCGCTGCGCGCCAGCACCCGGCGGATCGCCAGGATATCAGTCAGCCAGCCGAAGGCCGCGCCCACCGCCACGGCGCCGGCGAGCCCCACGATCCACGGCAGCCCCAGGCCGGTGATGAAGTAGGCGCCGAACACGCCGCCCAGCATGGCGAGGTGGCCGGTCGTGATCGACAGCACCTTGGAGGTGGAGAACATCACGTTGTAGACCAGCGCGGTGGCGGCGAACAGCGCGCCGGTCGCGAGGCCGGAGACCAGGACGGACCACATGAGGATCAGCGTGGCGCCATCTTGAAGCTGCCGTCCTTGAACGTGTTGGCGACGTTCACCGCCATGTTGTCGTCGGGAAAGCCGTTGCGCTGCTCCGGTCCCCAGCTGTAGGTGGCGTAGATGCCTTCATAGCGCGAGGTTTCCTCGAGGGCCTTCTGCACGGCAGCCGGATCGGTCGAGCCGGCGGCCTTGACGGCATGCTCGATGATCTTGACGCAGTCGTAGCCCATCGCGACCCACCAGAACAGGATGTCCAACTCCGCCTTGTCGCCGAGGCGCGGGCGCATCTTGTCGACCAGCGCCGCGGTGCGGGGCGGCAGCTTGCCGGATGCGTCGTAGGTCGTGCTGACGTAGCCGGCGGCAAAGGTGTTCTCCCAGTATTGCGGCTTGTTCAGCAGGGCGCGGATCTGGGACGCCATGAGGGCAGGATGGCCCACCACCGGCACGTCCCAACCCATGTCGCCGCGCGCGTTCAGCAGGCGCGCCTGCAGGCCGGTGGCGGCCGACCAGGGCATGATGACGTCGGCGCCGGCTGCCTTCGCCTTCGACATCTCGTCCGTCAGGTCGGTCTTGTTGGGATCGATCAGCACGCTGTAGACCGGCTTGACGCCGGCCTTCTCGAGCAGCTCCTGCGCGGTCTTGGCGCTGGAGGTGCCGTAGCCGGTGGTGTCGCCGATGACGGCGACCTTGCTGCGCTTGAGCGTCTTCAGCGCATAGTCGTTGGCCGAGCTGATCCACTGCATGTTGGTGTTGATGACCCGGAAGGCACGCGGATACTTCTTCGGGTCGGTCAGCTGGTCGATCGAGCCGATGACCAGGTTCGGTATGCCGGCGCGCGCCAGGATCGGCGTGGTGGCGAGGCCTTCGCCGGAATTGACCGGGCCGATGACGAAGTGGACCTTGTCGCTGAAGGCGAGCTGCTGGGCGAAGTTGACCGCCTTGGTGGGATCGCCGGCCGTGTCGCGGGTCAACAGCTCGATCTTGCGGCCGAGGATTCCGCCGGCGGCGTTGACTTCCTCGACCGCCAGCTGCACCCCTTCGTTCTCGGCCAGCGCCGCCGAGGACAACGGGCCGGTCAGCGAGGAAAGCCAGCCGATCTTGATGGGCTGGGCGACGGCTGCGCTGCCGAGCAGGGAGAGGGTCGCGCCGACGAGAATGCCCGCCAGCAGGGCTGGTGCTCGAACCTTCATGTGTCTCCTCCACCGCCACCGGCGGCATGCTTGTACGTGCCTGGTTCATCTGGCGGAGCGGCCGGTGGAACCGCTCGGGGCGGGCGGGGGCCGGTTGGTCGGACTGCACTATAGTTCTGCCCTGGAACCCGGCCTCGCCTTGGGGCGGATTCTGGACACGCGGTTCGATTCGCGGCAATAGCTCGACCGTCACAAGGGGTGTGAAGTAACTTCACAGCACATGGATCGATTCGACGAATTGACGGTGTTCCTGCGCGTGATCGAGGCCGGCAGTTTCTCCGGCGCCGCGCGAGCGCTGGCGATGTCGCCGTCTGCCGTCAGCAAGCTGGTGGCGCGCCTGGAGGCGCGGCTTGGCGCCCGCCTGTTCGATCGGATCGGCGGCGCCATCCGCTTGACGCAGGAAGGCGAACGTTTTCGGGAACATGGCGCCCGCGTCGTCGAGGCCATGACGGAGGCGGAGAATGCGGTGGCCGCGACCGACCACGATGTCACCGGCGTGCTCCACGTCCACACGCCGCTGACCTTCGCGAAGTACGTGCTGGCCCCGCTACTGCCGCAGTTCCTCGAGCGGCATCCGCGGCTGCGCATGGAGTTCATCCTCGGCACGGCGCGCGGCGACTTCCTCAGGGAAGGCATCGACGTCGCCATCCACAGCGGGCATCCGAAGGAGCTGCCGTTGATCGCGCGGCCGATCGCCCGCCGCCGCTGGCTGATCGCGGCGGCACCCGCGTACGTTCGCAAGCACGGCGCGCCGACGTTGCCCGAGGAATTGCGAGCCCATCACTGCCTGAACTTCACCGTGCGCACCAACTGGAACTCCTGGGGATTCCGGCAGAACGGCGCCTTCAAGACCATCGACATCCCGAGCTACGTCGGCGCCGACCAGGGCGAGCTGCTGCGCACCCTGGCGATCGAAGGGCTGGGCGTGGTGCGGCTGGCCGAGTTCCACATCGGCCACGATGTCAGGGACGGCCGGCTGATCGAGCTGCTGGCCGAGTACCGCGATCCCGTGGATGACCTGATGTACGTGCTCTACCCCCATCGGCAGAACCTGGCGCCACGGGTTCGGGCGTTCCTCGATTTCCTCGACGAACACTTTCACCCCTGACGGGCCGCGTCGCCGCTCGCGCGGCGGCGATGCGGCGACGTCCGGCGGTTCCTCAGGCCAGCATCCGGACCTTCGGCTCGCGATCCCACTGGCGCGTGCATGCCGGCGCCAGGAAGCCGGCGGGCCCCGCCGACAGGTCGACGATGCCGGCATCGGGCACGACGCCGGCCTTGTCGAGCAGCGGCTTGGACTCCGCGGTGAAGCCGATCGCCTTCAGGTGGGCGAAAGCAAAGCTGGCGAAGTCGATGGCCGCGCTTTCGTTGAGCAGCGCGGCGCAGCCGTCCCGCGACAGGACCAGCGCGACCGCGTCGAAGAGGACCGACGGCGAGCCCTGCAGCTGCCCGTCCGCCGCCATCTTGCTGCCGTCGGCGAGGATGACGCCGCCGACCTTCGGCGCCACGATCTTCACCCTGGCGCCTTCGCCCTCCACCGCTGTCTTGATGGCCTCGACCAGCGTGCCGTCGGCGCCGTCGCTGACGAGTATGCCGACCATGCGACCTTTGAGCGTGGGCGGGTACTTGCCGACGATGCGCAGCCCCGGCGACGGCTTCATGTCCATCGGCTCGGCCGCCGCCTTCGACTTCGGCGGCAG
>JAEZQX010000265.1 GCA_023441105.1 Pseudomonadota bacterium | reverse complement strand
GGCGGGACCGCATCGACCGGTGCGGTCCCGTTTCCATTGATGCGAGGAGCTTGCCGTGATGCTTCCCTATGACACCTCGATGAGCTACTGGATGATGGCCATCCCGCGCTTCGAATGGCAGCCGGAGCCGCCCGCGGCAGCTGCGGAGCCTGCAATCGCGCCGGATCTCGCCGACACGGCGCCGGCCGCGTGCGACAGCGGCGAGCCGGCATTGCCGCGCCTGCGGCTGGTGATCACCGGCGTCAACTGGGTCGCCGTTCCGTTCTGGACGCCACGCGAGAACGCCGCCTGGAACGCGGCGTCGGATGCCGCGCGCGACGAGGATCGGCAGCGCAACGATGGGAAGGACGTCAAGGCCAGGCAGCCGCCCGAGCAAGGGCTGGGTGAGGCAGCCGACGGGAAGGTACGGCCATGATCCGCCTGGGCGACAGCGTCGGCCTCGGCGCATTCCCGCTTGCCGGCCGTTCGTCTCAAGGCGGGCTGCCCGGCGCCCCGCAGTCCGCATCGGGCACCTTCGCCGCCGACCTGCTGGTGCCGGTCAACGGCATCGGCTCCGACCTGAATCCGGCGTCGCGGGGTCTGAGCGTCGCCCAGCATGCTGCCAACGTCCTGTCGCACCTCTGTCGCGACGGATATTGAGCAGGAGCAGCGGGTGCCCGAGCTGCTGCAGGAACCGGCCTGGGAACTGGCGGCGCAGTCGCTGGTGGACGGCTGCATCGACCTCGTCCACGAGGAGGATCGTGTCGCCCTGCTCGCCGCGGTCTGCGACGGCCTCGGCAACGAGCTCTATCCCGCCTTCCTGCGCATCCTGGCGATCATCGGACAACATGGCGACCATCCCGCCCGCGCGGCGGTGGCCGGCGCGCTGGTGCATGCGATCCGCACCGGCCGGCTGCCGAGCGGCCGGCGCAGTGCCTGGGGCGCCTCGCCGTTGTCAAGTCCCGTGCCAGGCTACGGCAGCACCCGCAGCCTCGGGCCCCTCGAGTACCTGTGCGCTTGGCATGCGCAGGCCGAGCCGGAGCTCGCCATCGGCGCGGACTCGTTCCATGCGGCCGCCCGGGCGGTCATGGACCTGGTGGTCGCCCATCCCGACGCCCGGCTGCTCTACTGCGAGAAGCTGCTGGCCGACGCCGCGGACCCCATCGGCGGCGCCCTCTCCCGCCGCACCCGGAACGCGCTGCGCGCCCTGGCCGACACCTGGGCCGCAGGCGCGAGCTCCACCGACGCGAGCGCGAGCTTCCTCGCGGCCCTCGCTGACGCGCGGGAACCGGTCTCCGGCACGGCGGCGCTGCATGCCTCTTGGCGCTGACACGCTGCGCCTGTCGACGGCGCACGAACACCTGCGGCCGCACGTCGATTCGCGCGGCCGCAGGTTGATCCATCGGAAGCCGCTGCTGCAGGTGACCCGGAAGTCTCCGCAGCTAACGCAGCGCAGGCCGCGAGGATGCAGGCCCAGCGAAGGGCTCAGGGCAGGACCGTGTCGCTGCCGCGGCCGCCGAACAGGAAGTCGAATCCCTGCCCGCCCACCAGTAGGTCGTCGCCGCGGTTGCCGAACATGATGTCGTGGCCGCGCCCGCCGAACATGAGATCGTCGCCCCGACCGCCTCTCATGATGTCGTTGCCGCGGCCGCCGAACATGAGGTCGTCGCCTCGGCCGCCGTCGAGGTTGTCGTGGCCACGACCGCCCAGCAGCACGTCGTCGCCGCGGCCGCCCTCAAGGTCGTCGTTGCCGCCCCGGCCGGCGATGACATCGTCGCCGCGGCCGCCGGAGAAGTTGTCGTCGCCGGCACCGCCGACCATCACGTCGTCGCCACGACCGCCGTGGGCGGTGATGTCGGCGGTGACGTTGGCATCCACGACCAGCGTGTCGTTGCCGCCGTGCAGCTGGAAGTCGGTGTTCTCCAGCTGCTGCTTGGTCATGTAGGTGGTCTGGCCGTTCATATTCACTTCATACAGGCCGAGCAGGCCCGCCAGGCCGCCGGCCTTGGAGATGTGCACCGTGTCGTCGCCGGAGGTGCCATGGAAAGTGTTGGTGGGACCGATGGGAGGGGTGGACATGATGGACTCCTTCATTGCGATGAGGGGGGTGCGACACATCGGATCGATCCGCCGCTGACTCCATTTGAAGGGGTTCCCGACGCATGGCCAAGACGGGACGTGTGCCAGTTGGGAGCGGACCTGACCAGCAGCATCACTGGTCCCCTGCCCGAAGCGCACCGGGCGTCGGGAGCGACGCGTATGGGGCCACTGCGCGCCGGGAGCATCCCCAGCTGGGAGGGGCGATGGCTGGGGAGGCTCCGGAATTGCGGTGACCCGCCCCCTGCCCGTCCAATCGCCGCATTCCTTCCATCGATCCAGGAGCCAGTCATGCCCGAGATCTCATCCCTGCACGGCAGCGGCGCGCTTGCGCTGGCGGCCTGTCCGGCAAACGGCCAAGTGAACCATGCCGCCGAAGGCCAGGTGCGAGTCGCCCGCGCGGACGGGTTGGCGGGCGTCCTGGGTCTGTACCAGATGGAGGAGAACGGCACCACGCGCTATGTGACCCGGGACGAGCTCGAGGCATTCCAGCTTGCCCAGTGCAGCGCGGGCGGCGGTTCGGCAAACGTCGTCCGATCGGACAACCATCGCGAGCTGCTGCGCGAGGCAGTCGAGGACACGCTCGGGAAGTGCCTGACTGAAGAGGCGGTCGACCGGACGTTGCGGGATCTTGCGAACCCCGCGCCATTCACGCCTGTCGCGCCTGACGCGCGCTTGCAGGATGCCAAGAGCCGCATCGACGCCTTCGGTCGCACGAGCGTCAGGCTGGAATCCTTCTCCCCGCCGGGGTGGGAGGCCGCAGGCGGCGATCCGGCTGCCTGTTTCAAGCTCGCCTGCGAGGGCGCCCAGGCAACTGCCGGCGCGGGCGACAGCGCCACCGGCGGCGGAGGCGTCATCCTCTACGAAAGCACCGCGCGCCGGATCACCACCGATGCCGACGCCAGCCGCCTCGCGCTCGACAAGATCAGGCAGCACATCGATTCCGGTCGCGCCGTGGTCGCCGGCGTCAACGAGCCGGCCAGCAACTCGGTCGTGGACGCACGGCGGCAGCCGGTGACCGACCACTTCGTTGCCATCCATGGCTACGAGACGGACGCGCAAGGCAGGATTGCCGCCCTGCTGGCCAGGGACAATGCCGTGGCTGGAACGGCGGAAGTTCGCTTCGCGGTGCATTCCAATGGCTCGATCGGGAAGCCAGCCGAGCCGGACCGCGCAGAGGCCTACCTCCAGCAGGAGTACCAGCTCTCGGAAGTCCGCTTCCACACCTCGTTGCCGCACACCGGCGCCGGTGCGCCGACCAACGACGCCGGCCAGAAAATGGTCTGGTAGCCGGCTGGCCGGGTAACGGCCGCGGATTCCAGCTCCGATTCCGCGCAACCAATCCGGCGCCGCGAGCCAGGGCCGCGCCACCGCGCACACGCCACGCAGTGAACCGGTGGCGGCGCCGGCCGTCGGGCCGGGGGCAACCTGGAACCTGGCCGGTCTGCACCCGCGACTTGATAAACCCAGCCGTCGTCTTTATCATTAGCACTCGACAACGATGAGTGCTAGCGACCTTTCGCGACGTCGACCCGTTTGTCCAGCCGGCGCCCCTAGCCGGCGGCCTGGACGCCCAACCGGACGTCTCAAAACCCTTGGATTTTCAGATACTTAGGAGATAACGCATGAAACTGCGGCCACTGCACGATCGTGTGATCATCAAGCGGCTCGACAACGAGCGCAAGACCGCTTCCGGCATCGTCATTCCCGAAAGCGCGGCGGAAAAGCCTGACCAGGGCGAAGTTCTCGCGATCGGCGACGGCAAGATCGGCGACGACGGCAAGGTTCGTCCGCTGGCGGTCAAGGTCGGCGACAAAGTCCTCTTCGGCAAGTACTCGGGCCAGACCGTGAAGGTCGACGGCGACGAGCTGCTGGTCATGCGCGAAGAAGACATCATGGCCGTCGTCCAGTCGTAACCGAAATCCAATCCAGAAGGAGTCATCACTAATGGCAGCCAAACAAGTCAATTTCGGCGACGACGCCCGCGCCAAGCTGATCGAAGGCATCAACGTTCTCGCCAACGCGGTCAAGATCACCCTCGGTCCGAAAGGCCGCAACGTCGTTCTCGAGCGCAGCTTCGGCGCTCCCACGGTGACCAAGGACGGCGTCTCCGTCGCCAAGGAAATCGAGCTGAAAGACAAGTTCATGAACATGGGCGCGCAGATGGTCAAGGAAGTTGCTTCCAAGACCAGCGACAACGCAGGTGACGGCACCACCACCGCCACCGTGCTGGCCCAGGCGATCGTGCGCGAGGGCATGAAGTATGTCGCCGCCGGCATGAACCCGATGGACCTGAAGCGCGGCATCGACAAGGCGGTCACCGCCCTGACCGAGCAGCTCGCCAAGAACAGCAAGCCGTGCACGACCAGCAAGGAAATCGCCCAGGTCGGCGCCATCTCCGCCAACAGCGACTCCGAGATCGGCAAGATCATCTCGGACGCGATGGAGAAGGTCGGCAAGGAAGGCGTCATCACCGTCGAGGACGGCAAGTCGCTGAACAACGAGCTCGACGTCGTCGAGGGCATGCAGTTCGACCGCGGCTACCTGTCGCCCTACTTCATCAACAACCCCGAGAAGCAGGTCGCCGTCCTGGACGACCCGTTCGTCCTGCTGCACGACAAGAAGATCAGCAACATCCGCGATCTGCTGCCGGTGCTCGAGCAGGTTGCCAAGGCCGGCCGGCCGCTGCTGATCGTCGCCGAGGAAGTCGAGGGCGAGGCTTTGGCCACCCTGGTGGTGAACAACATCCGCGGCATCCTCAAGACCTGTGCGGTCAAGGCCCCGGGCTTCGGTGACCGTCGCAAGGCGATGCTGGAAGACATGGCCATCCTCACCGGCGGCGTCGTGATTGCCGAGGAAACCGGCATGACGCTGGAGAAGGCCACCCTCAACGACCTCGGCAGCGCCAAGCGCATCGAGATCGGCAAGGAAAACACCATCATCATCGACGGCGCCGGCGAAGGCAAGTCGATCGAAGCACGGGTCAAGGCGATCCGCGCCCAGATCGAAGAGGCGACCAGCGACTACGACCGTGAGAAGCTGCAGGAGCGCGTGGCCAAGCTGGCCGGCGGTGTGGCAGTGATCAAGGTCGGCGCTGCGACCGAAGTCGAGATGAAGGAGAAGAAGGCCCGTGTCGAAGACGCCCTGCACGCGACCCGCGCGGCGGTGGAAGAAGGCATCGTCGCCGGTGGCGGCGTGGCCCTGCTGCGTGCCCGCAGCGCCGTCTCCCTGAAAGGTGAGAACACCGACCAGGAAGCCGGCATCAAGATCGTCCTGCGGGCGGTCGAGGAGCCGCTGCGCCAGATCGTCAACAACGCCGGCGAAGAAGCCAGCGTCGTGGTGGCCAAGGTGCAGGACGGCAAGGGCAACTTCGGCTACAACGCCGCCAACGGCGAGTACGGCGACCTGGTCGAGATGGGCGTCGTCGATCCGACCAAGGTGACCCGCACCGCGCTGCAGAACGCCGCGTCGATCGCCGGCCTGATGCTGACGACCGATGCCCTGGTGGCCGAACTGCCGGAAGACAAACCGGCCGGCGGCATGGGCGGCGGCATGGGCGGAATGGGTGGCATGGGCGGCATGGGCGGCATGGACATGTAAGTCCCGTCCGGCCGGCTGCTTGCAGCCTGTCGCAACTGAAAGCGGCCCTTCGGGGCCGCTTTTTCTATGTGGAAGCGGATCTGAAGGATACTGCCGCTGCTGGCGCGGCCAGCGATACCCGATTCACGCCCCCATCGGCGACATCCACTGCTACCAGGAAGCTCCCATGACCATGGCTGAAATCCGGCAGTCCATTGAAAGCGTCGTGAAGTACTTCGAGGAAAATCCAGAGAGGGGT
>JAEZQX010000137.1 GCA_023441105.1 Pseudomonadota bacterium | reverse complement strand
TCACATAGTCGTGGCCGTCGAAGTTGCGGATCTCCTTGCCCTCCGCCACGATGGTGCCGACGCCGGTGCGGGTGAAGAATGCCGGGATACCGGAGCCGCCGGCCCGCAGCTTCTCCGCCAGCGTGCCTTGCGGGGTGAACTCCAGCTCCAGCTCCTTGGCGAGGTACTGCCGCTCGAACTCCTTGTTCTCGCCGACATAGCTGGCGATCATCTTGCGGATCTGGCGGGTCTGCAGCAGCAGCCCGAGGCCGAATCCGTCGACCCCCGCATTGTTGCTGATGCAGGTGAGGCCCTTGACACCCGAATCCTTCAATGCCCCGATCAGGGCTTCGGGAATGCCGCACAAGCCGAAACCGCCGACTGCCAGCACCTGGTTGTCCGCGACGACGCCGCGCAGGGCTTCGGCGGCTGATGGGAATACTTTCTGCATTCGAATCTACCGGTTGATGGATCCGCGATGGTAATGCCCGGCGACTACATGCCGGAATAGTTCGGCCCGCCGCCGCCCTCCGGCGTCACCCAGACGATGTTCTGCGTCGGGTCCTTGATGTCGCAGGTCTTGCAGTGCACGCAGTTCTGGGCGTTGATCTGCAGCCGCTCGGAACCGTCGTCGTTCTTCACGAACTCGTAGACCCCGGCTGGACAATAGCGGCTTTCGGGGCCGGCATAGCGCGGCAGGTTGATCGCCGTCGGTACCGACGGATCCCGCAGCGTCAGGTGCGCCGGCTGGTTCTCCTCGTGGTTGGTGTTGGAGATGAACACCGAGGAGAGCCTGTCGAAGGTCAGCTTGCCGTCCGGCTTGGGGTAGGCGATGGGCTGGCATTCCGCTGCCGGCTTGAGGTATTCGTGGTCGGGGCGCTTGGTGCGTAACGTATACGGCGCCTTGCCGCGGAACAGCACCTGGTCGATGCCCACCAGCAGCGTGCCGCTCCACAGCCCCTTGCCCATCGCCGGCTTGAAGTTGCGCGCCCGATGCAGCTCGTCGTGCAACCAGGAAGCCTCGAAGCCGCGCACGTAGTCGGCGAGCTCGTCGCCGGTGCGGCCGGCGGATACCGCGTCGTAGGCCGCTTCGGCTGCGAGCATCCCGCTCTTCATGGCCGCGTGGCTGCCCTTGATCCGCGAAGCATTGAGGAAGCCGGCGTCGCAGCCGATCAGGCAGCCGCCCGGGAAGGTCAGCTTCGGCAGCGAATTGAGGCCGCCGGCGGTGATGGCGCGGGCACCGTAGCTGAGCCGCTTGCCACCCTCGAAGAACGGCCGGATGGCCGGGTGCGTCTTGTAGCGCTGGAACTCGTCGAACGGCGAGAGGTAAGGATTGCTGTAGTTGAGGCCGACCACGTAGCCGACCGCCACCTTGTTGTCCTCGAAGTGGTACAGGAACGAGCCGCCGTAGGTGTCCGGCTGCAGCGGCCAGCCGGCGGTGTGGATCACCAGGCCGGACTTGAACTGCGCCGGATCGATCTCCCACAGCTCCTTGACGCCGATGCCGTAGCTCTGCGGGTCGCGATCGCGCTCGAGATGGAAATGCGCCATCAGCCGGCGCCCGAGGTGGCCGCGCGACCCTTCGGCGAACAGCGTGTACTTGGCGTGCAGCTCCATGCCGCGCTGGAAGGATTCGGTCGGCTTGCCGTCCTTGCCGATGCCCATGTCGCCGGTTGCCACGCCCTTGACCGAGCCGTCCTCGTTGAACAGGATCTCCGCCGCCGCGAAGCCGGGATAGATCTCGACGCCGGCCGCCTCGGCCTGCGTGCCGAGCCAGCGCACCAGGTTGCCGAGGCTGATCACGTAGTTGCCGTGGTTCTTCATGGCCGGCGGCAGCATCCAGCCGGGCACCCGGCGCGCGCCGTTCTCGGTGAGGAACAGGAACCGATCCTCGGTTACCTCGGTGCTCACCGGGGCGCCGCGTTCCTTCCAGTCGGGCAGCAGCTCGGACAAGGCGCGCGGGTCCAGGACCGCCCCCGAGAGGATGTGGGCGCCGATCTCGGAGCCTTTCTCGAGGACGCAGACGTTGATCTCGCCGCCCTTGCTTTCGGCAAGTTGCTTCAGGCGGATGGCGGCTGCCAGGCCGGCGGGTCCGCCGCCGACGATCAGCACGTCAAATTCCATCGAGTCGCGTTCGGTTTCCATTGCCTCTTCTTTGGGGAGAGCCCCTGCGGTGCTGGTGCGATTCCGGCCATTGTCGGCCAAAGCTCCGCGGCCGTGCAAACCGCCGGGCTCGGCCGAGGGTCGGCGCGACCGGTTGGTGTGCGATCATCGGGCCCAGGACGCTTTCGCGAGAATCGACCATGGCCCACACCCTAGATCTCACCGGCAAGACGGCGCTCGTGACTGGCGCCTCCAGCGGCCTCGGCGCCCGTTTCGCGCGGGTTCTGGCGGAAAACGGCGCGCGCGTGGTGCTGGCGTCGCGGCGCCTCGAGCGGCTCAAGGAATTGCGCGCCGAAATCGAGGCCGGCGGCGGGTCGGCCTGCGTCGTGCGGCTCGACGTAACCGATCCGGGCAGCATCGCCAGCGCCGTCCAGGAGGCGGAGGGCGAAGCCGGGCCGATCGACGTGCTGGTCAACAATTCGGGCGTCAGCACCACCCAGCGGCTGGTCGACGTCGGCATCGAGGATTTCGACTTCACCTTCGACACCAACGTGAAGGGCGCCTTCTTCGTCGCCCAGGCGGTCGCGCGGCGAATGATCGAGCGCGCGAAGGCGGTGACGGAGCCGACGCCCATGCCGCGCGGCCGCATCATCAACATCGCCTCGCTGGCGGGGCTGCGGGTGCTGGCACAGATCGGCGTCTACAGCATGAGCAAGGCGGCGGTCATCCACATGACGCGCGCCATGGCGCTGGAGTGGGGGCGCTACAACATCAACGTCAATGCCATCTGCCCCGGCTACATCCGTACCGAGATCAACGACCACCATTGGGACACCGAAGGCGGCCGCAAGCTGATCCAGATGCTGCCGCGCAAGCGGCTCGGCAAGCCGGAGGACCTCGACGGCATCCTGCTGCTGCTGGCGTCGGACCAGTCGGACTTCGTCAACGCCGCGGTCATCACGGCCGACGACGGCTTCGGCATCTGATGGTCGCCAGCGCCGGCGGGCATGGCCGGATCCTGGTCTTCGAGCTCGAGATTCCGATCCGCTGGGGCGACATGGACGCCATGGGCCATGTCAACAACACCGTCTACTTCCGCTATATGGAGCAGGCCCGCATCAGCTGGTTCGACCACCTGGGCCTGCAGCCGGATCCGGCGGGACAGGGACCGGTGATCGTCAACGCCGCCTGCACGTTCGTGCGCCAGCTGGAGTATCCCGGCACGGTGCTGGTCCGCCACCATGTCGGCGAGATCGGCCGCAGCAGCATCATGACGCACGTCGACATGTCGCGCAGCGACGACCGCGACCGGGTCTATGCGCATGGCTCGGCCAAGGTGGTGTGGGTGGATTTCCCGCGCCAGAAGTCGGCGCCGCTGCCGGATGCGGTCCGCGAGCTGGCGCAACGCCCCTGGGCGCGTGTTTGACGGCCGCGCGGTTGATATACTTCCCATTTCCGGAGCCGCCATGACTAAATTCGTGTTCGTCACGGGCGGGGTGGTGTCCTCTTTGGGCAAGGGAATCGCTGCCGCGTCCATGGCTGCGCTGCTTGAATCGCGCGGCAT
>JAEZQX010000109.1 GCA_023441105.1 Pseudomonadota bacterium | reverse complement strand
GCGCCCGCCTGGGCGCGCGGTTGCGCGCCTGCCTGCGCACCCGCCCGGGTATCGGCAGCGGCTTGCGGCTCGCTCAGCAGGCGGGCCCGCGCCCGTTCGCCCCTGGCCGCTGGCGCCTGCAACGCCTGCGCCGCGGCGATTCCCTCAGGGGCTGCCGCATCCGCGAAAGGGCTTGCCTCCTCGACGATCGTCGGCTTGGAGGCGGTCTTGCGGCTGGCCTTGGGCCGCGCTGCCTTGTTCCTCGAGGCTTCACGGATGTCCAGCATGGTTGCCGGACGGGTCGGCAGTTTCGGTAACGGCATTGTCAGATTTCACTCACGCATTCGAGCACCGCGGCGACGTGGCCCGGCACCTTGACTCCCCGCCATTCACGCACCAGGCGGCCCTCGCCGTCGATGACGAAGGTCGAGCGCTCCACGCCACGCACCTGGCGGCCGTACATGTTCTTCATCTTCATCACGCCGAACTGTCCGCACAGGTTCTCGTCCGGATCGGACGCCAGCTCGAACGGGAACGACATCTTGGACTTGAAGTTGGCATGCGACTTGAGGCTGTCCCGCGAGACGCCGAGGATCTCCGCGCCGGCCTTGCGGAACCTGGCATGGGCGGCGGCGAAGTCGCTGCCCTCGGTCGTGCAGCCGGGCGTGCTGTCCTTGGGATAGAAGTACAGCACCAGCTTGCGTCCTCGGTAGTCGGACAGCTTCACCGTGCCGCCGGTGGTCTCGGCGGTGAAGTCGGCGATCCGGTCGCCGACCCGGGGGACGGCCTTCTCGTCAGTGGCTTCGGTCAATTGCGGTTCTCCTCGGGACTGAGCCTGCAGTCCGGATGGCGGCGGGACATCGGCAGGACATCGGGGACATCAGTATGGCAGCAGGGCCGCGAGCACGCGGCGCCCCTCGCCCATCAGGATGTTGTAGGTCCGGCAGGCGGCGTACGAATCCATCGCCTCGACGCCAATGCCCGCCCGGGCGAGCGCGGCGGTCAGCCGGGGGTGCGGCAGCCGGTGCTGCGCGCCGGTACCCAACAGGACGATCTCCGCGCCGAGCGCCGCCAGCGCCTCGAAGTCCTTGGCGGTGAGGGCGTCGTAGGATTGCACCTCCCAGCGGCGTACCTCGCCTTCCGGCATCAGCAGCAAGGAGCCCTCATGGCGCACCCGGTTGATCTCGAACCAGCCGCTGCCGTAGGCGGTGACGGTGTTGAGGGTGGTGGTGCGGTCGGGGTGGAGTTTCATCGCGCGAGGGCGGCCGCGCTGCGGCGGCCGGGCGGGTTGCCGTGCCGCAGGTGCATCAGCGGCCGCTCGAGGACGCGCAGCGGAGGCGGCAAGCCCTTGAATCTACGGTACATTATCCCAGCCGGCTGCAGGACGTGACGGCGCCAGGCCGGCGCTGGCCGGGAAAACGCGGCATCCATTCCCGAAGGGATCTACTGGAGCCGGCATGCATGTTCCGATCTGGCATCCTCCTGGCACAGCCGTTTTCCGCAACAGCCGCTCGAAAGCTATTTTAGCCCACCACCTCTTCTTCCAACGCACCCACCTATGAAGCCGGTCAGCAAGTCCGCCAAGCTCGCCAACGTCTGCTATGACATCCGCGGCCCGGTAATGGTGCGAGCCCGGCAGATGGAGGATGAAGGCCACCGGATCATCAAGCTGAACATCGGCAACCTCGCACCGTTCGGCTTCGACGCGCCGGACGAAGTGCGCCAGGACGTGATCGTCAACCTGCCGGCCGCTTCGGGTTACTCGGACTCCAAGGGCTTGTTCGCCGCCCGCAAGGCGATCATGCACTACACCCAGGACAAGAAGATCGCCGGCGTCGAGCTCGACGACATCTTCGTCGGCAACGGCGTGAGCGAGCTGATCGTGATGGCGATGAACGGCTTGCTCGACGATGGCGACGAGGTGCTGATCCCGTCGCCGGACTATCCGCTGTGGACCGCGGCCGTGAGCCTTTCCGGCGGCCGGCCGGTGCATTACCACTGCGACGAGGGCGCGGGCTGGCTGCCGGACCTCGATGACATCCGCGCCTGCATCACGCCCAGCACCAAGGCGATCGTGGTCATCAACCCGAACAACCCGACGGGGGCGCTCTATCCGGATGACCTGCTCAAGGGCATCGTGGAGATCGCCCGCCAGCACCAGCTGATCGTGTTCGCCGACGAGATCTACGACAAGGTGCTCTACGACGGCGCGCGCCACACCTCGATCGCCGCACTGGCCGACGATGTCATGTTCATCACCATGAACGGCCTGTCCAAGAACTATCGCGCCTGCGGCTACCGTGCCGGCTGGATGGTGATCTCCGGCCAGAAGCGTCATGCCGCCGACTACATCGACGGCCTGAACATCCTTGCCTCGATGCGCTTGTGCGCCAACGTGCCGGGGCAGTTCGCCATCCAGACCGCCCTCGGCGGCTACCAGAGCATCAATGACCTGGTCGCCCCCGGCGGCCGACTGGCGCGCCAGCGCGACCTGGCCTGGGACCTGGTCACTTCGATTCCGGGGGTCACCTGCGTCAAGCCGAAGGCGGCGCTGTACCTGTTCCCGCGGCTCGATCCGCGCTTCTACCCCATCGCCGACGACCAGCATTTCATCCTCGAGTTGCTCGAAGCGCAGAAGGTGCTGGTGGTGCAGGGCACGGGCTTCAACTGGCCCCATCCCGACCATCTGCGGCTGGTGTTCCTGCCCAATTCCGACGACCTTGGCGAAGCCCTCGGGCGCTTCGCGGCCTTCCTGTCGGAGTACCGGCGCCGCCATGTCGCGCCACCGTCGTTGGTGGCCTAGATGACGCCCCCGAAGCGCCTGCGGCGCTCCCGCCACTGGAGGTCGGAAGACCGTATCGATTGGAAGTGAAATGGGTTTGATTTCGAGAGTTCCGCTGCGACCGATCCGGGTCGGCCTGCTCGGCTATGGCACCGTCGGCAGCGGCGTTGCCGAGGTGCTGGCGGCCAACCGCGAGGAGATCCGGCGCCGGGCCGGGCGCGACATCGAGGTGGGGCGCATCGCGGTCCGCGACGTCGAGCGGGTGCGGCGGATCGTCGGCGAGCGCCTGCCGGTCACGGACGATCCGTTCGCGGTGGTGCGGGATCCGGATGTCGACGTCGTGGTCGAGCTGATCGGCGGCACCGGCGCGGCGCGCGAGCTGGTGCTCGAGGCGATCGCGCAGGGCAAGCACGTGGTCACCGCCAACAAGGCGCTGCTGGCGGTCTACGGCAACGAGATCTTTGCCGCGGCCAGCCGGCAGAACGCCATCATCGCCTTCGAGGCGGCGGTGGCCGGCGGCATACCGATCATCAAGGCGCTGCGCGAAGGGCTCACCGCCAATCGCATCGAATGGCTGGTCGGCATCATCAATGGCACGACCAACTTCATCCTCTCCGAGATGCGCGACAAGAACCTGCCGTTCGGCGAGGTGCTCGCGCAGGCCCAGGCCCTGGGCTATGCCGAAGCCGATCCGACCTTCGACATCGAAGGCATCGATGCCGCCCACAAGGTGGCCATTCTTGCGGCCATCGCCTTCGGCATCCCGGTGCAGTTCGACCGTGCCTACGTCGAAGGCATCGCGAGGCTCGCCGGCGAGGACATCCGCTATGCCGAGAAGCTCGGCTATCGCATCAAGCTGCTGGGGATCGCCCGGCGCCGCAGCAGCGGCATCGAGCTGCGGGTTCATCCGACCCTGATCCCCGCCAAGCGCCTGCTCGCCAACGTCGAAGGCGCGATGAATGCGGTCTGGGTCAAGGGCGACGTGGTCGGCCACACGATGTATTTCGGCAAGGGCGCCGGCAAGGAGCCGACCGCCAGCGCGGTGGTGGCCGACCTCGTCGACGTGACGCGGATGCTCACCTCGGACCCCGAGAATCGCGTGCCGCACCTGGCCTTCCAGCCCGACGAGCTGTCCGATGCGACCATCCTCCCGGGCAGCGAGATGGAAACCTCCTACTACCTGCGCATGCGGGTGCGCGACGAGCCCGGCGTGCTCGCCGACATCACCCGCATCCTGGCCGACGGCAGGGTGTCGATCGATGCCATGCTCCAGCGCGAGCCCGACGAAGGCGAGGGCAGCACCGACATCATCGTGCTGACCCACCAGACCATCGAGCACCGCATCGATACCGCCATCGGCCGCATCGAGGCGCTGCCGACGGTGCTGTCCTCGGTGACCCGGCTGCGGGTCGAGCAGTTGAACTGATCCCGCGAGTCCGATGCGATACATCTCCACCCGCGGCGGCATGGAGCCGCTGCCATTCACCCGGATCCTTCTCGGCGGCCTCGCACCCGACGGCGGCCTGGTGGTGCCTGAAAGCATCCCCCAGGTGGACGATGCGACGCTGCAGCGCTGGCGCGGGCAAAGCTATGCGGAACTGGCGTTCAGCATCCTCAGCCTGTACTGCGACGACATCGCGGCACCCGACCTGCGGACGATGGTCGACCGTACCTACAGCGCCGCCCTCTTCGGCACGCCGGAGATCACGCCGCTGACCCTGCTCGAAGACGGGCCAGCGGGCAAGCTGTACCTGGAGCACCTGTCGAACGGGCCGACGCTCGCGTTCAAGGACCTGGCGATGCAACTGCTCGGCCAGCTCTTCGAACATGTGCTGCTCAAGGAGGACCGCTGGCTCAACATCCTGGGGGCCACCTCCGGCGACACCGGCAGCGCGGCGGAATACGCCATGCGCGGCAAGCGCAACATGCGGGTGTTCATGCTCTCGCCCAACGACCGGATGAGCCGCTTCCAGCGGGCGCAGATGTACAGCCTGCTGGACGACAACATCTTCAATATCGCTGTCGACGGCGTGTTCGACGACTGCCAGGACCTGGTCAAGGCAGTCTCGGAGGACCTCCCGTTCAAGGAGCGCCGCGCCATCGGCACGGTGAACTCGATCAACTGGGCGCGGGTGATGGCACAGGTTGTCTACTACTTCAAGGGCTATTTCGCGGCCACCGCCTCCAACCGGGAGCAGGTGTCGTTCGCCGTGCCGACCGGCAACTTCGGCAACATCCTCGCCGCCCACATCGCCCGCATGATGGGCCTGCCGATCCGTCGGCTGGTGGTGGCCACCAACGAGAACGACGTGCTGGACGAGTTCTTCCGGACCGGCCTGTACCGGGTCCGCCGGAGCGACCAGACGCTCGAGACCAGCAGTCCCTCCATGGACATCTCCAAGGCCTCGAACTTCGAGCGCTTCGTCTTCGACCTGCTCGAGCGCGACGGCGCGCGGGTGGCGTCGTTGTGGCAGATGGTCCAGGCGCACGGCGAGTTCGACCTCGGCGGCACGCGCGAATTCCATCGCATCGAATCCTTCGGCTTCCGTTCGGGCTCGAGCAGCCATGCCCAGCGGATCGCCACCATCCGCCACTGGCGCGACCAGGCCGGCGTGCTGGTGGATACCCACACCGCCGACGGCCTGGCCGTCGCGCAATCGCATCGCGAGCCCGGGGTGCCGATGATCTGCATGGAAACCGCGCAGCCCGCCAAGTTCGCCGAGGCGATCCGCGAAGCGATCGGCGAGGAGCCGCTGCCGCCGCCGGCCTACCGGGGCCTCGAGTCGCTGGTCCAGCGCTACACGTTGATGCCGGCGGACCTGCAGATGCTCAAGCGCTTCATCGCGGCGCGTACCTGAACGAGGCGCGCCAGCACAGTGAAAGTCTTCGGTTTCGCCGGCTACTCCGGATCGGGCAAGACCACCCTCATCGAGCAGCTGATTCCGCGCTTCGTGAGCCGCGGCCTGAAGGTGTCGCTGATCAAGCACGCGCACCATGCGTTCGACATCGACCAGCCGGGCAAGGACTCCCATCGCCACCGGCAGGCCGGCGCCACTGAAATCCTGCTCACCTCGTCGCAGCGCTGGGCGCTGATGCACGAGCTGCGCGGCGAGCCGGAGCCGGGGTTGCGCGAGCAGTTGCGGCTGTTCTCGCCGTGCGACCTGGTGCTGGTGGAGGGGTACAAGTCCGCCGACATCCCGAAGATCGAAGTCCACCGCCCAAGTACGGGCAACCCGCTGCTGCATCCGCAGGACCCTAACATCCTGGCAGTGGCGAGCGACGAGCCGATCAAGGCGTCGATCGTGGTGCTCGACCTGAACGATCTCGACGGCATCGTCGAATTCATCATGCGGCAGCGCGGCCTGCAGATCGACGCGAGGCCGCGGTCCGCCATCGTGGAATCGCGATGAATGCGGCGGCGCGCGGTGACCGTTTTGCGATGCCGTCCTGTCCGGCTCCATCCGGCCGCGCCGGATCGCCGCCGCCAGACCTGATCGAGGAGTTCCTGCCATGAACGACAAGCCGGCACGGCCGGAGCCGATCCCCTTCGACGATGCGCTGGCAGGACTGTTGCGCCATGCCGCACCGGTCGCGGAGGTCGAGCAGGTCGGCACGCTCGACGCCGACCGGCGGGTGCTTGCCGAGACCGTGGTGTCGCCGCTGTCGGTACCGGACTGGGACAATTCGCAGATGGACGGCTACGCGGTACGGTGCAGCGACCTCGCTGACGGACCCGCCGGCGAGCCGCGGCGGCTGCGGATCAGCCAGCGGATTCCGGCCGGGCGGCGAGGCGCGGCGCTCGAACCCGGCACGGTAGCGCGCATCTTCACCGGCGCGGCACTGCCCGCCGGCGCCGACGCGGTGGTGATGCAGGAGCAGGCGCAGGTGCAGGACATCGCCGGCGTGCCTCACGTGAGCTTCAGCCACCGGCCGTCGGCCGGCGAGTGGATCCGGCGTCGTGGAGAAGACATCGAGGCGGGTGCCGCCATCCTCGCCGCAGGCACGCGCCTCACGCCGCAGGCCACCGGCCTGGCTGCGTCCGTCGGCGCGGCGAGCCTGAAGGTGTTCCGCCGGCTGCGGGTGGCCTGCTTCTTCACCGGCGACGAGCTGGTGATGCCCGGCGAGCCGCTCGAGCCCGGGGCCATCTACAACTCCAACCGCTTCCTGCTGACCGCGCTGCTGCGCCGGCTCGGCTGCGAGGTGCTGGACCTCGGCATCATCGGCGACAGCCTGGACGCCAC
>JAEZQX010000073.1 GCA_023441105.1 Pseudomonadota bacterium | reverse complement strand
GAAGTCGATGCCGCCATCTGGGGACGCTTCCGGATCACCTACACGCCGTTCAAGCAGTCCCTGCGCGGCTGGGATCCTCGCTGGTTCTGGATCGCCAAGCGCGCCGAGCTGCTGGACAACGACAAGCCTGCCAACTAGGCCATAGCTCCAACCTGCAGGGCATCGAGTCCCGAGCGAAGACCACTGACCAGGACGGCCCGGCGCTTGCCGGGCCTGTCGGCCTCCGCAGCCACTGCCAGCCCCCGATCACGTTCCAGTCCGCCGCCAGGCCTGCGGCCATCCGCACCGCCTCTCCAGCACGCCAACCTCCGGCTGGCACTCCCGCCGCAATCTCCGCTACACGCCAGCACCCGCGCGTAGCCGGCCCCGTCTCGCGCAAGTCGCTGGCGATGTGCCGGTCCCCGCGTGGTGGCGAGCCTGTCTGGCCGATGGCGGGACCGGGCACAATAGCGGATTGGGCAGTCGCCATTCGGTGAGTGGTCCCGTGGTTGCCCGCAGGTCCCCGGTACCGGTACGAAAGGAGAAGCACCATGAACGAAGAGACCTTCAACATCAGCTTGCGCAAGTTCCTCAAGATGGTGGGGGTGAGCTCGCAGCGGGAGATCGAGCAGGCGGTGGCCCGGGCCCAGTCGGAAGGGTCGATTGCCGGCAACGAGAAGTTCCCGGCGACGATGACGCTGGAGATTGCCGGCCTGAAGCTGACGGCGCGGTTCGAGGGAAAGATCGAACTGGAGTAGCCCGAGCCGCCAGGACAGCGGGAAGCCTGAAGTCGGGATCAGCCGGACAATCGCGGCGCCCGGCACGCAGGATCCGGCAGAACGGCCACGGCCGCGTGCGATCGGGCGTCAGCCGGCTGCGCACTCGCGGCGGAAGTGCCGGATGAAGGCGGCCACGGTCGGTGAAGGCGTCTGGCCGAGCAGGGTGGCGCTGCAGATGGAGCGATAGCCGCCGGCCGCGGCAAAGCGGCGATATCCCATCCCCTCGAGCCGCAAGGTGCGCACCAGGGATTGCGGCAGTACCCCGATGCCCAGTCCCGAGGCGATGAGTCCCAGCATGGTCCCGACATGGCGTACCTCGAAAGCCGGACGCAGCTGGACGCCGTGCCTGGCGTACTCAGCGTCCACCAGTTGCCGCACGCTGCTGCTGGGATCCAGCATGATCTGCTCGAAGGGCTTGATGTCCGCCCAGCGCAGCGCCCGCTTGGCGTCGAGCGGGTGGCCCGCCGGATGGACGACCACCAGCGGATCGCGGAAGATCTCCCGCTGGAGCAGATCCTCGGCTCCGTCGCTTCGCGGGCCGAGGGCAAGGTCCGCGGTGCGGGACCGGACCATGTCGATGCAGACATCCGACAGTTCGTCGTGAAGCTCCACGCCGACGCCGGGATGCTCCAGCCGGAAGGCTGCCAGTGCCCTTGGCACGAGCGAGGCGGCCAGCGATGGCGCGGCCGCGACCACCAGTCGGCCGACCTTGCCCGAGACCAGCTCCTGGATCCGCGAGAAGGCGTGCTCGACGTTGTCGGCGAGCGCGGCGGCGATGGCCTTCATCTCGGCGCCGACCGGCGTCAGGGTCACCTTGCGCGTATGCCGGTCGAACAGACGGGCGCCCAGCGCCTCCTCCAGCCGCTGGATGTTGGCGCTCAAGGCAGGCTGGGAGAGATGGCAGCGAGTTGCCGCCTGGCTGAAGCTCAGGGTCTCGGCGACACTGAGGAAGATCTCGATCTGCTTGAAGGTCACTCGGGTCGGATTCATCTGATCGACGGATAGATTGATAAGCAATCAGAGATTGTCCGATAAATGGGACGCGACTATCCTTCGTCGGCATCGATCGGCACGATCTCGGCCACTGGAGACATCGACTTGACTACCGAAACAGAGGCAGCCACCGGGCTGCGCATCGTTCCTTCCGGGCGGGCGCTGGGCGCCGACGTGGTCGGGCTCGACATGCGGCGGCCGCTCACCGACGCCATGCGCGATGCCTTCCTGGCGGCCTGGGACGAGCACCTGGTGCTGCGGGTACGCAGGCAGGACGGGATGACGCTCGAGGAGTTCGTCGCGTTCTCGCGCCGGTTCGGCGAGCTCGACAAGCGACCCGTCGCGAGCGGCGAGATGAGCCGCGCCGTGGATGACCTGCCGCGGGAGATCACGGTCATCTCCAACGTGAAGCTGGACGGCAAGCCGATCGGCGGCCTCGGCGATGCCGAATCGGTGTGGCACGCCGACATGACGTACAACGACCGGCCGCCGAAGGCCGCGTGCCTGTTCGCCGTCGAGATCCCGCCCTCGGGTGGCAATACCTACTTCTCGAACATGTACCTGGCGTTCGAGACGTTGCCGGCGGACCTCAAGCAACGGGTCGGGCAGCTGCGTTGCGTGCACGATGCCAGCCGCAACAGCGCCGGCCAGCTGCGCAACGGCTATGTCGACAACGACGACCCGCGCAAGACGGTGGGCGCGGTGCACCCGCTGGTGCGGACGCATCCGCGCACCGGCCGCAAGTGCCTGCTGCTCGGTCGCCGTCGCGGCGCCTACCTGGTCGGACTGCCGCTGGAGGAGAGCGAGGCGCTGCTGGACCGGCTGTGGGCGCACGCCGCGGCAACGGAGCTGACCTGGGGGCAGGAATGGCAGCTCGGCGACGTGGTGATGTGGGACAACACCTGCACCATGCACCGGCGCGACTCCTTCGATCCCGCCACCCGCCGCCTGATGTATCGCACGCAGATCGCCGGCGGGCCGGTGCAATGAGCGTCATGGCAGGCTCGCGGTGAGGATCGAGGGAGTTCGCGTCCGGCAAGTGATGCTTCCGCTGGTGACGCCCTACAAGGTGTCACTGATGACCATCGAGGGGTTCGATCCCTTCCTCATCGAGGTGTTCGATGACGAGGGCAACGCCGGCTTCGGTGAGGCACTGATCATCCCCGGGTACACCGCCGAAACGGTGGCGGGCTCATGGGACCTCTGCAATCGCCTGTCGCGACAAATCGTCGGACTGTCGGTGGACGACGCCAGCGCCTTGGTTGCCCGTCATGTCGGTGAAGGTGCCGGCGCTGCCAGCGCGGTGCTTGCGGCCATCGACATGCTCGGCCGAAACCCGCTGCTCGATGCCCGCGAGGAGTTCGCGGTGCCGCTCCTGGCGCCGCTGCATGCGCATGAGCTGCCGGCGATCGGGCCGGAGGTCGAGAGCCGGCTCGACGAAGGCTTCCGGACCCTCAAGGTCAAGGTGGGGTTCGACTGGAAGGAAGATCTCCGTCGCGTGCGCCACATCCAGGAACGGGTCGACGGCCGCGCATCGCTGCGGCTCGACGCAAACCAGGGCTACGGCGTCGCGGACGGCCGCGCCTTCGCCGCGGCACTCGAACCGGCGGGTATCGAGCTGTTCGAGCAGCCTTGCCACATGGATGACTGGAACGGCAATGCGCAGGTTGCTGCAGTTTCCGCCGTTCCGGTGATGCTCGACGAGTCGATCTACGGCGTGGCCGACATCGCCCGGGCGGCAGCCATCGAAGGGGTCGGCTTCGTCAAGCTCAAGCTGAAGAAGATCGGCAGCGTCGACATGCTGGTCACCGCGCTCGGCGAGATCCGTTCCCGCGGCCTGACGCCGGTGCTCGGCGACGGGGTGTCGATCGAGATCGGCTGCTGGATGGAAGCCTGCGTGGCGCGATACACCATCGACAACGCCGGCGAGATGAACGGCTTTCTCAAGACGAAGGCGCGGCTGTTCCAGACGCCGCTCGAGTTCGAAGGCGGCTCGATCCGGGTGCCTGCCGGATACTGGCCGCGGCTCGACCGCGATGCCGTCGAGGGGCATACGATCCGCAGCATGGAGCACGGTGCCGGGGCTGCCGTCCGGACAATGCCGGCGTAGCGACCGGGTGATGCAACGGCGGCACGAGACCGCATTCGAGGGGGAGTTGAAGATGACTGGTTTCTTGCGCGGGAGCCGCGTTGCGGCGGCGGCAGCGGCTGCCGCCTTGGCGCTCGCGATCGGGGCGAGTGGTGCCGTGGCTGCGGAGTATCCTGCGCAGCCCGTCACCATCATCGTGGCGGGACCGCCCGCCGGCGGCACGGATTCGATTGCGCGCACGCTGGCGGCCGACCTGACGGCGATCTTCGGCCGAAGCGTGGTGGTCGACAACAAGGCAGGTGCGGGCGGGATCATCGGCACCAAGGCGCTCCTGAACGCCGCTCCCGATGGACACACGCTGCTGATGGGCCACACCGCCACCAATGCGATCGTGCCGGCTGTCGTCAAGCCCAGGCCGTATGACCCGGTGGCCGACTTCACCCCGATCGCGTTGATGGGCATGGCGCCCGAACTGCTGGTGGTCTCTGCGCAGTCGGGCATCAAGGATCTGCCGGCGCTGCTGGCCGCCGCCAGGAGCCGGCCCGACGGCCTCACCTATGGATCGCCCGGCGTGGGCCTGCCGCAGCACATCGCCGGCTTCGCCTTGTCCAAGGCCACCGGGGTGCCGATGGTGCACGTGCCGTATCGCGGCAGCGCACCGGCGCTGGTCGACCTGATCGGCAACCGCATTTCCATGATGTTCGTCACGCCCGGGGCCGCAGTGCCGTACCTGAAGTCGGGACAGCTGCACGCGCTTGCCGTCACATCGAAGGAGCGAAGCCGCTTCTTCCCGGACGTGCCGACGCTGGTCGAGCTGGGTCATCCGTCGCTGGTGCAGACCGGCTGGTTCGGCGTGTTTGCGCCGGCCGGTACCCCGCCGGACGTCGTGGGAACCCTGCGCAAGGCCATCTCCAGCTCCCTGGCGAAGCAGGACACCCGGGCGAAACTGGAAGCGATGTATCTCGAGCCAGCCGGCGATGCGACCTCGGGCAATTTTGCCGATTTCGCCCGCGAGGAGGCAGCGAAGTGGGCACGGGTGGTGCAGGAGCTGGGGGTGACGGCGGAATGAGCGCAGGCGGGGTGCAGTCGGAGATGCGCAAGGATCGAGGTCTGTCCGATGAGGCCAGGCGGCGCGGGCTCAAGGGACTCGCGGGATTGGCGGCGCTGAGCGTGCTCGGCGTAGGTCGCGCGCGGGAAGCGTATCCCGTCAAGCCGGTCCAGGTGATCGTTGCCTATCCACCCGGCGGCGGCACCGACACGCTCGCCCGCCTGATCGCCGGCGAGCTGGCCAAGCGCTTCGGCCAGCCGTTCCTGGTCGTGAACCGGGCGGGTGCGGCCGGGGCGATCGGTACGGCCATGGCAGCACGAGCGCCGGCGGACGGTCATACGCTGCTCCTGGATACCGGCAATTCGACGCTCAGGCCAGTCGTGGAGCCGAAGACTCCATTCCAGCCCGACGACTTCGCGCCGGTCGCGTTGCTGACCGAGTCGCCGATCGCGCTGGTCACCACGCGCGAACTGCCGGTGCGTACCCTGAACGAGCTGGTTGCCTACACCAGGGCGAATCCGGGCAAGATCAGCTACGCGTCCACCGGGGCCGGTTCGCCGCAGAACATGGCTGCCGAATTGCTGAAGGTCCGGCGCGAGCTGGACTGGGTCCAGGTTTCCTACCAGGGCGGCGCGCCGGCATTGATCGATCTCATTGCCGGACGCGTCCAGGTCATGTTCAGCAACCCGGTCCCGCTGATGCCTTATTTCCAGGACGGGCGCCTCAATGCCCTCGCGGTGACGGCCGCCGAACGGCTACCGGCGCTGAGCCAGGTGCCGACGATGGCGGAAGCGGGCGTGCCGGATTTCGAGATCGGCTTCTGGAACGGCATGCTGGCGCCTGCCGGCACCCCGGCGCCGATCGTCGACCGCCTGAGCGAGGCGCTCACCGCCATCCTCGAGCTGCCGGAGGTGATGGATGCCCTGGAGCGGCAAGGCAGCGTCAGGAAGCCGCTGGCCAGCGCCCAGTTCATCCCGTACATGGCGGCCGACTCCGAGCGATGGAAGCGGATCGCCCGGGAGATTCGCTACCAGCCGCCCGTTTGATGCCCCGCCGGCCCGCCTCGCCAGTCACGAAAACCTACCAGGTCCCGATGAAACTTCCTGTCCTCCTGTTCAAGATCCTGTGTCACTGCATCGCCGCGGCGGCAGGGCTCGGCGTTGCCGCGGCACAGGCGTTTCCCACCAAGCCGATCACGATCGTCGTTGCCGGTGCGCCGGCGGGCGCGACCGACGCGATCGCCAGGGCGCTTGCGGCGCATCTCTCCGGGCAGCTGGGGCAGAACGTGGTGGTCGACAACCGCGCCGGAGCCGGCGGCATCATCGGTACCAAGACCGTCATCAATGCGCCGGCCGATGGCCACACGCTCCTGCTGGGTCACGTCGCCACCAACGCGATCGTGCCCGCGGTCGTGAAGCCGAAGCCCTATGATCCGGTCGCCGACTTCACTCCCGTCAGCCTGGTCGGAACGTCGCCCAGCGTACTGGTCGTATCGACCAGGTCGGGCATCAAGTCGCTGCCGGAGCTTCTCGCGTCCGGAAAAAACGGGGCCGGCGGCCTGTCCTACGGCTCACCCGGCGTTGGCCTGTCGCAGCACATTGCCGGCGTCGGGTTGAGCAAGGCTTCCGGCGTCGAGATGATCCATGTGCCTTACCGCGGAAGTGCCCCGGCGCTGGTCGACCTCGTCAGCGGACAGATTTCCACCATGTTCGTCACGCCGGGTGCCGCCGTGCCATACCTGAAGTCCGGCCAGGTCCGCGCGCTGGCCGTCACGTCGAAAGAGCGGAACAAGTCCTTCGAGGGCGTGCCGACGATGGCCGAGCTCGGCTTTCCACAGGTCGAGCAGCTGAGCTGGTTCGGGGTGTTCGCGCCGGCCGGCACGCCGGCAGCAGTCACCAGGAAACTGAGCTCCGCGGTCGGACGCGCCATGGAGGATCCTGGCACGCGCGGCGTCCTGGAGAGCCTGGCGCTCGACCTGGCGAGCGATACGTCGCCCGAATTTTTTTCCAGCTTCGTCGAGGCCGAAGTCAGGAAGTGGGCTGAAGATGTGGAGAAGCTGGGCGTCAGCCAGAACTGAGTGACAGGCCGGCGAGCGGCGCGCGACAGACGCGTGATCGCTCCGCCGGCCTGGTATACAATATTCAAGCCGAGCATTCGGCAGGTGATGGCTCGAAGGGCCGCGCCGTTGAAAGGAGACACCTCATCCCTGCTGCCATGGACCTGGCCTCGCCGCTGGCGATCGACCACCCGACGCTGCCCGTCGTGGTCGCCGACAGCTTGCGCAAGCTCATCTCGTCCGGAAGGCTCGCCCCGGGCGCGCGCTTGAACGAACGGCAGTTGTGCGACAGCCTCGGGGTCTCGCGCACACCGTTGCGCGAGGCGTATCGCATTCTCTCCGCCGAGGGCCTGGTGGAGCTGACGCCGAAGCACGGTGCGCGGGTGGTGGAGCTGTCGCAGGACGACGTGGCGAACATCTTCGATGTGCTTGCCGTCAGCGAAGGCCTTGCCGGACGCCTGGCGACCGAGAAGGCCTCGCGGGAGGATCTGCAACACATCGCCAGCCTGCACCAGCAGATGATGGCCGCCTACGCCAAGCGGGACATGGCGACCTATGCGATCGCAGCGAAGGCGACGCACGACGCGATCAATGAAGCGGCAGGCAACCCCACGCTGCGCGAAATCTACCTGCGGCTCAACGCACAGGTGCAGAAGCTGCGCTACCGGGCGAACCTCGAGCAGGATAACTGGGCCAGGAGCATCGAGGCCCATGAGGCTTTCGTCGCGGCGCTGCTCGCCCGCGACGGCGCAGGGGTCGAACGCATCCTGAGAGAGCACGTCCTCGCCAAGAAGGAGCTGGCGGTGGGGCAGGGGACCCGATGAGCATCGATTTCCCCATCGTCGATGCCCACCAGCACTTCTGGGACATCGACGCGAACTACCACCCCTGGCTGCGCGACGAACCGCCGATTCCGTTTCGCTACGGGGACTACAGCGCCATCCGCCGGCGCTACCTGCCGGAAGACTATCTCGCTGACGCGGCGCCGCTCCGGGTGGCGAAGACCATCTATGTCGAAGCCGAATGGGATCCGGCAGATCCGATCGGCGAGACCCGCTACATCTCGACACTTCGCGACCGGACCGGCTATCCGACGGTGATGGTCGCCCAGGCATGGCTGGACCGTGCCGATTGCGATGCCGTGCTCGAGCAACAGGCCGGCTTCGAGTTCGTCCGCGGCATCCGCCACAAGCCGCGTGCCAACGCCTCGCCCCTGGATTCGACGCCCGGCGGGATGATGGATTCGACATGGCGTGCCGGCTTCGCCGGTCTTGCGCGCCGCGGGCTGCGTTTCGACCTCCAGACGCCGTGGTGGCATCTCCACGAAGCGGCCGACCTGGCGCGGGCGTTCCCCGACACGACCATCGTGCTCAACCATACCGGTCTTCCGAGCGACCGCAGCCCCGAGGCGCTCGAGCGTTGGAAGCGGGCGATGGCGGTGCTGGCCGCATGTCCGAATACGGCCGTCAAGATATCCGGCCTTGGGCAGCCGGGCAAAGCCTGGACCGCGGACGCGAATCGCGAAGTGGTGCTGTCCGCCATCGAAGCTTTCGGCGTCGAACGCGCGATGTTCGCAAGCAATTTTCCGGTCGACAGCCTGTGCGCCTCCTTCGACGCGATCTTCTCGGGCTTCGACGACATCGTCGCCGCCTTCGCGCAGGGGGAGCGGCGGGCGCTGTTTCATGACAATGCTGTCCGCATCTACGCGATGGAGTAGGCAATGCAAGCACGGGCGACGGGTTCAAGCGGCAAGCCGCGGATCGGCTATGTCGGCATCGGACTGATGGGGCTGCCCATGGTCCGGCGCCTGCTGGAGCGTGGCTACCAGGTGAGTGTCTACGACATCGTTGCCGACCGGTGTGCACAAGCCGAAGCTGCAGGCGCTGCCGTGGCGGCATCGGCGGCCGCGGTGGTGCCGGAGGCGGACCTGGTGCTCCTCAACCTGCCGACCACGGATGCGGTCGGCGAGGCGGTATTCGGCGCGAACGGCGTCGCATCGGTCCTGCGCAAGCCGCAGCTGCTGGTGGATTTCTCGACGGTGAAGGTGGACAAGGGCAGGGCCTTCGCTGCGAGTCTGCGGGAGAAGACGGGTTGCGGCTGGATCGATGCGCCCGTCTCGGGCGGGCCTCCAGCCTGCGCAGCGGGCTCGCTGACCGTCATGGCTGGCGGTGAGCCGGCCGAGGTGGATCGTGTGCGGCCGCTGATGGCGGACATCGCCGGGCAATTCACGCTGATGGGACCGTCGGGTGCCGGCTCGACGGCCAAGATGATCAACCAGCTGATCGTCGGCTGCGCCCATGCCGTCATGGCCGAAGCGGTGGTGCTGGCGGAGACTGCCGGCATCGACGCCGCCCGGATACCGGAATGCCTGGCCGGCGGCTATGCCGACAGTCCGATGCTGCAGAAGCTCTACCCGCGCATCGTCAAGCGCGACTTCGCCCCGCAGGGATATGCCCGGCAGCTCCTCAAGGACCTGGAGATGCTCAGCGAGTTCGCCGCCGGCTTGAAGGCCCCGCTGCCGATGGCGGGCCAGGCCTTGTCGCTCTACCGGATGCTGGTCCACCTGGGCCATTCGGAGCTCGATACCGCCGCGGTCTTCAAGCTCTACGAACCGGCGGACAGGCCGCCGCCACGCTAGCTTTCGGTGCGGCGGCCCGAGCGCCTGCCGCTCCTGCAGTCAGCAATACCAGAACGGGCATGAGCCCAGCAAACGAGGAGACGTGGAAATGAACTGGAAGATGAACGCCCTGTTGCCGGCGGTGGCCCTGGTCGTGGTCGCCGGCTTGCCGATCTCCGCCGCTCATGCGCAGGTGAAGCTGCGCTGGGCGCACGTGGGTACCGCCGGTGCGCCGCAGACGCTTTATGCGGATGAAGTGGCCAAGCTGGTGAAGGAGCGCACCGGCGGCAAGGTGGAGATCCAGGTGTTCCCCAACTCGCAACTCGGCAACGCCGGCGAGATGGTCGACGGCATCAAGTCGGGCGCCATCTCGATGGGCCATCACGAGTTCGCCTCGCTCGCCAAGATCGTTCCCAATGCGGCGGTGTTCAATACGCCGTTCATGTATCGCGACGCGGAGCACAGCCTGCGCGCCACCAACGAGAAGACGTCGCCCGCCCTGAAGGAGATCAACGAGGAGCTGGTGAAGAAGGGCAGCATGCGGATCGTCGGCAGCTTCTTTGCCGGTACCCGGCACCTGACGTCCAACGAGAAGGTGCTGTCGTCGAAGGACATGGAGGGCAGGAAGTACCGGGGCGTGCCGATCAAGCTGTGGTCCTCGATGCTGACCGGAATGGGGGCGGTGGCGACGCCGGTCGAGGTGTCCGAGCTGGCCACGGCGCTGGCGACCGGCCTGGTGGTGGGACAGGAGAATCCGCTGTGCAACCTCCACTCGCTCAAGCTGTACGAGGTCCAGAAGTTCGTCATGATGACGGGCCACATGCAGTCGACCCTGGCGGTTTTCGTCAATGAGCGCGCCTGGCAGCGCGTCCCGGCCGCCGACCGGAAGATCATCGAGGACACCATGGCCGAGGTCGGCCAGGCGACCCTCGAGTGGGACCGCAATACCACCGGCAAGTGCCGCAACGACCTCCAGGCCAAGGGCATGACCTTCATCGAGCAGAAGGACGGACTCGATATCGAGGGCTTCCGCAAGTCGGTGCTGGCGCAGGTCGGCAAGGACTTTCCGGAGTGGCCGCCATATATCGAGAAGATCCGGGCGGTGAAGTAGGCCTGGCGGGAGCAGCCGGCAGATGCTGTCGACCCTCCTGATGGCGGTGCGGGGAGCCGTGCGCTGGACGAGCCTGGTGCTGCTCGGACTGCTCATCCTCACGCCGCTGGCGCAGATCCTGGTGCGCGGCGTGTTCAACGCGCCGATGGCGTCAGCCGAGGAGCTTGCACGCTACTTCCTGATCTGCCTGACCTTCCTCGCCTCCTCGTACGTGACCGTGGAAGGCGGCCAGATCCGGATGGAGGAGTTCCAGGGCCTGCTGCCGGCCCGCCCGCGCTGGTACCTGCAGATGATCATCGAGCTGGCGGGGGTGGCGACGTTCGCCGTGATCTTCGTTGCCACGGTGGTCACCATCGGCGACAACCTGGATAACCAGACGCCGACCCTTGAGATGCCGTTCTGGCTGTTCATGGCACCGCTGCTGGTCGGCTCGCTGCTGCTGATGCTCGAGACCCTGATGCAGTTCCTGCATACCCTGCGGCGTCGCCGTCCTGAAGAAAAACACACCGTGCTCACCTAGCAGAGGGTTCCCTTGGGCGGCTTCGTCATCATCGGCGCGTTCCTCGCGCTCTTCATGCTGGGCTTCCCGGTGGTGCTGGCCATCGGGATCCCCTGCATCGCCTACGTATTCCTCAACGACTTTCCGATCGACCTGCTCGCCCAGCGCACACTCTATGCGCTGGATTCGTTTCCGCTGGTCGCGGTGCCGGTCTTCCTGTTCGTCGGCAGCCTGATGAACAGCGCCGGCATCTCGCGCCACATCTACAAGTTCGCCGATACCGCGTCCGGCCGCCTGCCGGGCGGCCTGGCCCAGGTCAACATCTTCGGCAGCCTCATCTTCGCGGGCATGTCGGGCTCGGCGCTCGCCGACATCGGCGGGCTGGGGCGCATCGAGATCGACGCCATGCGCTCCAAGGGATTCAAGCCCGGCTTCGCGGCCGCCGTCACCAGTTCCTCGGCGATCATCGGCCCGGTCTTCCCGCCATCGATCCCGTTGATCATCTATGGCACGGTCACCGGCGTGTCGGTGATCCAGTTGCTGCTCGGCGGCATCCTTCCGGGCCTGCTGTGCGTGCTGATGCTGATGCTGATGACCGCCGTGCTGGCGGTGCGGCGCAACTATCCGCGCGCCGCCCGCTGGCCGACCGCCGCCGAACTGTGGCGGGACCTGAAGCCGGCGCTACCGGCGCTGCTCGCGCCGGTCATCCTGATTGCCGGCATGCTGGTGGGCTTTTTCACGCCCACGGAGATTGCCGCCGTCACCGTGCTGTACACCGTCCTGGTCAGCACGTTCTTCTATCGCGAGCTGACCTGGCAAGGGCTGATCAAGGCATCGTTCGAAACGATCCATGCCTCCGCCGGAATCCTGATCATCGTTGCCGTGGCGGCATTGTTCGGCTGGATCCTGTCGGTCGAGCAGGTGCCGCAGCTGCTGACCGGCGCGATGCTCTCGATCTCGACCGATCCGTACGTGCTGCTGCTGATCGTCAACGTCCTGCTGATCCTCGTGGGCATGTTCCTCGACAGCACCACGGCGATCCTGGTGATCGCGCCGATCATCGCGAAGCCGCTGGTGGCCGCCGGTGTCGACCCGGTGCACCTCGGCATGGTGGTGGTTTTCAACCTGATGATCGGCCTGCTCACGCCGCCGATGGGCCTGGCGCTCTTCCTGGTGGCGGACATCGCCAAGGTTTCGATGAAGGAAGTGCTGAAGGAGATGCTGCCCTATTACCTGCCGCTGGCGATCACGCTCCTGCTGATCACCTATGTCCCGGGCTTGACGACCTGGCTGCCGCGGCTGGCGATGGGAGGACAATGAGACATGGAACACGGAGAGAGTCGGAGTATGACCAAGATGGCTGCATCCCCGCTGGCGGGGCTCAAGGTGCTCGACCTGTCGCAGATCATGGCCGGGCCGTATTGCACCATGGTGCTCGCGGACCTGGGTGCGGAGGTGATCAAGGTCGAGAAGGCGGGCAAGGGTGACGACTCGCGGGAAATGGGTCCCTATGTGAACGGGGAGTCGGCCTCCTTCGCGCACATCAACCGCAACAAGAAGGGCGTGGTCATCAATCTGAAGGATCCCGAGGGACGCGAGGTTCTCCATGACCTGGCCCGCTGGGCGGATGTGGTGGTCGAGAATTTCCGGGTCGGTGTCACCAAGTCGCTCGGGGTCGACTATGAAACGCTCAGCGCGATCAATCCGCGTTTGATCTATTGCTCGATCTCCGGCTTCGGCCAGACCGGACCCTATGCCCACAAGGGGGGCTTCGATCTGGTGGCGCAGGGAATCACCGGCATGATGAGCATGACCGGCGAGCCCGGCGGCCGTCCGCTGAAGGCCGGGATGGCGGTCTACGATATCGGCGCCGGCATCACCGCGGTCTATGCCATCCTTGCCGCCCGCATCCACCAGATGAACACCGGCGAGGGTCAGCATATCGACATTTCCCTGGCCGAGTGCGGCCTGCCGTGGTTCATCTGGGAGGCAGCGGCGTTCTTCACCAACGGCACCGTGCCTCGCGCGACCGGCAGCCGTCACCGCGTGTCGGCGCCTTACCAGGCGTTTCGCACCCGCAGTGGCTATATCGTCATCGGCGCCGCCAACCAGCGCAGCTGGGAGCGGCTGTGCACGGAAGTCCTCGATCGCCCGGACCTGATCAAGGATCCGCGCTTCGCGACCAATTCCCTGCGCCTGCTCAACGTCGAAGCACTCGAGGTGTTGCTGGAGCAAGAGTTCGCCAGGAGCGATGCCGAAACCTGGATCGCCCGCTGCGAGCAGGCCGGCGTGCCCTGCGGCCCGATCAACGACTTCGCCCAAGCGCTGGCAGATCCGCATTTCATCGCCCGGGACATGATCGAGGAGGTGGAGCATCCGGCCTTCGGCCGGATGAAGATGCTCGGCATCCCGACCAAGTTCTCCCGTACTCCCGGAAAGGTGGTCTCCGCGGCGCCCACTTTCGGCCAGGACACCGATCAGGTTCTGCGGGGGCTGGGGATCTCCGAGGAGCGGATTTCGCACTTGCGTGCCACCGGAGCCGTGCAATGAGCAGCGACCTCATCCTCGTGTCCCGGCGGGAAGGCATCGCCCGCGTCACCATCAACCGCGCCGACAAGCACAACTGCATCAGTACGGCGATGTGGCGGGAGCTTCGCGCGCTGTTCCGGGATTTCGACGCAGACCACGGTCTTCGCTGCATCGTCGTCAGCGGTGCGGGCGGCAAGGCCTTCAGTGTCGGCGCGGATATCGCGGAGTTTCCCGCGGTTCGAAGCAATGCCGCCCAGGCGCGGGAATACGGCAAGCTCGCGCATGGTGCCATGCAGGCGATGGTGCAATGCCGCCATCCGGTGATCGCTGCGATCCGGGGGCTTTGCGTCGGCGGTGGGCTGGAGCTCGCGTCGGCGTGCGACCTGCGCTATTGCACCGATGATTCCCGTTTCGGCATCCCCGTCAAGCGCCTCGGCCTGGTGGTCGCCTATGCGGAGCTGCTGCCCCTGGTTCGGCTGGTGGGCCCGGCCAATGCCAAGGAGATCTTGCTGGAAGGCCGGGTCTTCGACGCGGCGCGCGCCAGGGAGATGGGCCTGGTCAACCGGCTGCTCCCGCCGGCAGGCTTCGATGCCGCCATCGACGACATCGCCGCCGCGATTGCGGAGGGAGCGCCACTGGTTGCCCGCTGGCACAAGAAGTTCGTCGACCGCCTCGCGGATCCAGCCCCGCTTTCGCCGCAGGAGGCGGACGAAAGCTACGACTGCTTCGACACGGAAGACTTCCAGATCGGCACCCAGGCCTTCAGGTCGAAGACCCAGCCCGCGTTCAAGGGACGCTGACGCTTCCCGGGTTGCCGATCCCTTCGAGCCGGTAGAAGCGGACGGCGTTGTCGATGAAAAAGGCAGTCCTGTCGGCGGCGGAAAATCCACTCAGCATCCGCGCCACCGAACGGACCAGCGTGTCGTAGTCGATGCGCAGGCCGGCCACCGGAAAGTTGCTGGCGAACATGCAGCGCTCGATGCCGAAGATGGAGATGGCGGCCAGGACGATCGACCGATTCGACTCGTAGTCCCACGGCTGGTCCTTCAGTCCGAACTCCGAAACCTTGAGGTGCACGTTGGGCTGGCGGGCGATTGCCTCCATCGCCAGTTGCCAGGCCTTCAGGCCCTGGTTGCTGCGGTCCCAGGGGAAGCCGGTGTGGTTCAGGACGATCGGCGTGTGCGGGAACGACCTGGCGACCTCGGCCGCCTCGTGGAGGTGCCAGAAGGGGACGCGCAAGTCCCAGGACAAGCCGTGCTGCCCCAGCCGGGAGAAGCCTTCCAGCCACTGCGGATGCTGCATCGTGCCGGGAGCGCCGGGTGACATTGCCTGCGGAGTCAAGGCGGTGACCGGCTTCGAGCGGATGCCGCGCACCAACGGAAACGACGCCTGACGCGCGAGCACTTCGGCGGCGTTCGGGGTATGGAACCAGGCGTGCGCGACGATGGCCGCCGGGATGCCGTCCGACTGGTTCACCTGCGACAGCCACTCGGTCTCGCCGACCTGGTCATCACGATCCCACTCGGCCTCGCAATGGACCGTCGCCAGGACATTGTGGCCCGCCGAGTCCCGGCGGTAGTCGTCGGCCAGGTAGTCCCGCTTGATCGGGTCGTAGTTGCCGAGGAAGAAGTGCGGCTCGGGCCGATCCTGCAGCCAGGGATAGGGGTTGCGCTTCAGGTCCCACAGGTGATGGTGGGCATCGACCAGCGCGATGGCCTCGGCGTCGTCGTTCCAGGCGCCGTGGATCGTGGCGGCGCGTCCCGGGCTCATACCCGCGTTCCGCCGTCGACCATGAGGGTGGCGGCGGTCACGAAGGACGCCTCGTCCGAGGCAAGCCAGAGGATCGGATAAGCCACTTCCCGCGCATCCGCCCAGCGCCGCTGCAGGTTGTGGTCGACCTGTTCGGTACGCAGGTCCTGCTCCGTGCGCCCCGCCTGGGCGGCGCGCCGGACGTGGAACGGCGTGAGCGTGAGGCCGGGGCAGACGGCATTGACGCGCACCCGGTTGGGCGCTTCCTCGAACGCAAGGGTCCGGGTCATGGAAAGGATGCCGGCCTTGGTGACGTCGTACTGGCCCATGCCGACCCTTGGATTGACGCCGTGGGTCGAAGAGACGTTGACGATGGCGCCTCGACCCGAGCTGCGCAGGGCGGGAAGGGCTTCGCGCGCGAGATAGGCGTAGCTGAGCAGGTTCACCGCGAGGATCTTCTGCCAGGTCTCCGACCGGGCGTCCGCCAGCGGTTCGTAGGATCGGATGCCGGCGACGTTCACCAGCACGTCGAGGGTGCCGAATTCGCCGAGCACCTGCCGCACGATCTCGCCAGCCGCCGCTTCCTGGCCGACGTCGGCGCGCAGCTCCAGCCCCCGGGCGCCCGGCACCCGTTGGCGGATCTGCGTGGCAACCTCGCCGAGCGGCGAGTCCGCGAGGTCGACGAGGGCGACGCTTGCGCCTTCCTCGCAGAAGAGCATTCCGGTCGCCGCACCGATGCCGCCGGCGCCGCCGGTGATGATGGCGGTCTTGCCTTCGAGTCGCTTCATTGTCTTGCTTCCTCAGGAGGTGACGAGTCGACTGCGCGAGTCAGCCGAGCGTGACGATTTCTTCCCGCGACTGGATGTCGCCGTTCAGCGCGCGCCACACGGCAGCGATGCTGTAGATGGACATCAGCGCGCCGCAGACCGGGATCGCCGCGTACCAGTAGACCTTGTCGATCCGCAGGAACGGGGTCGTCTCGCCGGCTGCCTGCAGGAAGTCCCATCCCATGACCGCGAAGATCGCAGCCAGTGCCAGCATGGCAAGATGCGTGACGACGGCAAGCACCTGCCGCGCCCGCAAGCCCAGCAGGCGGTCGATCGCCTCCACGCGATAGAGGGCGCCTTCGCGCCAGAGCGCCAGCGAGCCGATGAAGGTCAGCCAGATGAAGAGCAGCTCCACGAGCTCGTCATAGCCGGGGAGCTTCACCTGCGGCGCCATCCGCTGGACGATGCCGAGGGAGAGCAGCAGGAACAACCCCAGGAAGCAGACGATCACGCTCCAGCGACAGGCCATCGCCACCGCGCGGTCCAGCCGGCTCAGGATGGCGGCGGTCATTTGAGAATCCCGTAGCCGAGGGACTGGGGCAGCCACAGCGAAAGGGCCGGAATGAAGGTCACCAGGCCGAGGATCACCATCAGCGCCAGGAGGTAGGGAGCAAGCTCGCGGATGATGTCTCCGATCGGAACCCTGGCGATGCCGGACACCACGTAGAGACAGAGCCCGACCGGTGGCGTGACCAGGCCGATCATCAGGTTGAGCACGATCATCACGCCGAAGTGAACCGGATCGACGCCGATGGCACCCATGACCGGCGCCAGGATCGGATAGGCGATGATGAGGATGGCGATCGCTTCCAGGAACATCCCGAGGATCAGCAGTACCAGGTTCACGATCAGGAGGATGATCCACGGCTCGCTGGAGATGCTCATCAGCGATTGCAGGATGGCATTGGGAACCTGCTGCTGGATGAGCACCCAGCCGAACGGCGCCGACATGGCGATGATGAGCATGACCTGGGCGGTCTGCCTGCCGGTCTCCCACACGGTGTCGAAGAAGCCGCGCATCGTCAGCTCGCGATAGACATAGCGGCCGAGAATGAAGGCGCAACCGGCGGCAACGACGGCCGCCTCGGTCGGCGTCGCGAACCCCGTGAAAATGACCGCCAGGATCAGCGGCGGCAGGGCGAGGGCCGGCGCGGCTTTCAAGACCGTCCGGGCGGCGACGTCCAGCGGCGGCAGGCCTGCCGACCGAGGCAGGTCGAGTCGCTCCGCGGCGATCGCGATCGCGATCATGAGCCCGAGCGCCATCAGGAGCCCCGGTACGATGCCGGCTAGAAAGAGGGCGCCCACCGACACGTTGGCGAGGCTGCCATAGATGACGAACGGAATGCTCGGCGGAATGATCGGGCCGATGGTTGCGGAGACCGCGCTGATGGTCGCCGCATAGCGCGCGGTGTAGCCTTCCCTGACCATGGCGCGAATCTCGATCACGCCGAGTCCGGCCGCGTCGGCGACGGCGGAGCCCGACATGCCGGCGAAGATGACGCTGCCGATCACGTTGACGTGGGCCAGTCCGCCGCGGATCCGCCCGACCAGCAGGTTTGCCACCGCAAAGATCCGCTCGGTGGTTCCCCCCACGTTCATCAGGTTGCCCGCCAGGATGAAGAACGGGATGGCCAGGAGGGGAAAGGAGGTCGTCGCGGCGTAGGCTCGCTGGATGAAGATGACCAGGAGCTCCGGCCCGGCGGTAAGCGCCATGGTTGCCGCAGCCACCAGGGCAAGACCGCCGGCGATGGGGATGCCGCCGAGGATCGTCAGGCAGACGGAGAGCAGGATTCCGGCAATCAGCATCGGCGCCCGGCGCCTGTCAGGCGCGCGCAGCGGCGACGAGCTTGGTCCACGCGTTCCAGGTTTCCTCTCCCAGGTTCTTGCGCAGCACCTCGTAGGCGGGTTCCATCCTGGCGCGGAACGGCGCGACGTCGGGCCGGGTGACCGCGACGCCGGCCTTCTGCATCTGCGCGAGGAACCCTTCCTCGAGGTCCTTCACCCCCTGGCGCGCGGCACTGCCCGCCTTGGTGGCCTCTTCCGAGATGATCTGCCGCTGCTGCGCGTCGAGCTTGTTCTTCCAGGTCCTGGGGTTGGCGGCGAACATGATCGAGGCGTAGATGTGCTTGGTCAGCGCGATGTGGCTCTGGACCTCGAAGAACTTGGCGGCGAAGGTGGTGCCCACCGGGTTGTCCTGGCCGTCGACGGTCTTGTTGGCGAGCGCCAGGTAGACCTCCTGGAAGGCCACCGTCTGGGTGTTGGCGCCCAGCGCTTCGAATGCCGCCTTGATCGCGAGCTCGGGCGGCACGCGGATCTTCAGGCCCTTGACGTCGTCGGGCGTGCTGACCGGACGGCGGCTGTTGGACAGGGCGCGAAAACCCCATTCGAAGTTCGCGATCCAGGCAAAGCCTGCGGTTGCCAACTGCTGCTCGATCCACTCCTTCGCGGTCACGTCCAGCGTCCGGTGGGCATGGGCGTAGTCGTCGAACTGGTAGGGGATGTTGATCACGCCGATCGTCTTCGAGATCGCCTCGATGTTGGCCGGGTTCATCAGGATCATGTCGATGGCACCGAGCCGCGTCTGCTGCGCGGTCTCGACCGGCGAGCCGAGGGCGTTGTTGGGAAACAGCGTGATCTTCACCGCTCCGCCGGTTCGTTCGGCGATGCGGCTGGCCATCTTTTCCGCTTCGAGGTGCACCGGGTGCGACAAATCGGCCGGATGGGTGAGGCGAAGCTCCACGGCGGCGCGGGCGTTGCCGATGTACGGCGCGCAGCCGAGTGCGGCCGCGGTCTTGAGCACCGAGCGGCGCGAGCGGACGAATGTCGACATGGGGTCTCCTCGAAATCGTTCTTGTATGGTGGCTAATCTTGCATGCAAGATGCAGACGTCGTCAAGCTCACCGATGGTCGGTGCCGCCAGGGGACGGTTCATCCGGCGGGACGGCGCGGCTGCTACGGTCGTCGGCCCGCAGCGATGTGGCGACCAGCGACAGGCCGTTGCGAACGTGCTGGCGCATGCTTTCCGCGACGCCGGCGGCATCGCGGGCGGCGAGCTTGTCGAGGATGCCGCCATGTTCGCCGGTGGCTTCCTGCCAGCGGGCCGGCCAGAGGTTGGATGCGTAGCGCGCGCGATCGACGCGCAACGCGAGCAGGTCCCAGACCCACAGCAGCACAGGGTTGGCCGCGTACTCGACGATGCGCCGGTGAAACGCCTTGTTGGCCTGGAAGTAGCCCGGCAGCTCGTCGCGCGCATGATGTCGCAGCATCGTGTAGTGCAGGATGCCGAGCTCTGCCACTTCGCTGTCGGAGATGCGCCGGGCAGCGAGCTCGCCGGCCAGTCCCTCGATCGAAGCCACGACTTCGATCAACGCTGCCGTCTCGCCGGGGTCGAGGGGTGCGACGACCGGCGAGCGATTCGGCAGGGCGTGAAGCAGTCCTTCCTGCGTCAAGGTCTTGATCGCCTCCCGCACCGGTGTGCGGGAGACCTTCAACCGCTCGCACAGCTCGCGTTCGTTGAGCCGTTCGCCAGGCGCGAGCACGCCGGTGATGATCATGTTGCGCAGGACCACCACCGTGTTGTTGTGCAAGTCGCCCTTGCGCGGCGGGACTTGAGCCGCGGCGGTGGCGAGCAAGGCCTCGAGGGGATTGGCGGGAAGAATCGAAGACACGGCGATGCGTCAGAGTTCGGGTTCGTATCTTGACAGAGTCCAACACTTGTATGCAAGAATCAGTCATGAACCTGAGCCAGATCTTCCAACGTTTTGCGCCGGTGGCCGGGAGTGACCTGCCGGTCGGGCTGGTCGGCGCCGGCGAGTTCGGCGCTACCTTCGTCGCCCAGGCCCGACGCATGTCGGGCC
>JAEZQX010000045.1 GCA_023441105.1 Pseudomonadota bacterium | reverse complement strand
CCGCCCGCTCGATGGCGGCGATGTTGCCGAGATCGTCGACGCATGCCGCCACCCGGATCCGGCTGCTCAGCTCGACCAGCGTGGCGATCTTGCGGTCACCAACCAGCTCGTTGCAGATCAGGATGTCGTCGATGCCGGCATCGGCCAGCGCCGCCGCCTCGCTTACCTTCTGCACGCACACGCCGACTGCCCCGGCGGCGAGCTGGCGGCGGGCGATCTCCGCGCACTTGTTGCTCTTGGCGTGCGGACGCAGGGCGACGCCCATGCGCGCCGCTTCCGCGGCCATGCGTCCGACGTTGGCCTCGAAGGCGTCCATCTCGAGGATCAGCGCCGGCGTGTCGACCTGGTCGATGGTGTCGCCGATGCGGGCGGGAACGGGCTGGGTCATGGTCGGGTCATGGTCGGGTCATGGTCGAGTCAGGGTTGGGTCATGTCGGCGATGCTCAGACGCTGCGCACGATGTAGCCGCCCGACTTGTCGTCGTTCTCCAGCTCGACGAGGTTGCGGTCGCGTGCCTCCTCCAGCATCCGGTTGAAGGACTTGAAGCCGTAGTACAGCTCGTTGAAGCCCGGATTGCGGCGCTTCAGCGTCTGCTTGACCATCGAGCCCCAGATCCGTTCGTCCTCGCCCCGCTCCGCGAGCAAGGCGTCGATGGTTTCGACGACCAGCTCGAGGCCGTGCTGGATGCGCTCCTCGCGCTCCGCGGATCCGCTGCCGCCACCGCCGTTCGCGCCGAGCCCGAGGGGTTCGGCCAGGGCTTCTTCCGCGGTGAGGGGGGCGCCTTCCGGAGCCTGCGTCGGCTCGCCGTCCATGGCTGCGCCGCCACCGATCAGGGCGGCATTGGCCTGTTCCTTGCGCTCCTCGCGGATGTCGCGCTTGACGTCGGCGGTCTCGGGGGCGCCGCTGCCGGTCCTGGCGGCTGCAGTGCCCGGGCGGTCGCCGCGACCGCTGCGCCCGCCCTTGTCGGCGCGATTGGCGCCGTCGGCCTTGGCGGCCCGCTCGCCCTTGTCCGCTCGCTCCGGACGCTCCGCCTTGTCAGCCTTGTCCGGCTTGTCCGGCTTGTCTTGCCTGGCTGCCTTGTCGGCGCCATCCGCCTCGGCGCTCTCGCTCTTCTCGCCTCGCTCGCCGCGATCGGGAGCCTCCTGCTTGCGACGCGCCGGCGCCCGCACCTTGGCGGCCACCGAGGCGCGGCGGCGCTGCTCGCGCACCAGGTCGTCGTAAAAGATGAACTCGTCGCAGTTGGCGATCAGCAGGTCGGAGGTCGAGTTCTTGACGCCGACGCCGATGACCGTCTTGTTGTTCTCGCGCAGCTTGCTCACCAGCGGCGAGAAATCGGAATCGCCGCTGATGATGACGAAGGTGTCGACGTGGGCTTTGGTGTAGCAGAGGTCGAGGGCGTCGACCACCATGCGGATGTCGGCCGAATTCTTGCCCGACATCCGCACGTGCGGGATCTCGATCATCTCGAACGACGCCTGGTGCATGGACCCCTTGAAGTCCTTGTAGCGGTCCCAGTCGCAATAGGCCTTCTTGACGACGATGCTGCCCTTCAGCAGCAGGCGTTCGAGGATCTTGCCGATATCGAAGTGCTCGTAGCGGGCGTCCTTGACGCCCAGCGCGACGTTCTCGAAATCGCAGAACAGCGCCATGTTGGGGGTGTCCGCGTGGTTGCGGGTCATCTGTTTCTCATCGGTTGAAAGGTTACTGGGCCAGCGGCAGGCTTCCGGTCGGCGACCTCACGCGGCCGCTTCCTCGCGGTGCGAAGGCAGCTCGTCCGGCCGCAGCTGCTCGGTGAGCCAGCGGGTGAAGGCGGCGACGTGCGGCTGGTCGGCGGTATTGCGATTGACGATCATGTAGTAGCCGTGGGAGGAGTTCATCCGCATCGGAAAAGGGCACACCAGCTCGCCGCGCTTGACGTGCTCGCGGATGTACACCACCGGCGCCAGTATCACGCCCTGCCCGCGAACCGCCGCGTCGACCGCCTGGTAGGTGAAGTTGAACGAGAGGGTCGGCGCGTCGCGCGGCGCCGTCATCCCCATCAATGCGAACCAGCGCTCCCAGCTCTGGAACTCGTCGTAGGGCTGGTGCAATTCCTGGACCAGGAAGGTGGCGCGCGCCAGGTCGCGTGGCTTGCGCAGCGGTCCGATGCGCGCGAGCAGCACCGGGCTGAGCGCCGGTGTCAATTGCTCGTCGAGCAGCATCACCGCGCCGCGCGGCGCGTTGTCGTTGCGGCAGTAGCGGATGGCAACGTCGATGTTGTCGCTTTCGAGGTCGCGCACCTCGTCCACCGCATCGAGCCGCAGGTCGATGTCCGGATGCTTCTCGGAGAACAGCGTCAACCGCGGCACGAGCATCAGCGACACGAACGACGCGAAGGTGGTCAGCGTGATGCGCTTGCGCTGGGTGGTGCCGCGCAGGTCGTTGACGGCGCGATCGATGTCGGCAAGCGATGCATGCACGACGCGAAACAGCCGCTGCCCGGCCGTGGTCAGTTCCAGTTGCCGGATCCGCCGCCGGAACAGCGGCTTGCCGACCTGCTGCTCGAGGGTCTTGATCTGCCGCGAGATGGAGGACTGGGTCAGGTTCAGCTCCTGCGCGGCCAGGGTGAAGCTCAGCAAGCGCGCGGCTGCCTCGAAGCCCCGCAGGCCGGCCAGCAGGATCGGACGGCGGCTCCTGGCAGGCGAAGGGGAGGGGCGGGTGGCCATGGCGCGATTATGAATGCATTTTTCGCATGCATGCGCCGCGTTTAATTCGTTTGTCGCGCCGCCGACGCCTGCGGAGAATGACTTCATCGACGGCCGCGGCAACCGCCGGGGCGTCGCTTCAGATGGAAGTGCCGGCTATGAATACCTTGGACCGCAGCTTCCAGTGCGAAGTGGTCAGCGCGCTGGAGGAGCGTATCTGGCTTGACCGGCGTGAGGCCGGCAACCCCTGGCCATCCCGCGGCGTCGTCGGCCTGGGCCGCCTGGCCTACTGGCTGCGGGACCTGCGCGCCCGGATGCAACTCGGTCCGCTCGACGGCGCCGGCGACTGGTCAGGCGGCGATCCCGACAAACGCTTCTGAAGGGTGATGGCCGCCTCTCTCTAAAGATAGGGCAGATAGGTCGGCGGCGACTTGTAATGGTCGTGAACCCGCCGATGCCAGTCGTCGTCGCTCCAGTCGAAGGTTTCGCCGCCGCGGTAGGTCGGCGCGCCCTCCACCTGCTCGCGGGTGACACTGGTGCGATAGCCGTCGAGCGTCGTATCGTACTTCAGCGCGTTCCACGGGATGGGGTAGAAGTCCTTGCCCATCCCCAGGAAGCCGCCGAAGCTCATGACGGCATACGCCACGCGGCCGGATACGCGTTCGATCATCAGGTGGTCGATCTCGCCGACGTGTTCTCCGGATGCTCCGTAGACCTCGGTTCCCTGGACGCTGTTGCTCGAGATGAGCTTCGGCGAATGGCCCGTCCCCGCGGATGACGTGGGATTGTTCGCTGCGCCGGTACCGGCCGCGGTGTCGGTCGTCTGCATGATCATCTCCTTGCCGGCCCTGCGACCGGTACCAAAATGTGCCGGCTCGCGTGCTGGTGCGCCGGGCCGGGCGTTTCCGTGCTGGCGTGCCGGAGAGGCAACTGCCATGCCTTCCGAAGGTTGGCGGCCCCGGCTTCAAGGACACGGCGCCGATCAGCCGCCATGCTCCTGCAGCAGTTGCGCCACCGCGTCGAGATCCTGCTCGACTTCGTCGATTCCCTCCCACGGATCTGCCGCGAGCGTCGCCAGCCGTTGCGGCACGCTGTCGATCGTGAAGGTGTCGGCCCGCTTGAGCCGGCCAAGCTCCTCCCAGGCAAGCGGTACCGCGACCGGCGCGCCAGGCCGCGATCGCAGCGACCAGGATGCGACGCTGGTGGCGCCGCGGCCATTGCGCAGGTAGTCGATGAAGATGCGACCCTTGCGCTGTGCCTTGCTGGCAGTGGCGATGTAGCGGGTCGGTGCGCGGGCGGCCAGCGACTCGGCGAAGGCGCGGGCGAACGGCTTCACGACCGACCAGTCGCAGCCCGGGTTGAGCGGCACGACGACATGCAGCCCCTTGCCACCGGAGGCACGCACGAACGACACCAGCGACAGCTCCTGCAGCAGGCGGCGGATCTCGCGCGCGGCCGCGACCAGATCCTTGAACGGCACCTCGGGTGCCGGGTCGAGGTCGAAGACGATCCGGTCAGCGACCTCGGGGCGATCGGCGTGCGAGCCCCAGGGGTGGAATTCGAGCGCGTTGAACTGCACCAGCTCCATCAGCGATTCGGCATTGTTCACCACCAGGTAGTCGGCGTACTTGCCCGACTCCTCGAGGATCGGCACCGTGTCCACCTGCGACAGGCCGGCGGTGGCGTGCTTCTGGAAAAAGCACGCCTTGTCGATGCCGTCGGTGCAGCGGATGATCGACAGCGGCCGATTGACGATTTCCGGCAGCAGCCACGGCATGATCGCGATGTAGTAGCGCGCCACGTCTCCCTTGGTCTTGCCGCTGTCGGGAAACACCACCCGCTCGGGATGCGTCAGGCGCATGCCGAATTCGTCGCCGGAGGGTGGCGAGTCGCCTGGCGCGGCTGCCGGCGCCTTCGCGGCGGCCGACTTCTTCGCCGATTGCGCCTTTGCCGCCGCCGGCGCCGTCGAATGCGACGACGCGCGGGACTTCGACGGCGCCTGCGACTTCGAGGATGCCCGGGACTGCGGGGGCGCCGGCGCTTCGTCGGCGGCCGGCGCCCTGGGTCGATCCGGATCGAGCAGGTCGGCGATCTCCTTGTCCGGGCGGATCGCCTTCAACGATGGCTGTCGCAGCAGGCCCTCCTTGCCGACGCCGCGATAGAACGCCTCGACCACCACCGACGGCTCGATCCAGCGAGCCCCGCGCAGGTCGGTATCGTGCGGCGGCACGTGCACCGTCGGCGTCGCCCGGGTGTCGCGGTCGATCTGCTTCAGGAGCTCGGTAAGTTGGTTGTTGGAGAAGCCGGTGCCGAGGCGCCCGGTATAGCGCCAGCCATGCGCCGGGTCCGGTCGCGCCAGCAACAGTGCCCCGAAACCGGCGCGGGCGCCTTTCGGCGGCGTGAAGCCGACTACCGCGAACTCGTCGCTGGTCAGCTCCTTGCTCTTGCGCCAGTCGTCGCTGCGGCCGGCGCGGTGCGGTGCGCCGGCTCGCTTCGAAACGATGCCTTCGAGGCCATGGGCGGCGGCGGCGGCGAAGACCTCGTGGCCGTTGCCGGCGATGTGCGTGCTGTAGGCCAGTGGTCGCGGCGCATTGGCCAGGATGCGCTCCAGCAACTGCTTGCGGTCGATCAGCGGGACGGCCGTCAGGTCGACGCCGTCGACATGCAGGATGTCGAACAGCATGTACGTCAGCGTACCCTTGCGCTCGCCGGACAGCGTTGCCTGGAGGAGGCCGAAATCCTTGCGCGTGCCGTTGCCGGCAATCAGCTCGCCGTCGAGCGCGGCGTGCTGCAGGCCGAGGTCGCGCAAGGCGGCGGCGATGGCGGGCAGCTTGTGCGTCCATGCCAGGTGGTTGCGCGACCACAGGGTCACGTCGCCCTTGTCGACCAGCGCCAGGATCCGGTAGCCGTCCCATTTGGGTTCGTGGAGCCAGTCGTCGCCAGTCGGCGGCTCGTCCACCAGCCGGGCCAGCTGCAGCTCGACCGACTCCGGTTGCAGCTTCGCCGCGCGGGCTCCGGACAGGTCGGCGGCGGCGGCCTGCCAGCCGACCGGCTGACTGCGCCGGCGACCTGCCGCCTTGCTCCCCGACTGCGGTTTGGCTTTGCGCTGCTCCGCGGCAGTCGACGGCGCGCCGGTTTTTCCGCCTGGCTGAGACTGCCCGTTCGAACGGCCTTTGCCGCTCCCGCCGGCATCGAGCAGGTCGTCGGCTTCAAGGTCCGGCGCGGCATGTTCGTCCCTCTGCTTGAAGAGCAGCCACTGCGGCTGGCGCGACGACCGCCGGCTGCGGACCAGGTGCCAGCCGCCCTTGAGACGCTCGCCGAAAAGCTGGAACTTGAGATGGCCCTTGTCCAGCTGGGCCTGCGGATCGCCGTCGGTGGTCCAGACGCCGCCGTCGAAGATGTCGACATGCCCGGCGCCGTACTGGCCGGCTGGAATGTCGCCTTCGAAGCTGGCGTAGGCGAGCGGATGGTCCTCCACCTCGGCGGCAAGCCGCTTGACCTTCGGATCGAAGCTCGGGCCCTTGGGGACCGCCCAGCTCTTCAGCGCCTCGCCGACCTGGAGGCGGAAATCGTAATGACGCGACGAGGCGTGATGCAACTGCACGACGAAGATCTGGCCGGCCACGGGATCACCGGCCGCTCGCGTGCCGGGCTCGGGTTCACGGGTCTTGTCGAAGTGGCGTTTACGACGGTACTCGGCGAGGGTCATCTCTTCTCCCGCACTCGCACATCCTCGCGTGAGGCAGCGGGCGCTCCGTCCGAGGCCGTGCAGTGACGTTGTGTATGACTGGTTCAAGCAACCGATATGCCTGAGCCGGCTGGATTCCTGCGGCCTCCATCCCCGGCCCCGTAGCCGGCGTCGTGCTGCCGATCGGCAGGTTCCTGTCGAGGCCTGCGTCGCTCGCGGCTTACTGTGACCTCGCGGTACCAGGCGATTGCAAGGCATGTTCGAAAGCGCTTGCGGGCCCGCTCTTTGCAGAGCGAAGGAACGAGCACGATCCGCAGGATGCGTGCACGACAAAAGACAACCCCTGCAGGAGAAGCTTATGAACCAGGACAAGAACACGGCTGGCACTACCAGTGACACGTTCTCGAAGGACAGGTTGAAATCCGAAGCCGAGGCCGGCAAGGGAAAACTGGCTGAGCTGGCGGAGTCGGCCGCCTCGGCCGGCAAGGCTCAGCTCGATTCCGGGCTGGGGCAGGCTGCCGGGCAGGTCGAGGAAGTTGCCCGGGTAATCGACGAGACCGCGTCGCGCCTGCGCAGCGAGAACCACGAGGGGCTCGCGGCGTACGCATCGCAGGTCGCCGGCTCGATCGAGAACGTCGCCAACCGGCTGCGGAACTCCAGCGTCGATGAGCTTGCCACCGAGGCACGGCAGTTGGCGCGTTCCAATCCCGCCTTGTTCCTGATGGGCAGCGTCGCGGTCGGCTTCGGCCTTACCCGCTTCCTGAAGGCATCTTCGCGGGTCTACGACTACGACAGCGACCGCATGAGCGATGGCCAGGCCCGTCGCGATGTCTATGGCAGCACCTATGGCGATTCGCGTGATCCGACGCACGACTGGGATTCCGGCACCGGCGGTCGGTCGCAGGGCGGCTGGGATGCGGGCTCTCGTGGCAGCAGCGGCACGACGGGCAGCAACTGGGATCGTGGCAGCAGTGCCGGGACGAGTGCAGGCAGCGGAGCCGGCAGCAGCGGCGGTCTGGGCGGCAGCGCCAGCGGCGGCCTGGGCGGCAGCAGCGGCAGCAGCGGTATGGGCGGGAGCACCGGCAGCAGCGGCCTGGGCAGCAGCACCGGTACCAGCAGCGGCCTGGGCACCGGCAGCCGTACCTCCGGCAGCAGCACGACCAGCGGATCGATCGGTGGATCGACCAGCGGATCGACCAGCGGCACGCGTGCCGGCACCGACACCTTCGATGAGCTCAGGTCGAAGCCCGTCTTCCCCGAAATGAAGACCGATGGGCTTTCTTCCGGCGGCACGGTCGGCGGCACGCGAACCAACCAGGTCAGCGGAGGCTCAAATGGCTGAGGCGATGTCCGACCGGACCCGGCCGATGGCGCCGCCGACGGCTGCGCCGGCGCGGGACGCGTCGGTGCCGGGTCTCATCAAGAGCCTCGCCGATGACGTCACCCACCTGTTTTCGCAGGAAGTGGCGCTGGCCAAGTCGGAGGTGCGCTCGGCTGTCTCGGACCTCAAGGCCGGCGTGCTCTCCCTGGCGATCGGCCTGGGAATCCTGTTCGCCGGCTTCATGGTGCTGCTGGGTGCCGCGGTCGCCGCCCTGTCCCTGGTGGTCGAGACCTGGCTCGCCGCCCTGATCGTCGGCGGCGTCGTTGCGATCATCGGGGTGGTCCTGCTGATGAAGGCCAAGAAATCCCTCAATCCCGAAGCCATGGTGCCCAACCGAACCATCGACTCGCTCAAGCGGGACGAGGCGATGGTCAGGAGGACAGTGTCATGACCACCACCACTACCACCGACTACCAGAACAACCTAGCAAAGGAGCCCAGCGACATGGAGCAGGACATCAACCATACGCGTGAGCGGATAGGAAGAACCGTGGAAGAACTAGAGCAACGCCTCTCGCCGGGGCAACTGATGGACCAGGCCCTGGGCTACGCGCGGGAGCACGGCGGCGACTTCGCCTCCAGCGTCGCCGGCTCCGTGCGGCGCAATCCCCTTCCCATGATCGTCACCGGCCTCGGCATCCTGTGGCTGCTGAAGTCGCAGACCAGCAGCAGAAGCACCGGGATGACCGGCAGGCGGGTGTACTCGCCCTATGACGATACGGCCGACATGTACGGCAGCGGCGGTACCGCCGGCGAGGGCAGCAGCCTCTATCGCGGCAGCGAGAGCGATCGCGACAGCGGACTCTATCGTGGCGTCGACAGCGGCGACAGCGGTCTCTATCGCGGCAGCGAGAGCGGCGGCAGCTACGGCAGCGACAGCAGCGGCGGCATCAAGGACAAGATGTCCCAGGTAACCGAGACCATCAAGTCGAAGGTTTCCGACTTGCGCAGCAGCGCGAGCTCCGCCGGCGATGCGATGTCGGAAAGGCTGCGTTCCACGAGGGACACCCTCAGCGAGCGTGCCCACGGCATGGTCGGTAGTGCGCAGTCGGCGAGCCGTTCCCTGCGCCAGCGCAGCAGCAGCAGTGCTGCCGGCGGCATGGACCAGTTCCGCCGCGCCAAGGGCGAGTTCACCACGCTGATGGAAGAGCAGCCGCTGCTGCTCGGTGCCGTCGGCATCGCCATCGGCGCCACCATCGCCGCACTGGTGCCGACCACGCGTCGCGAACGCGAGCTGATGGGCAGCGCCAGCGACAGCCTCGCCGACCGTGCCAGCCAGCTGGCCTCGCAGAAGTACGAGGAACTGCGCGAGACGGCGACGCAGACGGTCGACGAGTTCACTCGCTCGTTGAAGGAAGGCAAGGCATCGGGCAGCGACACCGGCGGCCAGTCGGGCGGGCGCCAGGCGGGCGACAGCGCCGGCTCGCAGGGGTCGCGCGGCACCTCGGGCACGACGGGTTCATCCGGCTCCGGCAACAACATTGCCCAGGGCATGAGCCGGTCGGCTGACCAGGGTATCGGCTCGGTCAGCTCGTCGAGCCTTTCCAGCTCGCCGTCGGGATCGAGCAGCCAGTCCAAGGACAAGGTTGGCGAATCGATGGGCCGTTCATCCAGCCAGTCGGGCGTCTCGGGCTCGTCGTCCTCCGGCTCGAGCAGCGGCTCGGTGAGCGGGTCGGGTCTGAGCGGCTCGGGCGCCAGCGCGTCGCGGCCGACCGGTCCGGGCACGTCCTCGAGCGCTACCGGCTCGCTGTCCGGCAGCTCGTCGGGCTCGTCGTCGGGCTCGTCGGGTTCGGCGGGCAAGCCGGGGTCGACCTCGACCCGTTCGTCCTACTGATCGGCAGATGTCGGAGCGGCCGTCGAGTCGCTCCGGCCTCGCATCCCATCAAGCCCGGCCAGCCGTGAGGCAATGCCGGGCTTCGGCTTGTGAAGTCGGCGCTTTCGTCAGACGCCGAGGAAGCGCTCGATCAGCGCCAGCTGCGCCGGCGTGTTGAGCGCCGGGGCGTGGCCGCAGCCGGGAATCTCTACCACCTGGGCACGCGGGCCGCGCAATTGCATCGCCGCCGCAATCTCCGGCAACACCAGGTCCGAGTCGGCACCGCGCAGGCACAGCACCGGAATCGTCAAACTGTCGTACTCGTTCCAGAGCAGGTAGTCGTCGCGTTCGCGGTGGAACTGGCGCACGATCTGCGGGTCGTAGTGCGGCGTGATCCGGCCATCCGGAAGCCGGCGAGCCGATGTTTCCGCCAACCGTCGCCATGACGAATCCGACATCCAGCCGTACGGCTTGTAGACCGTGCGGAAGTACTGTTCGAGCTCGGAAACCTTGTCGAAGGTCGCCGGATTGCCGGCGTAGCTGCGGATGCGCTCGATCGCGTCGGCCGACAATTGCGGCGCGTTGTCGTTGAGCACCAGATGGGTGATGCGTCCGCGCAGCGCGTTGGCGGCAGCGCAGATGCCGATCGCCCCGCCCATCGACGTCCCGACCCAGGCGAGCTTGTCGATGCGCAAGGCATCCAGCAGCGCCGCCAGGTGGCGGGCATAGAACTCGAGGCAGTACTCCGTGTCCGGGTCGGCGCTCCATTGCGACAGGCCGCGGCCGATGGTGTCGGGACAGATGACGCGGTAGCGGTCGCAGAACCAGGCGGCCAGCTCGTCCATGTCCCGCCCGGTGCGAGCCAGGCCGTGCGCGGCCAGCAGCACCGGCGCCTGCGGGTCGCCCCACTGCATGTAGTGGATCTCGCGACCGAGAACCGTCAGGTAGTGCGACGACGGCGGAAACGCAAGGGTGGCGTTGTTTCGGGTGCTGTCCATGATGGCTCGGTGGAGGACGCGGCTGCGTCCGGGAACGTGACTAGCCCGGCTGACGCCGCGGCTCGGGTTCGACCGCCTCCCCGCCAACGGCCGTCGTGTCTGCCGGGCGGGACGGGCGTCGCAGGGGGCGGCGCAACTTCCCGACGAGGCCGGCCGGCAGGAAATAGACGCTCAGCACGAACAGCACGCCCAGCCACAGCAGCCAGCGGTCGGGGTGGATGAGCACGGGCAGCAGCGGGATGCCGGCCGTGGCCTCGCTCGCCATCCGCATCAGGTCCTGCAGGTAGGTCTGGGCAAGGACGAAGATGGTGGCGCCGATGGCTGCCCCGTACATCGTGCCCATGCCGCCGATCACCACCATCAGCAGGATGTCGACCATGATGCTGAACGACAGCGTGACCTCCGGGCCGCTATAGCGCAGCCACAGCGCATAGAGCAGACCGGCGGCGGTTGCGCCGAGCGCGCTGATGACGCTGGCGGCGGTGCGGAAGTTGACCGTGCGATAGCCGACCGCCTCGGCGCGGAACTCGTTCTCGCGGATGGCCTGCAGCACGCGCCCGAACGGCGAGTTGACGATGCGCAGCAACAGCAGGAAGCCGGCCAGCGAGCCGGCGAAGACGAGGTAGTAGGTGAGGATCCGGCCGTTGATGTCGACGCCGAAGATCGGCGTCGCGAGGATCTGCGTGCCGGGCGACAGAAGCGCCGGCAGCCGGAAAGTGATGCCGTCCTCGCCGCCGGTGAGGTCCGACAGCTGCGACGCCAGGATGGCGAAGAACGAGGCGATCGCCAGCGTGATCATGGCGAAGAAGATGGTCTTCACCCGCAGCGAGAAAAGCCCGACGGCGAGCGACAGCACGAACGACAGCGCCAGCGCGCCGGCCACGCCAGACGCCATGCTGCCCCAGCCCACGCCCAGGCGCGACATGGCGAGCGCGATGCCGTAGCCGCCGATGCCGAAGAACATGGTGTGCGCGAAGGAGACGATGCCGGTGTAGCCGAGCAACAGGTCGTAGGAGGCCACCAGCAGGATGAAGACGCAGATCTTGGCGGCGACGTTCAGCGAGCGGGTGCCCGGAAAGAGGAAAGGAGTGAGCGCCAGCCCCAGCAGGATCGCCAGCAGGCAGACGCCGAGCACCCGGCTGCGAGGTCCGTCGCCGGAGAGCAGGCGCATGGCCGGGGAGAGCGAGCCTTCCTGCGGGCGGCCGTGCGGAAGGCTCATCGCTTGGCCACCGGGTAGAGTCCTGCCGGGCGCCACAGCAGCACCAGCATCATCAGCAGGATGGTGGAGCCGAGCGCGACCTTGGGCGCGAGGAAGCCGACGTAGTTGCTGGTCAGGCCCACCAGCAGGGCGGCGATGAAGCAGCCGCCGACCGAGCCCAGGCCGCCGATGATGACGACGATGAAGATCAGGATCATCAGCTCGGCACCCATGGTGGCGCGTACCGATTCCTCGTAGAGCGCCCACATGGTGCCGCCCAGTCCGGCAAGCGCGGCGCCGGCGACGAACACGCCGACGAACACGCGGCCGACCTGGTAGCCGAGCGCCTCGACCATGTCGCGATCCTCCACGCCGGCACGGATCAGCAGCCCCAGCCGGGTGCGGTTCAGCACCAGCATCATCGCCACGAAGATCGCCGCGCCCATCGCCACCGCGATCAGCCGGTATTTCTCCACCGACGAGTCGCCCAGCGCGATGCCGCCCTTGTAGGTCTGCGGCTTCGGCAGCGGGATCATGTCCGGTCCCCAGATGACGTGGATCAGCTGCTCGGCCACGATCAGGCCGCCCATGGTGATCAGGATCTGCTTGAGGTGCTGGCCATAGACGGGACGCACGATGACCCGCTCGAAGAACCAGCCGAGCAGGCCGCCGACCACGCCGGCGGCGATCATCGCGACGGCGACTGCCGCCGTATTGGCGAGCACGCTCTCCGCGCCCATCCAGGCTGCGAGCGGTCGCAGCGCCGTCACTGCGACATACGCGCCGACCGTGATGAAGGCGCCGTGGGCGAAGTTGAGCACGTCCATCAGGCCGAAGATCAGCGACAGCCCCGAGGCCATCACGAAGATCATCATGCCCATCGCCAGACCGGCGATGGTGAGCGTGACCCAGCTCGGGAAGCTGCCGATGAAGGGCAGCGAGACCAGCATGGCGGCCGGCACCAGCAGGAGCGGAATCCGGTCGAGCGGCGTCGTCGGCATCCCGGCGCCGGTCGCGGCGGCGACCGCTGCGGTGGCCTTCGGCCCACCGGCGGCTCCGGCACCCGCTGCCGGCGCATCGGCAGTGGTCGGCAGGTTCACTGATGCGCCCCCAGGTCGAGGCCCAGCAGGCTTTGCTGCAGGCGCTGGTCGGCGGCGAGTCCCGCCATGGTCCCCTGGTGGACGACCCGGCCCGAATCCATCACCGCGACCGTGTCGCCCAGCGCCTGGGCGAAGCGGAAGTTCTGCTCGACCACCAGCAGGGTGGTGGAGCGCTTGAGTTCCTTGAAGGCATCGATCATGTTGTTGATGATGGAAGGCGCGAGCCCCTTGGTGGGCTCGTCGATCAGCAGCAGCTTCTTGGGTTCGATGATGGCCCGCGCCGTGGCGAGCATCTGCTTCTGGCCGCCGGAGAGATTGCCGGCGGGCAAGGTCCAGAAGCGCTGCAGCGCCGGGAACATGGTGAAGATCCACTGCAGGCGGCTATCGTCGATGTCGCCCTTGCGCGCCGCCAGCACCAGGTTCTCCTTCACCGTCAACCCGGCGAAAATGCCCATGCTCTCGGGCACGTAGCCGACGCCGCCGAGCGCGATGTCCGGCGTGTCGCGCCGGGTGATGTCCTCGCCGTCGTAGGTGATGACGCCCTGCGACGCCTTCCACAGTCCCATGATGGTGCGCAGGGTGGTGGTCTTGCCCGCGCCGTTGCGACCCAGCAGCATGGTGAGGCCGCGCTCGGGCACCTGCAGGTCCACGCCGTGCAGGATGTGATACGGGCCGATCAGCGTCTGCACGCCGGCCAGGCTCAGCAGCGGCGGCCGGCCGCTGTCGAGCGTGCCGGCGTGGCCGCCGGGGGTGCTGAAGAGCTGGCTGGTCACCTGCTGCTCCATTCGCGATCCGACGCCGGGACGCGCATCATGCCGCCGCTCCGCCGAGATAGGCTTCCTGCACCACCTGCGACGCCATCACTTGCCCCGGCTCGCCGTCGGCCACCAGCTGGCCCTGGTGCAGGACGATGATGCGATCGGCCAGCGAGCGCACCACGTCGAGCTTGTGCTCGACCAGGATCACCGTCTTGTCGCGCTGCTGCTTGATGCGCGCGATCAGCTCGAGGATCACCGGCGCCTCGTCGACGCTCATGCCGGCGGTGGGTTCGTCGAACATGAAGACCTTGGGTTGCAGCGCGATCAGGATCGCGACCTCGAGCTTGCGCTGGTCGCCATGCGGCAGCTCGGCCGCCAGCATGTCGCGCTTCGGCTCCAGCACCACGTCGGCGAGAATGCGGTCGGCCTCCTCGACCAGCGCCTGGCTGGAAGACCAGACCGACCAGAGATCGTGGCCGCGGCCGGCAGTGGCCTGCACCGCGAGCCGGACGTTCTCGTGCACGGTCAGGTTGGGAAAGAGGTTGGTCAGCTGGAAGGCCCGCCCCAGGCCGCGGCGGGCGCGGGTGGAAGCCGGCAGGCGGGTGATGTCCTGGCCTTGCAGCAGCACCCGGCCACTGGTGGCGCGCAGCTGCCCGGAGAGCAGGTTGAAGTAGGTGGTCTTGCCGGCGCCGTTGGGTCCGACGATGGCGGTCAGGGTGCCGGGCACGAAGCCGCAGGTCACGCTGTCGACGGCCGCATGGCCGCCGAAGCGGATGGTCAGGTCTTCGGACTGCAGGAGCGCGTTCGCTTGCATGGTGACGATACGGCGCCAACGCGCCTGTCCTCCTATCCCCGCTGGCGGCTGCGGGCTCAGCGCTTGTTGCGGATCGGGATCTTCATTTCCTCCGGCTTGATCTCGCGCACCAGCTCCGGCACGCCCCATTCGAAGGCGGGGTCGGCCTTGATCTTGAAGTGGTACATGCTCTGCATCGCCTGGTGGTCTTCCTTGCGGAAGGTCATCGTGCCCTTGGGCGTCTCGAAGCTCATGCCTTCCATGGCGGCGATCAGCTTCTCGGTAT
>JAEZQX010000044.1 GCA_023441105.1 Pseudomonadota bacterium | reverse complement strand
GCTACGAGCACACCGCCGCCACCACCGTGTCCTTCAAGCTCAACGAAGTCGCCTGCTGCATCGCAATGACCCGGCACCTGATGGATCCGACCGTGCTGGTCTATTCGATGTCGGAATGGAAGAAGCTCAACGAAAAGGAACAGGCCGTCCTGCTCAAGGGTGCTCAAGCGGCCGCCGAGAAGGTCCGCGCAATGGCCCCCGCCAAGGAAGCGGAATCCCTCGACGCCGTCCGCAAGCTCGGCATGAAGGTGCACGACCTGGACACGGCGCCGCTGCAGAAAGCCGCCATGGCCGCGCAGGACGACCTCGCCAAGGAGTTCGGCGCGGAGAACCTGCTCGCGATCATCCGCAAGCAATAGCACGGCCGCCGCAGTGAGGCGCGCATTGGCCGCGGCCGACCGCGGTGTCGAGCTGCTGGTCGCGGCGATCTTCGCGATCATGCTGGGCATCGGCCTGCTGCAGGTCTTCCACCGCTTCATGCTCAACTCGTCGCTGAGCTGGAGCGAGGAAGCGCAGATCTTCGGCCACATCTGGGTGGTCTTTCTCGGCATCCCGATCGCCTACCGCCGCGGCGCGCATCTCTATATCGAGACCTTCCGCGACATGCTGCCGCCGTCGCTCGGTGCCACGTTCGACCTGATGGTCGAGCTCCTCTGGGCGGCCTTCGCGGTGTCGCTCATGGTGCTCGGCTACCAGGTGGCGCGGGTCGCCGCGCTGCAGGAATCCCCCGGCCTGGAGATCCCGATGAGCTGGCCGTATTCGGGCATGGTCATCGGCGGCGCCTACCTGCTGCTGGTGGCCCTGCAGCGCATCGTCGACTGGCGCTCGCGGTCGGGACGACCACCGCCGTCACCCCGGTCGCCGGCCGGCAGCCACGGCAGGATGGCGCCATGATCTGGTTCCTCTTCGCCCTGATGCTCGGCACCATGCTGCTGGGCGTGCCGATCCTGTTGTCGATCGCGCTGGTGGGCTACGTCGGGGTGGCGGCGGTTCCGGACCTGGTGCTGCCGCTGTTCGCGCAGAAGATGTTCGCGCAGCTCGACTCGTTCACGCTGCTGGCGCTGCCGTACTTCATCCTCGCCGGCGCGCTGATGTCCGCCGGCGGCATGAGCCAGCAGCTGGTCGAATTCTCGCGGGTGCTGGTTGGGCACCTGCGCGCCGGGCTGGCACACGCGTCGGTGGTCGCCAGCATGGTCTTCGCCGGCATCTCCGGCTCGTCGACTGCCGACGCGTCCGCCATCGCATCGATCGTGATACCGACGATGAAGCGCTCCGGCTACAAGGCCGGCTTCGCGGCCGCGCTCATCGCCACCTCCGGCACCATCGGGGCCATCATCCCCCCGAGCATGGTCATGGTCGTCTACGGCGCCATTGCCCAGGTTTCGATCGGTGGCCTGTTCCTGGGCGGGATCATCCCCGGGGTGCTGGTGGGACTGTTCCTCATGGCCACCATCAAGATCTACACCTACCTGCCGGGCTATCCGGAGCTGCGCGTGGTCCACGGCCGCTTCGAGCTCGCCGCGCTCCTGCGCTCGGTGCGCGAAGTGTGGCCGGCGCTGCTGGGGCCGGTCATCATCGTCGGCGGCATCCTCACTGGCGTGTTCACCGCCACGGAAGCCGGCGCGGTCGCCTGCCTCTATGCCTTCATCGTCGGCTATTTCGTCTACCGCAAGATCAGGCTGCGCGACCTTCCCGGCATCCTGGTCGAATCGGCGGTCATGACGACCATGGTGTCGGGGGTGATCGCGGTCGCCGGCGCGTCCGGCTGGCTGCTCGCCTACCTGCAGTTCAACGAGTCCGCCGTCACGTTCGTGACCGGCTTCTCTCAGAGCCCGACGGTGGTGCTGCTGATCGTGGCGGCGGTGATGATCGTGCTCGGCACCTTCGTCGACTCGCTCGCGGTGCTGCTCGTGTTCGCGCCGGTGGCGATCCAGATCAGCAAGACCTACGGCATCGACCCGTTCCAGATGGGGCTGGTGATGGTGATGTGCAACCAGATCGGCGCGGTATCACCCCCGACGGCGCCACTGCTGTTCGTCACCACCAGCATCGCGAAAGCCACCTACGGCGAAGTCAACCGGCATGTGTGGTGGTTCATGCTTGCCGAGACGCTGGTGCTGCTGCTGGTGATCTTCTTCCCGTCGCTGGCGTCCTGGATTCCCCACTATTTCCTGGGCTGAGGCTGCTGGCAGCCCGACGCCCCTGCGCGCATCCCGAGCCTCACAGTGAGCACTATCCAGGACGTCGCCCGCCATGCCGGGGTATCCATCAGCACTGTCTCGAACGTGCTGAACGGTCGCGCCGACCGCATGCGCCGCCAGACGCTGGACCGCGTCGAGGCCGCGATTCGCGAGCTGGCGTTCACGCCCAACCGGGCCGCCCGGCAACTCAAGACCGGGCGCACGACGATGCTGGGCCTGCTGGTGCCGTCGATCGCCAACCCGATGTACGGCTTCATCGCACGCGAGATCGAGACCTCGGCGCAGGAGCGCCATGGGCACCGCGTCCTGCTCGGCAATACCTACCGCAACCGTGAGAAGGAAACCGGCTTCTTCGACGACCTGCTGGCGCAGGGCGTGCGCGGCGTCATCGTGATCTCCTCGCTGGTGGACGAACAGCATTTCGAAGACGCCGTCGGGCGCGGCTTGGTGATGGTCAGCTATGACCGGCGGGCAACGCCCGACGCGGGCAGCGGCATCGACCACGTCTCGGTCGACAACTTCGAGGCGGCGCGGGTGGCGGCGGCGCATCTCATCGATCACGGCCATCGGCGCATCGCCTTCGCGACTGCCTCCGGCAAGACGACCAGCCGGAGCGAGAAGATCAGGGGCTTTCTCGAGGCGGCGCAACGCGCCGGGCTCGGCGACGCCGCCCGCGTCATCGATCGACGCACCGTCTCGGAGTACGGCGATTCCGAGATGGCCGACCTCGGCCGCGCGCTCGCCGGCGACATCGCTCGAGCACCGCACCGGCCGACCGGCATCGTCGCCGTCAACGACATGCTGGCCTTTGGCCTCATGGCGGGCTTTCGCGACGCCGGACTCATGGTGCCGCGCGACGTGTCGGTGATCGGCATCGACGGCCTGTTCCTCGCCTCGCTGGTGACGCCGCCGCTGACCACGGTACGGCTACCGGTCGCGCAGATGGCAGCGACCATGGTCGAACGGGTGCTCAGCCGTCTCGCCGACCCCCGCTTGCCCGCCGGCGAGTTCCTGTTCCAGCCGGACCTGGTGGAGCGCGCCTCCGTCGGCCCGGCGCCAGCGGCTCCCAGCGGCAGTGGCGGCGGGACCGCAAGGCGCAGGATCATCGGCAAGGCTGCCCGCAATCGGGAAGCTGGGAAGACAGAAGCATGAAGACCGTTCTCGTCACCTTCACGCCGGCAGCGCGGGCCAACTACTTCGGCGACAGGGCGCTTGCCGCCCTCGAAGCGGTCGCCAGGGTGCGCCTTCATCGCGACCAGCGGCCTCTCGAGGCCGATGCGCTGGTCGCGGCGGCAGGCGACTGCGACGTGATCATCGCCGACCGCACAACCGAAGTACCGGCCGTCGTCCTTCGCAGCCTGCCCAAGCTGGTCGCGCTGTCGCGCTGCGCCGTCGACATCCGCAACATCGACGTGGCGGCCGCAAGCGAGCACGGCATCCTGGTGACGCAGGCGAGCGCCGGCTTCATGGCATCGGTGGCCGAATGGGTCATCGGCGTGATGATCGATCTCGGCCGGCACATCTCGGCTGCCAGCGAGGCCTACCACGCCGGCTCGGTGCCGCCGTTGCGCATGGGCAGGGAACTGCGCGGCGCGACCGTGGGCATCATCGGCTACGGCCAGATCGCCCGCTACCTTGCGCGGCTGGCGGCGGCGTTTGGCATGCGCATCGTGGTGAGCGACCCCTACGTGCAGGTGGCGGACGACGGCGTGGTGCAGGCGCCCCTGGCCACGCTGCTGGGCGCTGCCGACTACGTGGTCTGCCTTGCAAAGGCCACCAACGAAACGGAGAACCTGCTGGATGCCAGCGCGTTCGCCGCCATGAAGCCGACCGCATGCTTCATCAATGCGGCACGCGGCAACCTGGTCGACGAAGCCGCCCTGCTGCAGGCGCTCGACACCGGCCGCATCGCCTGCTGCGCGCTCGACGTCGGCCGCGCCCCCGACCAGATGCCGTCGTCCGACCTGGCGCGGCATCCGCGGGTCATCGCGACGCCGCACATCGGCGGCCTCACGCCGCCGGCCATCGAGCACCAGGCAATGGAGACGGTGGCGCAAGTGGCCGAGATCCTCGCCGGACGCATACCGGCCGGCGCGGTGAACGCGGCCGATGCCTGGCGGCTGCATGGCGATCGCCCGGACAAGGCACAATGCCAGCCATGAGCCACCGCTTCCAATGCCAGTGTGCCACCCTGCGCGGCGAAATCGCCCATCCGTCCCGCGGCGTGCGCGCGGTCTGCTATTGCGGCGATTGCCAGACCTATGCCCATCTGCTGGGCGAGCCGCAGCGGGTGCTGGATCCGCTCGGCGGCACCGAGGTGGTCGCCACCCTGGCGAGCGACGTGCGCTTCACCACCGCAACCGATGCGCTCGCCTGCGTCTCGCTCTCGCCCGGCGGCCTGCTGCGCTGGTACGCCAGCTGCTGCCGCACGCCGATCGCCAACACGCCGCGCAATCGCAAGCTGCCGTATGTCGGCCTGGTGCATAGCTGCCTGCGCCAGCCCGAGCCGCTGGAGCGATCGTTCCCGCGGGTGCAACTGCGGGTGAACACCGCGCACGCCAAGGGCCGGCCGCCCGCATACGGCAGGCTCGGTGGCATGGCGCGCTTCGGTTCGCTCGCCGCCCGCCTGGCCGCCGCCCGCCTGGTCGGGGGTTACCGGACCACACCCTTCTTCGATGCCGCCGGCGAGCCGGTGGCGCCGGTGGTCGTGGCGTCGCGCGACGCCGTGGGCCAGGCACGCCGCGCCGCCATCGGCTGACCGGGTCGCCCCCGCCAACTCCAGGAGCAGCCATGCCACGGATGATCTTCGTCAACCTGCCAGTCAGCGACCTCGCCCGGTCCATCGGCTTCTACGAAGCGCTGGGTGCCAGCCAGAATCCCAAGTTCAGCGACGACCAGTCGATGTGCATGGTGTTCTCCGACACCATCTACGTGATGCTGCTCGGCCGCGGGAAGTTCGCCGGCTTCACCAGCCGTCCGATCGCGGATGCGCATGCCACCGTCCAGGCCATGCTGTGCCTGTCCGCCGACAGCCGCGGGCAGGTCGATTCGCTGGTCGCCGGTGCCGCCGCCGCCGGCGGCGCCGCCGCTCCGCATCCGCAGCAGGACTACGGCTTCATGTTCGGCCGCCGCGTCGAGGGCCCCGCCGGCCCCATCTGGGG
>JAEZQX010000006.1 GCA_023441105.1 Pseudomonadota bacterium | reverse complement strand
TCGGCGGCTCGTTCGGCGCCGGCAACTACGGCATGTGCGGCCGGGCCTACTCGCCGCGCTTCCTCTGGATGTGGCCCAACGCGCGGATCAGCGTCATGGGCGGCGAGCAGGCGGCGTCGGTGCTGGCCACGGTGCGCCGGGACGGCCTCGAGGCCAGGGGCAAGACCTGGAGCGCCGAGGAGGAAGCCGCCTTCAAGACGCCGATACTCGACCAGTACGACGTCCAGGGACATCCCTACTACGCCACCGCGCGGCTGTGGGACGACGGCGTCATCGACCCCGCCGACACCCGCAAGGTGCTGTCGCTGGCCATGTCGGCCACCCTCAACGCGCCCATACCCGAGACCCGATTCGGCGTCTTCCGGATGTAGCGTCCGGGCGCAGGCGGCCACTCCTCACCCGCCACCGACCATTCACCGCGCGACGCTTTCGCGCTTTCGGCCATCGGACCGATGATCCGCCGGAAGTGCGCACGGCGCGTGGAGATTCCGATGATCGACTCGACGGTTTGCAAGGCAGGGCTTGCAGCCCTGGTGGTATTGACCTTCAGCGCCTGCGCCAGCTTCAAGGCCGCCAACCAGGAGGTGGCGCTGCGCGTCACCGACGGCGGCGAGCGCGCGGAGGCGACCTGCGACGTGAGCAATGACCGGGCCAGCTGGACGGTGGTCGCGCCGGTGACCCTGGCCGTGACCCGCTCGGACCAGCCCCTGGCGGTCGAATGCCGCACCGCCGACGGCGGCAAGGCGGTCGCCGTCTTCAACGCCATCAAGTACGGCGAGTTGCCGGGCGGCGGTGTCTCCAACTACCACTACCCCGCCACCCTGGAACTGGCGCTGGTGCGCGGCGGCTCGCCATCGATGCTGGCCGGCGCCGCGGCTTTCGCGCCGCTGGACGACGTCAGCAAGCTGCCCTGGGTAAGCGAGGACGGACGGGAAGGCTATCGCCGCTTCCTCGCCGGCGACTCGCCCCGTGCCTTCGCGATCTCCGACAAGGGCCGCTGGGTGCGGGTCAATGCGGTTCGCGGCGCCGCGCGCCTGGCGATGGATCGCTGCCAGACCTACGGCGGCCGCTGCCGGCTCTATGCGGTGGACGACGCCGTGGTGTGGGACGAGAAGCGGTCGGTCGACCTGACGGCGCTGAACTGACGCGTTGTTGCCGCTTCCACGGCGGCTCGCGACACGACCTCCTCCAGCACCTTCCCGACGACCAGGATCGCAGGGCTCGCGATCCGGTGCCCGGCCGCGAGAGCCGGCAACTGCTCCAGGCTGCCAAATACCCGGCGGCCGGATGCCTGGCTGGCACGCTCGACCAGCGCCACCGGCGTCGTTCCGGGCAAAGCCGTCGACAGGCCGTCGCGCACCTGGTCGATGCGCGCCAGGCCCATGTAGATCACCAGCGTGACGCCGCCGGCCGCCGTCCGGGCTATCTGCGGCCAGTCGAGCTGATCCTCCTGCGACCGGTCCGGTGGCCGGGACGGCAACACACCCGCCTTCCCCGGCGCGGCGCGCCTTGCTCGCACTCCGTCGGCATCCTGCCGCCCATGGCCGGTGATGAACATCACCCCCTTGGCGCAATCGCGATGCGTGAGGGAAACCCCCAGATCGGATGCCGCGGCGAGCCCCGACGTGATGCCGTTGATCACCTCGACCGCGATGCCGGCAGCGGCAAGCGCCGCCATCTCCTCGCCCGCCCGGCCGAAGACCAATGGATCACCGCCCTTGAGCCGCACCACCCGTTCACCGCGCAAGGCCTCCTGAACCATCAGCTTCTCGATGAAGGCCTGCGGCGTGCTCCTGCAGCCGCCGCGCTTGCCGACCGCGACGATGCGCGCGGATCGCCGCGTCCAGCGCAGCACCCGGCGGTCGACCAGATCGTCGACCAGCACCACCGTTGCCTGGCGCAAGGCCTTGATCGCCTTGACGGTGAGCAGGTCGGGGTCGCCGGGGCCCGCCCCGACGAGCACGCAGGGATGCGGAGGCCCCTCGAACCGCCCGGGGCCCTGGCCTGTCGTGGCAGCAGCAAGCCGACCGCTTGCCGCCCCAGGCGTGATGACGCGGGTCACGAGGATACTCCGGCGGCGGACATCCCGGCGATTACCGGCAGCTCCTCGCGCAGCAGCCTGCGCACCTCCGGCAGGCATGAGCCGCAGTGGGTGCCGCAACCCAGCCGCCCCTGCACGCTTGCGAGCCGCCGCGCCTCGTCGCCGTCGGCCGTGCGGGCCGCTTCGCGGATGCTGGCCTCGCTGACGTCGAAGCAGGCGCAGACCTGGCGGCTGCGCGCGCCGACTCCGTCCGGCGCCGCCGCACCGGGCCGCAGCAGTTGCCTGCCGAAGGCCTGCGCCGGCAGTTGCTGCTGGAGCAGCGCGCGGACCCAGGATTCGGCACGGGTGTCGCCGGCAAGCAGGAATGCCTGCAGCGTTGCGGTTTCCTGCCCGCCGGAGCCGCGGGTGCCGGCAGCCAGCCGCATCGCGCGACGCTGGCCACGCGCGGCATCCTCGTAGCGCAGGACGCCGGCACCCGCGAGTCCAAGAATCGCTTCGAGCGCCTGCAGCAGCCGCGCGGGTGGCGGTTGCAGGTCCGCCGCCCGGAACATGACGCCGAATCGCCCGGGCGGCCCCATGGCGCCGGCTTCGGCCGCGTCGATCGGCTCGCGGCCGAAAGGAACGCAGGCCGTGAACGCGAACTCGCCCATCAGCTGGCGCAACGACTGCAGCGCCGCCAGGCCATCGGGGCGCGACAGCCAGGCGGCGCCGAGCAGCGACCAGGGCAATTCGGCCTTCTCGATCCTGACGGCACTGTGCTTGAGCTCGGGCTGCAGCGACTGCGGGCAACTGGCGGGATTGGTAAGCTCGTTGACGCCACCGTGGCGTTCGCCCTCGGCCTTCCGACCGGACAGGAATTCGCTGCCCCAGTGCATGGGAATCCACGCCTGCATCCGACCTACCTCGTCGCTCACGGCTGCCGGCAGCACGATCGAGCCCCGCCGGGAGGTCACCTGCACGAGCTCGCCTTCTGCCAGGCCGCGCCGCGCGAGATCGACTGGATGCAAGGCGACCGCCGGCTCGGCTGCCTGGCCGAAGAGACGGCCAAGCGTGCCGGTGCGGCTCATGCCATGCCATTGGTCGCGCAGCCTTCCGGTGGCGAGACTGAACGGAAATCGCGCGTCGACCGGCTCTGCAAGCGGCTTGCAGCCGACGTCCGCGAAGCGGGCGCGGCCGTCGGCGGTGGCGAAGACGCCGTCCTCGTAGAGTCGCGCCCTGCCGGCGGACCGGCCCGATGGCATCGGCCATTGCTGGGGTGCCTGCTCCAGCAGCGCATAGCTCAGGCCGGTGATGTCCAGGTCTCGGCCGCGCGTCGATTCGCGATGTTCGTTCCAGACCTCTTCGGGCGTCTCGTAGGGGAAGAGCGTCTGCCCGGACACGGTTGGCGACGGCAGGCCATGCAGCGCCAGCACGCGTTCCAGCCGGCGCGCGAAATCCACGACGATGCGCCAATCCGCCCGCGCCTGCCCCGCCGGCGCAACGGCGGCGCGTACGCGGCTGATGCGGCGTTCGCTATTGGTGACGGTGCCCTCCTTCTCTCCCCAGGTGCTTGCCGGCAGCAGCAAGTCGGCATGTGCACAGGTCGCCGTCGTCGCGAAGGCCTCCTGCACCACCACGTACTCCGCCCGCTGCAGGGCGCGCCTGACCATCGCCTGGTCCGGCAGGGACTGCGCCGGATTCGTGCAGGCGATCCACAGCGCGCGGATCTCGCCGTCCGCCGCCGCCTGGAACATCTCCACGGCCGTGCGGCCCGGTCGCGCCGGCACCTGCCGGACACCCCATAGCCGGGCGACTTCGGCGCGGTGTCCGGCATCGGCGAGGTCGCGGTGGCCGCTCAACAGGTTGGCCATGCCGCCGACCTCGCGTCCGCCCATCGCATTCGGCTGCCCCGTCAGCGACAGCGGTCCGGCGCCGGGCTTGCCGATCTGCCCGGTGGCCAGATGCAGGTTGATCAGCGCGGCATTCTTGTCGGTACCGCTGCTGCTCTGGTTCAGACCCTGGCAGTAGAGCGACAGGACCGGACCGGCATCCGCGAACCAGTTCGCCGCCTGCGCCAGCGCATCCACGCCGATGCCGCACGAGCGCGCGACCTGCTGCGGATGGAAGGAAGCCAAGCGGCGGCGCAACCCGTCGAAGCCGGTGGTGTGCGCCGCGATGAAGGCCGCGTCGATGCGTCCTTCCCAAACCAGCAGGTGCAGGATGCCATGGAACAGGGCGACGTCGCTGCCGGGCAGGATGGGCAGGTGGAGGTCGGCAGCAGCCGCGGTCTCGGTGCGCCGCGGATCGACCACCACCAGCTTGAGACCGGGCCGGTCACGGCGGGCCGCCTCGATGCGCCGAAACAGGATCGGATGCGCGATCGCCGGGTTGGCGCCGGCGATCAGGATCATGCCGGCCTGCTCGATGTCGTCGTAGCAGGCGGGCGGCGCGTCGACGCCGAGGGTGCGCTTGTAGCCGGCAACGGCGCTGCTCATGCACAGGCGCGAGTTGGTGTCGATGTTGTTGGTGCCGATCAGCCCCTTGGCGAGCTTGTTGAAGACGTAGTAGTCCTCGGTCAGCAACTGGCCCGAGACATAGAAACCGACGGCATCCGACCCGTGCGCGGCAATGATCGACCCGAAACGCTCGCCGGCCTGGTCCAGCGCCTCGTCCCAGCCGAGCGGCTGCGGCGCATCGCCGCGGGCAGCCCGGGACGCCGGGCGCAGCAGCCGCGTCACGCGCGTCACCGGCTCGGCGGCAGTGAGATGCAAGGTACTGCCTTTGGTGCACAGGCGCCCGCCGTTGGCCGGATGCGCCGGATCACCGCGCACGCCGACGATCCGCTCACCGAGCGATTCGATCACGACGCCGCAGCCGACGCCGCAATAGGGACAGGTCGAACGCGTCTGTGAGATGGCCGCTGGATTCATCGCGCACCGGCCGCGAACCGATTACCCGGCGCGACCGGCGCCGGCTCGTCCAGCGCATGGCTCGCCAGCTCCTCGGCATCGAGCTGCACCATGCCTTCCTGGATGCGGACACTGAAGCGCGGCGTGCAACCGCTGTCGGGCCCGCGCGCGCGACCATCGCCGAGGCCGATGGTCCAGTTGTGCAGCGGGCAGGCGACGCCATCGCCGAACACGATGCCCTGCGAGAGCGGCCCGCCGCGGTGCGGGCAGCGGTCGAGCAGGGCGAAGACCCGGCCCTCGACGTTCCGGAACAGCGCCACCGGCAGCCCGCGCGGCCGCGCCACGCGGCGGGCGCCGGACATCGGGATGTCGTCGACCGCGCAGACCGTCCGCCAGGCACGGGCCGGCGAGGCCGCTGC
>JAEZQX010000002.1 GCA_023441105.1 Pseudomonadota bacterium | reverse complement strand
CGAAATAATGGTCCTTCCAGTGGACCGTCCATTTTCGAGAGCGCCTTGGCCGATTCAGACGCCAGCAAGGAAGACAAGCAGCTACCTGCGAGTGAACGCCGCCTGCAACAGGCGGCGGACGAGGGCAACGTCGCCCGCTCGCGGGATGCCGGTCACCTGCTGGTACTGGGCACGGGCCTGGGCGCGCTGGCGCTGGCGGGCGCGGGCATCCGCGGCGACCTGGTCGGCCTGCTGCGTCACACCCTGCATTTCGATCAGTCGGCGCGCGGCGACACCTGGGAAGTGCTGCGCCAGATGGCTGCGCCGATCGAAGGCGCAGTCGGCCTGGCGTTGGTGGTGATGCTGCTCGCCGCGGTCGGCGCCGTGGCCGCCGGCGCCATCCCCGGCGGCATCAACTTCGCATCCGATGCGCTCGGTTTCAAGGCCAACCGGCTGAACCCGCTCAACGGCATCAAGCGGATCTTCTCGCTGCGGGGTTTCGTCGAGTTCATCAAGCTGGCGGTGCTGGCAGTCCTGCTGGGGCTGATCGGCGCCTGGTTCGCGTCGACGACCTTGCCGGAGTTCGCCTCGCTGTCGCTCGGCTCGCTGCCGGCCTCCCTCGGCGCCGCCACCGGCCTGGTGGTGGGCGGCTTTTCACTGCTGCTCCTGTTGCTGCTGGCGATCGCGATCTTCGACGTGCCGTTCCAGTGGTTCCGCCATCGCGCCGACCTGCGGATGACGCGCGAAGAGGCCCGCAAGGAGCACCGCGAGACGGAAGGCGACCCGCTGCTGCGCGGCCAGATCCGCGCCAAGCAGCGCGAAGTATCGCGGCGCCGGATGCTGGCCGCCGTGCCCGCGGCCGACATCGTGGTGGTCAATCCGACCCACTATGCGGTGGCGATCCGCTACGACGAGAGCGCGATGGACGCGCCGCGGGTCGTCGCCAAGGGCGTGGACGTCCTGGCTGCCCGCATCCAGGCGATCGCCCGTGAAGCCAACGTGCCGGTGCTGGAGGCTCCGCCGCTGGCGCGGGCGCTCTACGCGCATGTCGACATCGATCGGGAAGTGCCGCGCGAGCTCTACGCGGCCATCGCCCAGGTCCTCGCCTACGTCTACCAGCTCAAGCGCTGGGTGCCGGGCCGCACGGCGGCGCCGCGGGCGCCGGAAGACATCGCAGTGCCGCCCGGCATGGATCCCAAGGGCGCCTGACGCCAGCTCACGATGAACCAGCTGACCACCACCCGGACCGCCACCGCCGCACGCACCTACCAGCTGCCGAGCCGGCTGACGCTCGGCGGCACGACCGTGCCGCTGCCGCCGCTGGCGTCGCTGGCGGTGCCGCTGCTGGCCATCGTCGTGCTGGCGATGCTGCTGCTGCCGCTGCCGGCGCCGTTGCTCGACTTCCTCTTCACCTTCAACATCGCGTTGTCGCTGCTGGTGCTGCTGGTGGCGGTCTACACCGTGCGGCCGCTCGACTTCGCGGTCTTCCCGACCGTGCTGCTGGTGACGACCTTGCTGCGCCTGTCGCTCAACGTCGCCTCCACCCGGGCGGTGCTGATGCATGGCCACACCGGCACCGATGCCGCCGGCAAGGTGATCGAGGCGTTCGCCAGCTTCCTGATCGGCGGCAACCTGGCGGTCGGCATCATCGTCTTCGCGATCCTGACCGTCATCAATTTCATGGTGGTGACCAAGGGTGCCGGCCGGATCGCCGAGGTCTCGGCACGGTTCGCCCTCGATGCCATGCCCGGCAAGCAGATGGCGATCGACGCCGACCTGAACGCCGGCCAGATCGACCAGGACCAGGCGCGCAAGCGTCGCCAGGAGGTGTCGCGCGAGGCCGACTTCTATGGCTCGATGGACGGCGCCTCCAAGTTCGTCCGTGGCGATGCGGTGGCCGGCATCCTGATCCTGGCGATCAACATCGTCGGCGGCCTGGTGATTGGCACCGTGCAGCATTCGCTGGCGATCGGCGACGCCGCCAACAACTACGTCCTGCTGGCGATCGGCGATGCGCTGGTGGCGCAGGTGCCGGCCCTCGTCATCTCGGTGGCGGCCGGCCTGATCGTCTCGCGGGTCGGCGACGGCGACGACGACATCGGCGGCCAGGTGGCCAAGCAACTGCTGTCCTTGCCGCGCGCTCTGGGCCTGGTGGCCGGCATCATCGGCGTCCTGGGCATGATCCCGGGCATGCCGCATGTCGCATTCATCGGGCTTGCCGCCGGCATCGGCTATCTCGCCTTCCGCCTGAGCAAGCTGCCGCCTCCCGCGCCGGAGGCGCCGGCAGCGCCCCAGGCCGAGGCGAACGGCGACGCCAGTTGGGACGATGTCCAGCCGGTCGACACGCTGGGCCTCGAGGTCGGCTACAAGCTGATCCAGCTGGTCGACAAGGACAACGGCGGCGACCTGCTCGGCCGTATCAAAGGGGTACGACGCAAGTTCGCCCAGGAGGTCGGCTTCCTGCCGCCGGCGGTCCACATCCGCGACCAGCTCGACCTGCGCCCGACGACCTACCGGATCAGCCTCAAGGGCGTGGCGGTGGGCAGCGGCGAAGCATTCCCCGGCATGTGGATGGCGATCGACCCGGGTCACGCCAGCACGCCGCTGGCCGGCAACAAGACCGTCGACCCGGCCTTCGGCTTGCCGGCAGTCTGGATCCAGCAGTCCGAGCGCGAGATGGCGCAGGCCGCCGGCTACACCGTCGTCGATTCCGCGACCGTGATCGCGACCCACCTGCACCACCTGATGCAGCTGCATGCCTGGCGGCTGCTCGGCCGCGCCGAGGCGCAGCAGCTGCTCGAGCACCTCGGTCGCCATGCGCCGAAGCTGGTCGACGAGGTGGTGCCGAAGGTCGTGACGGTGCCGGTGTTCCAGAAGGTGCTGCAGAACCTGCTCGAGGAATCGGTGCACATCCGCGACCTCAAGACCATCGTCGAGGTGCTGGCCGAGCATGGTCCGCGCACCCAGGACGCGGCGGACCTGACCCGCGAGGCGCGGATCGCGCTGTCGCCGGCGATCGTGCAGCAGCTCTTCGGCCAGACCAGCGAGTTGTCGGTGATCGCCCTCGATCCGGCGCTGGAAGCGCTGCTGATGCAGTCGCTCGCCCCGGGGGCGACCGGATCGCTCGATCCGTCGGTGGCGGAATTCGTCGCCGGCGAAGCGGCGCGCACCGCGCAGAAACAGGAAGAGCAGGGCCTGCCGGGCTGCCTGCTGGTGCCGGACCGCATCCGCGTGCCGGTGGCGGGCATGGTACGCAAGGCCGCGCCGCGGCTGCGCGTGCTGGCGCATGCGGAAATTCCCGATACGCATTCGATCCGTATCGGTCATTTGATTGGGAGTAATCGATGAATACGATGACGTTTATCGGCCGTACCACCCGTGAAGCGATGGCGCTGGCGAAGGCGCGGTTCGGCGCGGACGTCCAGATCGTCGACAGCCGCCAGACGTCCGACGGCGTCGAGCTGACCGCCATCGTGCAAGGCGTGCCCCTGCAGCGCCGCCACCTGCAGCCGCAGGTGACGCCGGAAGTCGCGCTCCGCCCTGCGGAACCGGCCCCGACCCGCGCGGCCGCCAATGCCATGCCGCGCATGAGCGCGCGCGACGCCGACGAAGCGGACCAGGGCAGCGAGCGGCGGCCGATGAGCACGGTCTCTTTCGAGAACTACGCCCGCGAGCGGCAGGAACGCCAGGAGCGCCAGGAGCGCCGGCCGAATCCGGCGGCCCACTTCCCGCACTCCCGCGCCGCCGCCGCGGCCCAGGCATCCGGCCAGGAAGCCGCGCCAGCGGGCGCGCGAACTATTGCTCCCGGCGCCCAATCGGCGGCAGCCGGCCTTTCCGCCCGTCTCGCCATGCCGCAGGCGCCGGTGGCTGTGCCACAGGATGCGGCGCTGCGCGACCGCCTGAACGCCGAGAGCCAGTCGGCGCTGCTCGACGAGCTGCGCTCGATCAAGCAGTTCATCGCCGGTCAGCTGGAGACGGTGCGCTGGTTCGACACCGCCCGCCGGCGGCCATCGCAGATGCGCCTGTTGCGGCTGCTGCTGGCCCGCCAGTTCTCCCCGACGCTGTCGAAGTCGCTGTGCGACCTGCTGCCGATGGACTTCAGCGATTCGCAGGCCGACAACTGGCTGCGGCACACGCTGGCCCGTACGCTGGCGAGCTTCCATCCCGAGTCGTCGCCTGCCGCCGCACCGTCCGGCACGGCCCATTCGCTGTTCGACCAAGGCGGTGTGTTCGCCTTGACCGGCCCCACCGGCGTCGGCAAGACCACGACCGTCGCCAAGATCGCCGCCCAGTACGCCATGCAGCATGGCGCCGGGCAGGTGGCCCTGATCACCGCCGACGTGTACCGGATCGGCGCACAGGAGCAACTGCGGTCCTTCGGCCAGATGCTCGGCGTGCCGGTGCATGTCGCCCACGACCGTGCGGCGCTGCAGGAGCTGCTGGGCCTGTTCCGCGACCGGCGGCTGGTGCTGATCGACACCGCCGGCGTCGGCCAGCGCGATACCCGCCTGGGCCAGCTCCTGGCTGCGCTCGACCTCGATCCGGTCCAGCGGGTGGTCGTCCTCAACGCCGGCATGCAGGCCGCCAGCCTGCAGGAGGTCGCCGCCGCCTACCAGGCGCAGGATTGCGCCGGCGTGCTGCTGTCCAAGACGGACGAGGCGGTCCATCTGGGCAGCGCCATCGACTGCCTGGTGCGCAACCGCCTGCGCCTGCTCGGCTTCGCCAACGGCCAGCGCGTGCCGGAAGACTTCCACGGGCCGGATTTCGAGTACCTGGTCAAGTCCGCGCTGCGGGCGCCGCAGGGCGGAGCGGCGGACGACGGCGAACTGGAGAATGCCGAGGTTCGGTTCATCCTGGAGGGCGCGCATGTTTGAGACGGCCGCCGACCAGGCCGATGGCCTGCGCCGCCTGTTTTCGCCGCGCGACCCGTCGGTGCTCCCGATGGCGTGCTGCGCGCCGGCAGCCGCCTGCCGGGGCTATGCCGCGCTGCTGACGCACAGGCTCCGGCGCGACGGCATGACACCGGTGCTCTTCGACCGGCTCGACCTCGGCCACGACCTGGGCGACGTGGAAGCACACGCGCCGGTGGACCGGGTGGTGCTGCTGGAAGATCCGCTGCGGCTTGCCCGCTGGCTGCATGGCCGCCAGCCGGCGATGCTGCTGCTGCTGTCCCACGAGCGCGAGCGGCTGCCGACGGACTATGCGACGCTCAAGACCATCGTCGCCGGTCATGGCTTGCGCCGCTTCGCGACCCACTTCGTGGACGCGCCGAGCTTGCAGCATGCGACCGACGCCCACTACCGCCTGGCTTCCTGCGCGCGCCGCTTCCTCGACATCGAGATCGAGCCGCTGGCGCGCGATACCCATGGCCATGCTGCCATCAGCGAGGCCGCTCTGGCTCGCCTGCAGCAGTTCGAGATCGGGATCCAGGGCTACTCGCCGTCGGACCTGCTGATGCCGGCAGCGCGCCTCGGACGCGCCCACTGATCCACGCCCCGGGAATCCATGTATACGCAACAAGGAGTGCTGGATCGCGAATCGGTCGTGGAGCGCTACGGGCAGATGGTGAGACGGGTCGCGGCGCAGCTGGCGGCGCGCCTGCCGGCCAATGTCGATATCGACGACCTGGTGCAGGCCGGCATGATCGGCCTGCTGGACGCGGTCTCGCGCTACGACGCCGGGCAGGGCACGCAGTTCGAGACCTTCGCCATGCAGCGGGTGCGCGGCGCGATGCTCGACGAGCTGCGTGGCAGCGACTGGATGCCGCGATCGGTGCGGCGCAACCAGCGCACCATCGAATCGGCGGTCCACGTCCTCGAGCAGCGCCTGCATCGCGCCCCGTCGGAGGCCGAGATTGCCGCCCACCTCAGGATGTCGCTCGCCGACTACCAGCAGTTCCTGCTCGACGCCAAGGGCGCGCAGCTGGTCTACCTGGAGGAGGCTGCCGGCGACGACGGCGAAGAGGGCTTCCTGCAGAAGGCGCTGCCGTCGGCGGCTGCGCTGCCGCTCGAACGTCTCGGCGACCAGCGTTTTCGCACTGCGCTCGTCGAGCGCATCGAGCAGCTGCCGGAGCGCGAGAAGCTGGTGATGGGCCTCTACTACGAGGAAGGGCTCAACCTCAAGGAGATCGGAGCCGTCCTCGGCGTGACCGAATCTCGCGTTTCGCAACTCCATAGCCAGGCCGTGTCCCGGCTGCGGTCGCAGCTCAAGAGCTGGCTCTAGGCTCGAACGCCGCGACCGCTTCAGGCCTCCCCGTTTCGGCTTCCCGCTTCGCGTTCCCGCTTTCGCGTTCCTCAACTCATCAGGCTGCGATACATGTCCCAAAGCTCCATCTCCGACAAGACCCGCCGGGCTCCCCGCGACGCGGGTGCGCGAGCCCGCGAGCGCGCGCACCGCAGCTGGCAGCAGGGCGTGAAGTACGCGCAGGTGGCCGACTGGCGACGGGCCGAGGCGGCCTTCCTGGCGGCGGCACAGGCAAGCCCGGGCGATTCGTTGTTCCTGCTCAACCTCGCCAATGCGCGGATGAAGCTCGGCAGCCTCGACGCGGCGTTGGCCGACGCGATGGCGGCGCTGGCGCTGGACCCCGCCAGCCACGTCGGGCGCGACCTCGCCGCCGCCTGCCTCAAGCAGCAGAACCGCTATGCGGAATGCGTGGCCCTGTGGCAGCAGGTTCCCGCGGATGTCCCCCTTACCGCCGACTACTACCGGAACCTGGGCGAGGCCCTGGCGCTGGCAGGCCAGCACCAGCAGGCCATCGTTGCCCTGTTCGAGGTGCTCGGGCGCAAGATGGACGACGCGTTGTCGTACTACCGGCTGGCGGTGTCCTTCGATGCCCTCGGCCGCAAGCAGGAGGCCACCGAATGCTGCCGCACGGCGCTGGCCCTTGGACTGGGCCGGGACGGGGACCTGATGGCCCAGGCGCTGCTCACCTACATCGAGCGTGAGCTGTGTCGCTGGGAGCATGCGGGCGATGACCTGGCGGCGTTGCGGCGGATGGCTGCCGACCTCGGCCCGGATGCGGATGCCTGGACCGGTGTCTTTGCGCACGTCACGATGACGGACGAACCCCAAGAGCATCTGCAGGTCGCACGCTCCTGTGCCCGCTTCGCGGCGCGGGGGGTCGAGCCCTTCGAGCCCGTGCCGCCGCGCCCCTTGGGCGACCGCCTGCACATCGGCTTCGTGTCGAACGATCTTCACCAGCACGCCACTGCCCACCTGATGGCCGAGGTCTTCGAGCAGTTCGATCCGGGCCGCTTCGAAGTGACCCTCTACTCGCACGGCGCGGACGATGGCAGCGTGATGCGCCAGCGCCTGCAGCGCTCCCAGGCGCGCTTCGTCGACGTGGCGACGATCAGCGACCGGGAGGTCGCCCGCCGCATCCGCGCGGATGGCGTCGAGGTGCTGGTCGACCTGAAGGGACATACCAAGAACAGCCGGCTGGGCATCTTCGCCTACCGCCCGGCGCCGGTACAGGCCAGCTTCCTGGGATTCCCCGGCACCACCGGTGCGGACTACATCGACTACTTCATCGGCGATCGCATCGTCTCGCCGCTCGGGCACGAGTCGCACTACAGCGAGAAGCTGGCGCTGATGCCGCGCTGCTACCAGCCCAATGACCGCCAGCGCCCGCTGCCGGCGCACTGCACCCGGGAACAGGCGGGGCTGCCGCCCGAGGCGCTGGTGCTCTGCGGCTTCAACCAGCCGTTCAAGCTGTCGCCGGAGGTCTTCGATGCCTGGTGCCGGCTGCTGCACCGACTCCCGGATGCGGTCCTCTGGCTTCTGCAGTGGAACGACCAGGCACCGGCACAGTTGCGCGCGCAGGCCGAGGCGCGCGGCATCCCCGCCAGCCGCCTGGTGTTCGCGCCGCGGGTGCCCACGCAGCAGCACCTGGCCCGCCTGGCCCTGGCGGACCTGTTCATCGACACCTGGCCCTGCAACGGACATACCACGGCCAGCGACGCGTTGTGGGCGGGCGTGCCGGTAACCACCTATTCGGGACGGTCGTTCGCCTCCCGGGTGGCAGCCAGCCTGCTCGATGCCGTGGGGCTGCCAGAACTCGGCACGGACACGTTGCAGGGCTATGAGGACAAGGTGATCGCGCTCGCCAACGACGCCGGCCGCCGGCAGGCGATCCGCGACCGTCTGATCGCCGCGCGGAACACGGCCACCTTGTTCGACAGCGCTGGCTTCACGGCCGACTTCGGCAACCTCCTGCGCCGCATGGCGGAGCAGTGGTCGCGGGGCCTGCCCGCCACGCATCTCGGAAGCGCCTGACCATGGGGGATCCCGGCGCCGGGGCGCCGGGAATGACCGCCGGAAGTCGGACCAGGTGTTAGCGGGACGGCATTGACCGGTAGGATCGACCTACCGCGAGCAGGCGCTCGACCTACCGGGAGTAGAGCGAAGCTTCCCCGAACAGCGTGTCCAGCGCCCGCCGGTTGCCGGCAGCCAAGCGGGACAGGATCGCCTGGTTCGCCTGCAGTTCATCCTGGAGCCGGGCCAGCTCCGCCGGCGAGGGGCGGGCGGCAGCAGTGGCCGGCAGGGCGTTCCCGGCACCTGCCACCGCCGAGCCCGACGCCGCTGCAGCGACGCCGGCCAGGGCTTGCTCCAGCCGACGGCTGTGCGTCTCGATCTCGTCGGCAGCAGCCGGGCCATCCCGCAGCAGGGCCTCGCGCTGGTCGGCCAGCAACCTGATCAGGTCGCCGACCCAGGCGGCGCTGGAGCCAGTCACCTCAGGCACCCTGCGCCGTCATCGATTCCAGCAGTTCGGCGGCTTCCATGATCATCCGCTCGGCCACCACCTTCGCCTGCACCTGGTAGGTGCCCTCTGCGATCGCCTTCTTCAGCGCCGCGACCTTGTCCGAACGGAATTCGGACACTGCTTCGCCGGTCGCGGCGATCGCCCGGCCGGTGTCGGACAGCTTGACGCTGTCGGTCGGCTGGACGCCGTCGACCTTCCCGCCGGCGCCGCCGGTTTCCATGCGCCGGGAGGTCGCGTCGGCTGTGCGCGACGCAGACTGCGGCGACCCCACATCAGTTGGCTTCCCGATCATCATGACATTGGCTCCTTGCACGCCCAGGCGGGCGACCTCAACCGTAGTATCGGCCGCGCGCGCCGGACCTTTAGCGTCGATCAGCGGAGAATTTTCACGGATCTTCCGTCGACCGTGCCGTTCAGCACCTTCCCGGTGCCCGTTCGTACCCTGACCTGTTGTCCGTCTGCCGCCGCGGACAGGGCCACTGCCTCGATGCCGATGGAAAATCCCTCGCCCTCGAGGATGACCGGTACCGGATCGCCCGCCCGTACCGTGGGCGCGATGCGCAGATACTCGGTGAGCAGCGGCTGACCGGCGGCGACCGGCCGGATCAGCTCCTGGCCGTCCAGCAGGTTGCGGTTGGCCACCGGCGTGGAGCGGCTCGCCGCCCAGTCCACTTCCTGCACCACGAAATCGTCGAGCTGCGGGATCCGGCCCGCCGGCAGCATCGACCGCGCCACCAGCGCCGGCCCCCAGGCCGTGACCCGCACCGGGATGAAGGTGGTCCAGCGGGCGCCGGCGACGCAGCGCAGGCCGATGTTGGCGCGCCCCCACAGGCGGGCGTTGCCGGGCAGGAACGGCTCGGCCTTGTCGCAAGGGGCGAGCTTCAGGCCGCGGTTGATCGTGCCGATCTCGACTTCGATGCGCAGGTTCTGGCCATCCGGCAGCTTCACCGATTGGCGCAGCCAGCGCTCGAGCTGGTCGGGCGTGTCCGCCTGCGGCGCCGCTGGCGCGGCGGGTCCTGCCGGCGCGGCGGCCCCTGCCTGTGC
>JAEZQX010000584.1 GCA_023441105.1 Pseudomonadota bacterium | reverse complement strand
CATTGATCTCCTGCGCGATCAGCTCCCGATCCGACGGCTTGAGGTGCGTGATCAGGATCTGCGGCTCGACCCGCAGGTTGCCCAGCTCCTGGCTGAGCTGGATCGGATACAGGTGCTTGGCGGTGATGGCGAGATCCTGCTCCTTGTTGGAGAAGGCGTTCTCGATGATGAGGTACTTGAGGTCGCGAATGCCGTTGATCGTCCGCCAGAACTCCGCATTCGGCCAGGTGTCGCCGGAGTAGACGATCGACCCGCCCGGCGCCGACAGATGGAAGCCGATCGCGGGCACCGTATGGTTGGCTGCAATCGGCCGGATACGGCGATCACCCAGCGTGACCGCAGTGCCGACGGTCAGCGGTTCGAACACCATCCACGGCCGCTCGTAGTGAGGTATCTCGGTGAAGTCGGGCCAGATGACCCAGTTGAAGATATGCGCCTTGAGCGCATCGATCGTCTCCTGCAGCGCATGCACCACCAGCGGCTTCTTGCGCGAGCCGCCGACGGAATCGATCATCAGCGGCAGCGCGCAGATGTGATCGAGATGTGAATGCGAGAGGAACACATGGTCGATGCGCGCCAGCTCGGGTACCGTCAGGTCCTCGACGCCGGTGCCGGCGTCGATCAGGATGTCGTCGTCGAGCAGGAAGGACGAGGTCCGCAGCTGGTCGGCACGCCGGAACATCCGGGCACCGGAACCGCGTTGCAGTCCAGGACCCGCATGGACTTCAGTGACGGGGCCGGCCGCGTCGCTCGCCAGATCGTAGCCGGAGTCGGAACCACCGCCGGCGCCTCCCGCCGCGACCTCCCCGGCAAACGCCGGCGCGCGCCGCCGCTCCAGCATCGCGCCCTGCCCCGCGGCCCTGCGCGAGGCATTCGCGATCGCCTCTTCCGCAGCCCGGTCGCCCGCGCGCTCGCCGACGACCGGCCCGCTGATCGAGCCGCCGATTCCGCCACTGCAGCCTAGTACTTGCAAGCGCATGGCAGGATTAAATCACTGTCTCGGGAACGCGGGGACTGACCTTGATGAAGACCTTGGGGCAAAAGACCTTGACGCGCTCGGAGCGGCCCGGCACATCGGTTTCGCCGAGCGGCTCGAGCGCCACCTTGGTGATGCCCTTCGCAGTCTCTTCCCCGATGAGCACCGGCAGGTTGAACTTCTTGGTCGCCGCCTCCAGCCGCGCGGCGAGGTTCACCGCATCGCCGATCGCGGTGTAGGTGCGGCGCAGCTGCGAGCCCATGTCACCGACCCGCGCGGTGCCGGAGTTGATGCCGATGCCGATCGCCAGCAGCGGCCAGCCGCGCTGCTCGAACTCCTCGTTGAGCGATGCCACCGCCTTCTGCATCTCGATCGCCGCCGCCACGGCATTGTCCTCCTGGCGCGGATCGTCGATCGGCGCGCCCCAGAAGGCCATGATCGCGTCGCCCATGTACTTGTCGACGGTGCCCTCGTGGCGATGGACCACTTCGGTCATGCGCGTCAGGAAGCGGTTGAGGTATTCGCGCAGGGCATGCGGCTCCATCGCCTCGGCGATGCGGGTGAAGCCGCGCACGTCGGCGAAGAGGATGGTCAGCTTCTTGTTCTGGCTTTCGATCGGATAGTCCTGCGGCCGGCGCGCCATGCGCCGCACCAGCTCGGGCGACACGTACTGCCCGAACAACTCGATCACCGCCCGCCGCGCCTTGCCTTCGACGAAGTGGCCGATGGCGAGGTTCATGGTTGCCACCACCAACACCAGCGAGAAGGTCGGCGCCACCGGCAGCACCCAGCCGTAGTGGGTGAAGGCGGCAAGGTTGAGCAGGTACAGGAGCCCCATCAGCACGCCGGAGAGGATGCCGATGCCGGCAGCCGCGAGGTGCGGCATCCACCAGGACACCATGAAACCGACCGCCAGCGTCAGCAAGGCCATGCCGACCGGCCCATGCCAGGGCGCGGACTGCAGGTCGCCGGACAAGGCGCCGGCGATCAGCGTCGCATGGATCTCGACGCCGGGCGTGCTGCGGTTGACCGCGGTTGCCTGGCGATCGCCGATGCCCTGCGCCGAGGCGCCGACCAGCACGATCCGGTCCTTGAACATGGCCGGGTCGACCCGCCCCTTCAGCACGTCGCTGGCGGATACGTAGCTGAAACGCCTGGCCGCCGGACCGGCCGCGCCGGCGAACGGCACCAGGGCGGTGACATCGGCCGAGATGGGGATGACCACGCCGGTGTCCACGGCGCCTGGCGCATCGGACTGGCGAGGTTCCACCGCCGGACCGCCGAGCTCGGACGCCACCGCCGCCTGCAGTCCGCCACCACCGATGGCGACGCTCTGCGACGACAAGCGGATCGACTGGGCATCGAGGTACAGGCGCAGTACGGCCAGCGACAACGACTCGTAGAGATGCCCATCGTGCTCGGACAGCAGCGGCAGTGCGCGCACGATGCCGTCGTCGTCCACCCGCGCGTTGTAGAAGCCGCTGGCTCGCGCAGCCTCGGTGAGCGGCGCGAGGTTCGCGCCGTAGCCGTCCCAGCTGTACGGACGCAGCCCCTGCGAGGCGAGATCGCCGGCCGCGAAGACCGTCGCCGGCAGGCTGCCGATGGTGCGTCCGCCTTCATCGCTGGAAAAGTAGTAGCCCAGCACCACCGGCCGGCCGCGGATCGCGTCGGCGAAGACCTGGTCGTCGCCGGGCAGCGGCTCGGCGAACACGATATCGAAGCCGAGGACCTTGGCGCCGCCCTGGTCGACGACCCGCCTGACCAGCTCGGCCAGCGTCGCGCGCGGCCAGGTCCAGCGCCCCTGCTCGGCGAGGCTCTTCTCGTCGATATCGACGATCACGACCTGTTCCTGCGGCACCGGCAGCCGCCAGCGCGCGCGCGTGTCCTGCACCAGCCGGTCCATCTCGACGACGGCGCCGAGCTGCACATAGCCGAGCAGGTGCAGGCAGGCGATGGCCGTGAGCACGAAGCCGGCAAGCACCGACCAGATACGGTAGGAGCGCAAGGAGCGCTTGATCGCGTCGAGTTGCTTCATCGGCGCACTCTCAATGGTCGAGGCTGAACTGGATGATCGTCCCGGCAAGCTCGATCAGGTCGTTGTCGCGCAGCACGTGGGCGCCGAGCCCGATGGACTCGCCGTTGACCAGCGGATAGGCCAGGCCTTCGACGTGAGTGAGGAAGTAGCCGCTGGCGCGCCGCGCGATGACGGCGACCTGGCCATTGCCGTTGCGGATACTGACGATCGGCCGCTCCAGCATCATCTGCCGGCCGGCGTCGTGGCCCCCCAGAAACCGCAGCGAGGCCGGACGCACGTCCTCCGGCATGGCGGAGGCGGCGATCGCCGGGTTGGCGGGATTGACGGGATTGCCGGCCATGCCCAGCCCCGGCCGCGCCGAGCCCGGCAGCCGCGGAAGGCCGGCGCTCGACGGCACCCAGGCACTGGTGCGGGCACCGGCAAGGTTGGTCGGGACCAGCGACTGGTTCGGCGGAATGAACGACGGCCTGAAGCCCGGCGGCGTGCGGCTGGCCTCGACCCGCTCCACCTTGTAGACCAGGCGGTAGATGCCGATGTCGACGCAGTCGCCGTCGGCAAGCTGCTGCTGCATGACCGGCGCGCCGTTGATCAGCGTGCCGTTGCGGCTCTTCAGGTCGTGGATCACCGATTCGCCGGTGACGGTATGCACGATCGCGTGCTCGCCCGAGACCGTGAGGTCGTCGAGCAGCAGGTCGTTGTAGGGCCGGCGGCCGATGGTCAGGCGCTTGCGGTCGATCAGCACCTCCCGCAAGACCCGGTTGGCGGCCGAGAGCACCAGCTTGCCGACGGTGGCCCGCTCTTCCTGCTGCATCAGTTGAGTTCCTGGTTGCGCAAGCCGGCGATGCGCGCGGGCCGCGCTTGTTGTTCTCGAGCTCGTTCTTGTTCTTCCGCCTGCGGACATGCCGCCATGCCGGCGACATCGGCGCAGGCTGCAACGCCGTAGCCGCCGCCGGCGCATTGGCCGGCACCCGCCTCGTCGGCGGCGTCGCCGCTGGCGGCGGTATCGGCCGCGTTGCGCACCACCAGGGCGGTCGCATTGTCGGTGCCGCCGGCCTGCAGCGCCGCGGCCACCAGCGCGCGCGCCTGCGCGCACGGGCCGCCGGCCGCTGCCGCGATCAGCAATTGCCGGATGCGCTCGTCGTCGAGCAGGTCGGCCACGCCATCGGTGCAGACCAGCAAGGTGTCGGTCCTGCGCCAGTCCCAGGCGTGGCACTCGCTGTCCACGTCGCGTTCGACGCCCAGGGCTCGGGTGAGGATGCCGCGGCCGGGCACGCGGCGCACTTGCGCCGCCGTCAGCGTGCCGTTGTCGAGCAGTTCCTGGCCGATCGAATGGTCGCGGGTGAGACGCTGCAACAGGCCGTCGCGCAGCCGGTAGGCGCGGGAATCGCCGACGTGGGCCACGTGCAGGCGGCCGTCGCGGATCAGGCAGCTCACCAGGGTCGTGCCCATGCCCAGGCAGTCCGGATTGTCGGCCGCGTACTGGCGGATCTGGGCGTTGCACGCGTCGTGCGCCAGGCGCAGGGCGTACTCGACGCCGGGCTGGGGCTCGAGCGCTGCCGGCGACGTCGCGCCGGAATCCTGAAGGGGAGCCGGCAGCTGTGGCAGCAGCTGCGGCGGCAGCGAAAGCGGGATCAGCCGGCAGGCGGTCTGGACGGCGATCTCGGCGGCGATCTCTCCGGCGTTGTAGCCGCCCATGCCGTCGGCGACCACGAACAGCCCCGACTGCGCCACCGACT
>JAEZQX010000577.1 GCA_023441105.1 Pseudomonadota bacterium | reverse complement strand
TCAGCGGCGTGCAAGGTGACGGCGGCGTTGGCGGTGGCGGCGACGGCGGCGGCGGTGTCGGCGCCGGTGGTTCGCTGGGACAGTTCCGCAACGCGCTGGTCTACGCGACGCTCGACGACGGCACGCGCCTCGGGCCGGCCATCACCGATCCAGCCAGCGGCATGGTCACCATCCGACCGGGGCGCAGCTATGCCGGGTCGCTGCTGGTCGAACTGGTCGGCCAGGCCGACACCGAATATTTCGACGAAGCGAAGAACACCTGGATCGCCTTCCCGGACGGGCAGGTTCTGCGCGCGCATGTCGAACGGATCCGGGGCAACATCGGTCTCACGCCGCTGTCGGATGCCGCCGTCGCCCATGCCGACAACGATGCGCAGCTCGCGAATTTGCCGCGGGCGGAGCGGGCGCGGCAAGCCAACGAGCGGGTCCGGGTCGCCATCAACAGCCAGTTGCCGGCTTCGTATGCGGTCGATCACGTGACCACGTTGCCGGTCCTGATCAACGCCGGCTCGAGCAAGGGGGCGCTGCCCGACACGCCCGCCGGGCGCTACGGGAGCGTGATCGCGGCACTGACCTTCGTCGGCAACCAGTTCAATCCGCCATTGCCGGCGCCGGGCTTGAGCATCGCCACGCAGTTGTCGCGCGACCTGGCAGACGGCACGATCGACGGCGCCGGACCGGACGGGACCGCGCTGGCAGCGGCAGACCAGCTGGCCTACGAGGCGACGCAACTGCCGGGCGATCTGGTCGCCGGCATCGACCGGGTCAACGCGCGCTACGGCGTCGACGCCGGCAATCCGCCGCTGCCGCAGGTCGTCCAGTTCGGCCAGTACCAGGCGCAGCAACTCCAGTTCACCGCGCGCCTGATGTCCGATGGCCGCGTGCTGGTGTCGAGCCCCGGCGCAGCCGAGGCGCCGCTGCCAGTCGACCCCGCACTCCCCGGCACCGCGCTGCCGGCGACGGCGCTGTTCGCCGATGGCGCGGCGCTGCTGGTGCGCCGGGTGGACGGCAGCGTGCAGGGGATCGGCAGCAACCAGTTTCCGCGCGACACCGACCCGGCCACCTTCCGCTTCGGCCTCGCGACCGAGGGCGAAGCGGAGATCCCGGTTGCCGCCGCGGCCGCGCTGTCGCAGGCCAATGGCGCCAGCGACGTCGTCTTCGGCACCGGCCATGGGCTGGCCCGCACCGTCGACGGCCGCGCGCTTGCCTGGGGCGACAACAGCGCCGGGCAGCTGGGACTTCCCGGCAGCGGCGCCCAGGTTGCGCCGCAGGCAGTATCGCTGCCGGCCGGCGTGCGGTCGGTGGCCGCCAGCCTCGACTATTCGCTCGCGCTGCTTTCGGACGGCCGCGTGTTTTCCTGGGGGTCGGAGCGCCAGGGCGCGCTCGGGCGGGGCGCCAATGCGGTGTTCCTGCAGCCGCCCGGGCCGGTCATGCTGGCGACCGGCGCCGCGCTGGACCGCGTCGTCTCGGTGCTTGCCGCCGATGCGACCGCCATCGCCTTGCGCACCGATGGCACGGTGTGGGGCTGGGGCCTGGCGACGCAGGGCCGGCTCGGCAACGAGCCGCAGGCGCTGCGCTACCTGGCAGCGCCGGTCGAGGGATTGGCCGGCATCCGCAAGGTGGTGGCGGTGCAGGGCGGGCTGGTGGCGCTCGACCAGGCGGGGACGGTGCTGTACTGGGGGCTGCAGGGTGTCGCCGGGCAGGGCACGCGTGTGCCGCCGACGCCGATCGCGGGCCTGCCGCCGATCCGCGATCTCCAGGACCGCGGCGCCGGCAACGTGGTCGCCCTGGGCTTCGGCGACGAGGTCTTCGGCATCGGCGCCTTCGGCGCGGTCCTGCGCTAGGAGCGTGCGCTTTTGCCGCGCAGGCTCCCGGGGGCGGTCAGATGGCGCCGAGCCGCGCGATGGCGAAGTCGGGCACGCCGATCGGCGTGATCGTCACCGGCGTCTGCCGGCCTTCGGTCAGCTTGCGCACTTCCTCGGAGACGTAGAAGTCGAGTCCCTTGAAGGTGATGCGGCCGGTACGCGTCAGGTCTGCTTCCCCGGACAGGCCGGCCAGCACCGCCTTGGTGAAGGCGCCGTTGCCCCAGGCGTCGTTCTCTTCGGACAATTGCTTGCCGGAGCTCGAGGCAAACACCACGACGCCGTTCTCGGCGGCGGCCAGGTCGTTGGCCATGCGCGCGAGCTCGCGGCTGGCGGTGGCGAAGTTGCCGACGACGTTGCCGCCGAAGCAGGTGTCGACGAAGAACAGCGCCTTGCCGCGCATGCGGCCGAGCGTGTCGCGGATCGCCGCTTCCGGCAGGCCGGTCTGCTCGAGTTGCTCGTGGCTGCCTTCGTGCGGCACGAAGTAGTACTGCCCGGTCTTGGCGTTGATGCCATGGCCGGCCAGGAACAGCATGCCGATGTCGCCGGGGCCGACCGTGTCGCTGAGCCACTTGAGGTTGGCGATGATGGCCAGCCGGGTGGCCTGCTCGTCCACCAGCGTGCGGGCCTGGACGTCGCGATAGAGCTTGCCGGCCTGCGTCCGCATCGCCGCCGCGAAGTCGCCCGCATCCTTGGCGGCCAGCCCCAGCTTGTACTCCGGGCGCTTGTAGTTGCTGATGCCGATCGCCAGCACGTACAGCCGCGGCTGCGACAGCCCGGGTCGGCGCGAGGCCGGTGCGCCGTCGGCCGGGGCCGCGGCGGGCGCCGTGGCGAGC
>JAEZQX010000564.1 GCA_023441105.1 Pseudomonadota bacterium | reverse complement strand
CCCTCGCGCGGCGCGCCGCCCTTCCCTGAAGCAGATCGTTGCAGTCGGTTACCGACCCCTCTCCCGGGCGCATCTTTTGCACCAATAGGCGCGGATGTACAAGGGGCTTAGACCTTCCCGTTCCCTTCCCTCCCCGTAGATTCGTTAAGTTACGTCGTGCAGCAGCCCGGACGCTGCCACGCCTGCCATGCTTCAACCCGGACCGTCCGCGGTAGCGGGCACGCTTGGCTGCTGACGGAGGGAAAACACGGCAAGGCGAAGGAACTCGGCGAGGTCATCATCGCCGGCGCCAGGGCTACGAGACCGAAGGAAAGTATTTGATGCAGATTGCGTTCGGCATTCTGACCGCTAAGGAACCGGAAGACGCGGTCCGCCAATTGATCGAGAGCCTGGGCGGCGACGATCCTGTCATCGTCCATCACGACTACTCCAAGCAACCGCGCTTCGACCTCCCGCGCTCGCACGCCTATCTGATCGAGGACTACGTCGAAACCGGCTGGGGATCGCCGGCGCTGCCGCGTGCCATCTTCCACCTGATCCGCACAGCCCTGGCCCGCTCGCACTTCGACTACTTCCAGCTGCTCAGCGGCTCATGCCTGCCGCTGCGGCCGGTCGGCGAGCTGCGGCGGCACCTGCAGGCAGGCTGGAAGCCGATCCATGCCGACGTGATCAACCTCGACAGCGACGAGCGGGTCATGATGAGCCATGGCCATCGCGTCTTCTGCCGGGCGGAAAAGCTGTCTGCCCGGTTGCTCAGCCGTTCCCGGCGCTGGTACCTGGGCGACGATCCGGTCACCGTGCGGGAAGCGAACCTCGGCATCCACGACCGGCCGGATCCGGGATCGCAGCTCACGGCACTGCAATGGCTGGGCAAGCAGATCCACCAGGCAGCGCGCGCGGGCCTGCTGGACAACCATCCGTTCCACGACGGCACGGCCCCGCTGGTGGGCAGCCTCTGGTTCTGCCTGCGCCGCGACGTCTGCGAGTACCTCGTCGACCAGGGGGAGAACAGCCCGCTGGTACCCTACCTGATGAGCCTGAAGGTCTGCGACGAGATCCTGTTCCCCACCCTGCTCGGCAACTCGCCGTTCGAGATCGTGCCCTCGAACCATCTGGTCAACGACTTCATCGGCTCGCATCCCCGCACCTTCAACCGGGGCGACCTCCAGGCGCTTGCCGCCAGCGACAAGTTTTTTGCGCGGAAGTTCGAGACCAGCCTCGATGACGGCGTGCGCCGCCACGTGCTGCGGCGGCTGGAGGCAAGCCGCCGCGAAGAGCGCGCCTGCAGCCCCGCCTGACCGAGTCGCCGCGGTGCCCCGGCCGCGCCGGGGCACCTGCAAGCGGCGCGAGCGGGCTACTTCCTCGCACTGCCCGGCTCGGCCATCCGCCGATGCTGCTCGGCGAGCATGCCCGCCGGCGTGACCGCCGCAGCGGCCGTCTGCAGCTTGTTCTTCCAGCCTGCCACGACGTCGCCCTCGCCTTTCATCATCGCTTCGTAGCCGACCTTGGCCACGAAGGCAGGATCGTCCTTCTTGCCCTGGCCGACGCGCGTATCCAGCATGTCGGCGCGCTCGAAGAATTCGGTATCGGTCGGACCCGGCATCAGACAGGTCACGGTCACGCCGGTGTCCTTCAACTCGTGTCGCAGCGCGAACGAGAACGAGTCGATGAACGCCTTGGTGCCGTTGTAGACGGCCTGGTAGGTCCCCGGCAGGAAGCCGGCGATCGAACCGGTGATGAGGATCCGCCCCGTGCCCCGCGCGCGCATCTGCCGTCCCACCCGTTGGATGAGATCCAGGGTACCGGTGATGTTGGTGTCCACGACCCGCTGGATATCCGCGAAAGCCTGGTCCAGGAAGCCCTTGCCGAGGCCCTGTCCGGCATTCGCCAGCAGGAGGTCGACCGGCCGGTCGCGCAGGGCCTCCTGCAGCCTGTCGACACCGGCCCGGGTGGCCAGGTCGGCCTGCACGAATTCCACGACAGCGCCCTCGGCCCGCAGGACCCTGGCGGCCTCCTCGATGGCGGGCTCGTCGGCGACAATCAGCAGGCCGAAGCCATCCGCGGCACAGCAGCGGGCCAGTTCATAGCCGATGCCGGATGACGCGCCGGTCACGATGGCCAGTCGCGATCCGTCAGAAGTGGCAGGGGAAGGTGATGCAGAGCGAGCCATGAAGTACCTCCGTTGACGCTGGAGCGATGGGCGAAGAGAGACGCCCCGGAAAGGCGTTGGTCGGCAATGCCTGTACCCAAATCGTCCGGCGATCCGAACCAGGCGGGTCTGCGGGACGGGCCCGTACATCCTGTTGCAGTTTTGCAAACTCGACATGGCTGCCGCCAGCCCGATAAGATGGCCGGCAAAACAAGGGCCGGACGGCGCGGCCCAGGGCGGGCGGGCATCGGCCTTGCAGTCCGCGGGATCGAGTGAACGATGGAGAGGATCAACATGAGTGAAGGAGGCCTGCGGGCCGAGGAAGGGCTCCGGGCCGAATCCGGGTCCGAATGGTCGCGCGCCCCCGGCGAGCCGACCGAACAGGGGGTCGTGCTCACCTACGACCGTTTCGCACCGCTCTACGACCAGGTCTTCGGCCGCGTCCTCGGCCCGGGTCGCAAGCTGATGGCGTCTGCCACGTCGGCTCTCAATCCACCTTCGATCCTTGAGGTCGGCGTAGGCACCGGCCTGACGCTTGCCGGTTATCCGGCATCGTCGCGGCTGGTCGGTATCGACCTGTCGCCCGACATGCTGGAGCGGGCCCGGATGCGGGCGGCGGCGCTGCCGGAGCGGGATATCACCCTGCATGCCATGAATGCCGAGCGGATGGATTTCCCGGATGCGAGCTTCGACTGCGTCACCGTGCCTTATGTGCTGTCGGTAACGCCCAACCCCGATCGCCTGGTCCATGAGATCCGCCGGGTCTGCAAGCCCGACGGCAGCATCCTCGTGCTCAACCACTTCAGCGGCAGCCGCTTCTGGTGGCTGATGGAACGCGCGGTTCGATCAGTGGCGGACAAGGTCGGATTCCGGGCGGACTTCGAATACGAGAGGCACATCCTGTCGCACGACTGGCAGGTGGTCTCGGTCACCGGCGTCAATCTCTTCGGGCTGTCGAAGCTGGTCGTCCTGCGCAACAGCCGCCGCCGCATCGTCTAAGCCGCACCCCCCAGGTTCGAGCGGCGTCACCCGCCTTTCTCGGCTCGAGCGCGGCTCAAGAGCGGCGGGCGCGAATCGAACGGCTCAAGCGCCACCGATGCCCTGGATGATCTTGCCGGTTCCCCCGCAGTTCGGGCAGTCGCCCTTGCCCTGCAGCTTGCCGCTGCCGTGACACTGGGGGCAGATGTTCTCGCCGCTGTCCGGCGAGCCGGGTGGTACTTCGTCCCCGGGGTTCATGTCGCTCGGCTCTCCCGGCCGCGGTAGTGCTGTCATCGTCGCTCTCCGGTTGATCAGACATAGAGGCCGCCGGCAGGCAGCTCTCGTGCTTCCCAAGGCCTCAGCGCCGGCGGAATGCGGAAGTCGTCCGGCGTACTGAAATCGCTGAGGGCCGCGCCTCGCATCTCCCGCGCCGGCTTGTCGAAGCCACGCCGGTCGCGATAGTCGATGTAGCGCCACTCGTTCTCCGCCTGCTCCCGATGGCTGGCGAGCGCCCTGGCGCAGGCGACATCCGCCGCCGCCACCTGGGCAACCGCCAGCATGGCGACTGCGGTCCCGATACGGTGCGGATTGTCGTTGCGCAGGCCCGCAGTCAGGGCGCCGAAATCCAGCGCGTCGCCCGCCACCCGCCCCCACACCCAGGGCTCAGGATCGCGCGCCATCAGCAATCCGACCCCGGTGGCGATCTCGCGCAGCCCGAAGGCCCGCACCAGATTCTCCTTGCCCTCGAGACCGACCGCCCGCGCCATGGTCTGCGGCATCAGCGACTCCGCCAGCCCCAGGCCGATGCTGAACCAGCCCAGCCCGCGGGCGACCGTGTGCGCCGCACCCAGGTTGCGATCTGCCCGCGCCTCGTGCGAAAGCGTTTCCATGCTCCAACTCCTCTCAGGGTTTCATGACGACCTTGATGCAACCGTCCTGCTTGTCCCGGAATGTCTTGTACATGTCCGGGCCTTCCTCGAGGCTCACCGTGTGGGTGATGACGAAGGACGGATCGATCTGGCCACGCTCGATGCGGCTCAGGAGGTCATCGGTCCAGCGGTTCACATGCGTCTGGCCGGTGCGCATCGTCAGGCCCTTGTTCATGAACGCGCCGAACGGCACCTTGTCGATCAGCCCGCCATAGACGCCCGGCACCGACAGGACGCCAGCCGGCCGGCAGACGTAGATCATCTCGCGCAGCACGTGGGCGCGATCCGACTCCAGCATCACCGCCTGCTTGGCGCGGTCGTAGATCGAATCGAGCGACCGCGTGGCATGGGCCTCCATGCCCACCGAATCGATGCACTTCTCCGGACCCTTGCCGTGGGTGAGGTCCTTCAGGCGCTCCAGCACGCTTTCGCGCTCGAAGTTGATCGCCACCGCGCCGCCGGCTTCCGCCATGGTCAGGCGCTCGGGTACGTTGTCGATGCAGATCACCTGCTTGGCGCCGAGCAGCACGGCGCTGCGCACCGCAAACTGGCCGACCGGCCCGGCTCCCCAGACTGCCACCGTGTCATCCGGCTGGATGTCGCACTGGACCGCCGCCTGCCAGCCGGTCGGAAAGATGTCGCCGAGGAACAGCACCTGCTCGTCGGTGAGCCCGTCGGGAATCTTCACCGGGGCCACGTCGGCATACGGCACCCGCACGTACTCGGCCTGGCCTCCCGGGTATCCGCCGGTGATGTGGGTGTAGCCGAAGAGACCGGCGGTGGTGTGGCCGAAGAGTTTCTCAGCCACGTCCTTGTTGCGGTTGGAGCGTTCGCAGACGGAGAAATTGCCCCGCCGGCACTGGTCGCATTCGCCGCAGGCGATGGTGAACGGCACCACCACCCGGTCGCCGACCTTGAGCCGGCGCACGTCGCTGCCGACTTCGACGACCTCCCCCATGAACTCATGGCCCAGGATGTCGCCGTGTTGCATCCCCGGCATGAAGCCGTCGAAAAGATGCAGGTCGGAGCCGCAGATGGCGCAACTGCTCACCTTGACGATGGCATCCTTGGGCTGCTCGATGGTCGGGTCGGGCACGTTGTCGCAGCGGATGTCCTTCTTGCCGTGCCAGCAGAGCGCCCTCATGACGGCCGCCTCGACGGGCCCGGGTTGCAATGGAGCTGATGCAGCCCGTTGTGCACGAGCGCGATATGTGCGATCGGCATCTCATCCTCCTTGTCTCGACGGTCAGCACGATGTGCAACCCGGCGCGCGACGCCGCCCCGTGTTGCGCGAGCTACCAGTCGGGCAAGCCCCGCGCCCAAGCCGACGTCAGATCACCTTGGCCAGGCTCAGGAGGTCCTGGAGGTCGAAGCGGCCAGGCTGCCGACCGAGGCTGGGCTCGAAGTGGCAATCGCGCAGGATCGAGTTCATCGACACCCGGCAAAGGCCTACGAACACCTCGGCGAGAATCGTGCTGCCGACCGGACCGAGGTGCCCGGCACCCGTATCCTGGCGCACCTTCTCCGCTTCGAGAAGGACGTAGTACCACAGTGGAGTGCGCTCGGCGAAGCCGTTGGCAACCAGCACGTCGCGCTGCCGGTCGCTCACGCCCTGGCTGAGCGACAGCACCTCGGCCTCGGTCAACTTCGGTACCTCGAGCGCGGCCGCGACCGCCTGTCCGACCGGCAGCCTGATCTGCCAGCCGCGCAGCAGGTTGCGCTGGGCGAGGAAGTTGTTGGGCGGAGCCTCCTCGATCCCGGTCACGTTGGTCAGATGTGCGAGCGGATCGACGAGCAGCGGGTCGATCGGGCGAGCCATGTTGACCGTGCCGGACCCGCCGAGGCCAGGCAGGAAACGCCGCCAGTCGATGATCCAGTTCTGCGGCAAGGTCGGGAACTGCGGCGCCGGTCCGCCGCCGATCTGGCCGGACAGGGCCGTGAAGGTGAACAGCAGACCGAACGGCGTGCCGTCGTCGAAGATGTTGTTGTGGTTGTAGGTGGCGCGCACCATGCTGTGGCCGAAGCGGTAGGCGGCCCCCGAGAACTCCAGCGGCATGCCGGGCCTCACCGGGTCCGGATTGAAGTGCTTCGGTCCGGTGCTCAGGACCTTGTCGACGATGACCGGGTCGGCGACCCGCTTGAGGTAGTCGTGCAGCACCATCCACTGGTAGTGCTGGCTCAGCTTCTGGCGGGCCTCACTGGCGGTCGCACCCTGGTCGACGATGGCGTTGTGGGCGCGCAGGAACGCGACGTGGAGCTGCGCCACGATCAGGTTCTCGTCGTTGCGCGGATCGCCGATCAGCGCCTCCCGGTCCTCGGACTCGATGGCGCTCGGGGGGCGCCTCGGCAGGTCGTGGAAATCATCGCCGTTGACCACGTCTGCGCGCGGCACGCCCTCTTTCGCAACCACGCCAAGCACGAACTTCTCGCCGTCGCGCGGCGCGTTGTCATAGAGCGAGTCCAGGTCCATCGACGCGGTCCGCGAGTTCTCGATCAGCTGACGCGGATCCGCAGGCGTGCCCGGATTGGCAAGATCCGGCAGTCCGCTCTTGGTGAAGGTGATGTCGTGGTCGACGAACTGGCCGAAGTAGGTGTAGGCAGCCGGAATGCCTTCAGCCTCGCTGTCGTCAGCCGGTCCGTCGATGCCACCCGCACCTTCGGTCATCGTCTCGCCGAGCTGGCGCAGCGCGCTCGCGACGCCGGCGTCATCCGGCAGGAAGTTGTCGCAGCCGTATTGGTGCAGGTCCGGAAACAGGTAGACGAAGGGATTGCGGCGTCCGACGTCGCCCATGTTGGGCGGCACACCCAGGTTACGCGACAGCGCTTCCAGCGCGTCCGCAGCACTCTTGCCGATCTGCATCCCGTGCCTGTATCTCATCATGCTCTCCCATTTGCGGCCAAACACGATCCCCCCGCAGCCGCGACCGCGTGCACCTCCTCCTGCAGCCCCGCGGGTTGCAGTCAGGCGAATGCTCAGGCTGGGTGGGCTTTGGCAGGACCGGCCGGAAAAGGCCGGCGTTGCCCGAGACCGTGAGCTACAGCGCGACCTGCCAGGCAGGCGCGCAGCGGCGCTGATGAGCTGGAGCCCTGTGTGGACATGCTTCCTCCGACATGACGGTCCGGATGCGGACCATGGAGTGGGAGCGGGCCAGGTGCGCCAGTAGAAACGAGCGGCGGCTCGATGGCCATACGACTTGCGTGCTACCTTCCGGTGAATTCGAGTCAACGGCGGCGCGGTCGCCGCCCCCGCTTGGTCGTCCTCACGGGCGTCAGGATCAGGTCGTCGGGACCGTTGATTTCGACATAGCGGCCGTGCGCGATCGCCTCCTGGTTGTCGGCATCCGCAAGGACATCGGCATCCTCCAGTGCGCGGCCGAAGCGGATATCCGTGAGCGCGGTGACCCGCGAAAGAGGAACCTGGAAGGTCCTGAACGCGCCGAAGCGGAACCCTTCGGTCGGCATCATCCCTTCCTGGCTCAGGACATAGGCCGATGACAGCAGGTCGCCGGACTCCTCGTCGAGCATCGCCACGACTTTCCAGAAATCGAGCGGCACCTGGATGCCGTGGTGGACAGGGTCGCCGACCCGCAGCACCGGGCCGGTGAAGACGCTGACCTTGAAGCCGCGCGTGCGCGCGTTCTCCAGCACATAGTCTTCGAGCGCCAGCCAGCTGCGCTGATTCAGCTGCGGAACCTGCGGAACCGCATTGGTATAGACGAAGGTATCCTCCTGCGCCTGGCGCGCCTCTTCGGCGTTTCCTCCCCAGCCGGGATCCTCCCGCCGCACCATGTGCCCCTTGTCGAAGGCCGCGGGGCCGTAGAAATCCTTGTGCCCGACCTGGGCCGACCGGGGGATGCGTGGATCGAAACCCCAGGCATCCATGCGCTTGAGTGCATGCTTCAGCACGCCGTCGATGTTCACTGCGGTCAGGATCGGCAGGCGGCGCGCGGGACTCATGACGACGGAGAAGTGCAGGTAGTCCAGCCGGGCACCGGCACTCGCTGCCGGCACCTGGTGCGACTTGCCGGGCTTGGGCAGGTCGACCCGCACGCCGAGAAAGGCCTCGTCGTAGCCCGCCCGATCGCGCAGCGACGCGACCGTGCGCTTCACCTCCTGCATGACCGCGGCTGCGGTGGCCGCCGGCCTGCCCTGCACCGGCACCCACGACCGGCGCGCGAGGATGCTCCGGATGACGCTCGCCTTGACGGCATTGTTGGTCTTGCGGAACTGGCCGCCGAAGTGCAGGCCGACCACCTCGCCGCCGGCGATCGACAGCACCGCGGAGCCGGAATTGCCGCCGAGGGTCGAGCAGTCGTGCGTCAGGTGCCAGGCGCCGGCCGGAAGCGACACCACCTCGCCCGGAGAGAAGCGCTTGACATCGTAGATGTCGCCGAAGACGTCCTGCATTGCGCCGGCGTCGTTGCGACTGTCACGGGCGGGATAGCCGACCACCGCAATTTCCTGCTCGGGCACGGCGTCCCGGGCGGCAAGCGCGAGCGGCGGCGGCAGGCCGGGCCCGCGCGCGATCCGCAGTATCGCGATGTCGGGTGCCTCGGAAAGGTCGTCTGCGATCCACTCGACCTCGACGAGCGGATGCTCATCGGACTGGGCCTGCTGGTGCTCTTCGCGGAAGTCGATCCGGGCGCGTACCTCCTTGCCCTGGCGATTGAAGCGGAAGGCGAACCGGCGGCCGCGGCGCTCCGCGAACAGGTTGGCGACGTGGCGGTTGGTGACGATGATGTCCTCTTCGATGCGCCAGCCGGTGCCGCACCAGTCCAGCATGTCGTGGTCCAGCAGCTCGATCCGGCCAACCGAGGCGATCGGCCCCGCCAGCGCCTGGCGGTGCCGCGCCAGGCGCGCTTCGAGATCGGCGAGCGGCGCCGTGTCGAAGATTCCGTTCCTGACCAGCAGCACCGGCCTCGCCTTCAGCAGCACGATCGCTTCGCTGAAGCGGCGGGTGTCGAAGAAAGCCGCATCCGATTCAGGTGCCGCCGCATCCCGGGAGAGATGGTCGGCAACCGCGTCCGAGCCGGCGTTGAGCGGGCGCAGGTTGCTCCAGGCACCCTGCTTCGCGCACTCGGCCACCGCATCGCGGATGCCGCGACGGCGCAGCACCGACGTGATCCTGAGGTCCTCTTCCGGCACCCTCGCGCGCGGCGACTTGGAACGGGTCATCGGTCCCTCCCGCGCCGACCCGAGGTGCGCGCTCCTGGCAGGAGCCCGCAGCGGGTCGAGGCTTCTTGCGGCCAAGTCTTCCTAGGATAGCAGCGCGGTCACCGGTCCTTCAAGGACGCTGTACCGGGTCCGGTCGCGCTGCTATAGTGGCTTGCCAAGCCGCGCGGCACCACCTCGACCCTGGGGAGATCGCATGACCGGAACCGTTCCCGGGAACGTGCCGGAACACCTCGCGCAGGTGCTTGGCGCGGCAGTCGCACGCGGCCCCCTTCCGCAGCCCTACCCGTTCGAGACACGCCAACCGGTCGACGAAGGCTGGGTCGAGAGCGGCGGCACCCGGTCCTGGTATGCGGTCTTCGGCGGCAGCGGACCATGGCTGTGCTTCGCACCGCTCTTCCAGATCGGCACGGTCAACGGCCTCAAGTCCGTGGTCCCCTATCTCGCCGACCATTGCCGCGTCGTCGTGATGGATCTGCCCGGCGCCGGACGCGCCGACCGCCCGACCGATCCCGCCGCCTATGGATTCGATGCCTACTACGCCCACTTCTGCGCCGTCCTCGATCGGCTCGGCATCGAACGTGTCGCGCTGATCGCCATCTCCGCCAACACGATGTTGTGCCTGCGACTGGCCGCCGAGCAGCCCGAGCGCGTCACGCACCTGGTGGTGTCCGGCGGCTATGGCGAGTCGCTGCTCCCGAACCCGGCGGCGGGCGAGGCGGCCCAGCGGGAAGTCACGCGAATGCGCGGCGACTGGCTGGCCCATCTCGACGCCTTCTGGTCGATCGTCTTCACCGAGCCGCATTCCACCAAGGTGTACGAGGACGCCGCGCGTCATTCCCTGGCCACCGACGGCCACCTGGTCGCCATGGCGCGGCAGGGCTGGCTCGGCAACGACGTCCGCTCACTGGCCCGGCGCGTCCGCTGCCCCACGCTGGTGATCCATGGCGACGACGACCGCCGGGTCGCCTACGCCAAGGGCGAAGCCGTGGCGCGGCTGGTGCCTGGCGCCCGATTGCTCACGATCGGCGGCGGCGGCCATCTGCCGATGGCAAGGGATCCGGTGGCCTTCAACAAGGCGATCTGCACCTTCCTGCTGGAGCAGCCGGCGTGCCGTCGCTGGGTGCGCGGCATGGCGCGCAAGCCCCGCGCGCTGTTCGTGTCGAGCGCGATCGGCCTCGGGCACGTGCAACGCGACCTGGCGATTGCGCGTGAGCTGCGGCGCCAGCGGCCCGAACTCGAAGTCGACTGGTTCACGGTCGATCCGGCTGCGCGCTATCTCGCCGGCGAGGGCGAAAGGCTGCACCCGATCTGCGCCCGGCTCGCCAACGAAAGCCGGCATGTGGAGAGCCTGGCCGGCGAACACGACCTGCACGCCTTCTTTGCCCTGCGCACGATGGACGAGGTGATGGCGCGCAACTTCATGGTCTTCGCCGAGCTGGTGCGCTCGGAGCACTATGACATCGTCATCGGCGACGAAGCCTGGGATGTCGACTACTTCTATCACGAGAACCCGGAGATCAAGCGCCAGCCGTTCGTGTTCCTCACCGACTTCATCGGCTGCCTGCCGATGTCCGACGATCCGCGCGAGCACTATCTCTGCGCCGACCGCAATGCCGACGACATCGAGCATGTCGCGCGCTACCCATGGATCCGGGATCGGGCCATCTTCGTCGGCAATCCCGATGACCTTCCGGAGCAGCCGTTCGGTCCCGGGCTGCCGCCGATCCGCGACTGGACGGCCCGCAACTTCTGCTTCAGCGGCTATGTCCTGCCCTTCGATCCGGCGACGCTGGCCGACACCGAGGCGCTGCGTGCCCGCCACGGCTACCGTCGCAGCGACAAGCTGGTGATCGCGGCGGTCGGCGGAACTGCCGTGGGCAGGCCGCTGCTGTCGCGCATCGCGGCGGCCTTCCCGCGCATGAAGCGCGAGGTTCCGGACTTGCGCATGGTGCTCGTCGCCGGCCCGCGGATCGCGGGCGATGCCTTCGAGCAGCATGAGGGCCTGGAGGTCAAGCCCTACGTCCACAACCTGTTCGAGCACCTGGCCTGCTCCGACCTCGCCCTGGTCCAGGGCGGGCTGAGCACGGTGATGGAGCTCGTCGCCACGCGCCGGCGCTTCCTGAGCTTTCCGCTCGCGCGGCATTTCGAGCAGTGCATCCACGTGCGCAACCGCCTGCGCAACTACTGCGCCGATTGCTCGGTGAACTTCAGCGAGATGGGTCCCGCAGAACTGGCCGAGCAGGCCCTGCAGGCGATGGATCGGCCGGCGCGCTACCAGCCGGTCGAGACCGATGGCGCGGCGCGGGCTGCCGCGCACATTCTGGCGGTGATGGAGAACCGCTACTGGGCGACGCCCGGCTGAGAGCCGGTCAGAAGAAGCGCCGGTCCTGTGCCCTGCGCAAACGCAACAGCGCCGAGCTCTCGGACAGGTCGACGTCGTCGACGCGCAGTCGTTCGCCAGCCCGGACATGGCGCCGGACGCTCGCTCCTGCTGCCAGGTAGTACGGCAGCGCGGCCCCCTCCGCAAGCGCCCGCGCCGGCTCCAGCGCATGGTCCAGGCCCGGGATCTCATGGCGCCCGCCCATGGCCAGCACCTCGCCGGCTTCGAAGTCGCGCGCCGCGTATGCAACCAGGTCGACGAGCGGCCGGACCTCCCCCGCTCCGGTCGTGCAGCCGAGCTGGACCGCGGACAGCATCGACATGGCAGCCTCGGCGCCGAGCAGGTGCACCGGGTTGTGGAGCAGCAGGTAGCGGTGCTGCGGGCAGGTCGGTATGCCCTTGGCCGCGAAGAGCCGGCCCGTCGTTTCGTCGGGCGCCTCGACAACGACGAAGACGCCCCCCGCAAAGCTCAGCTCGTCGGGCCGGCGCAAGCAGTTGAACATGTCGACACGGCCGGTGCCGGCGAGCAGCCCGCCTTGCTCGCGGGGCCGGAACAAGGCCGGCAGCTCGACCGTGCGGGCAATCGGGGCGTGCAACGCGGGGCGATCCGGCAGGAGGCCGGTGTGGTTCGCAACGATGCCCATCTCGCACAGGTCGGGAACCGTGGTGCGGGCAAAGGGAAGTCCCTGCCGCCCGGCCAGCGTATCCTCGCCCGCCAGCCTGAACCAGCGGCCGAAGTCGGCCGCCGCCTCGACCCGCTGCCAGGCAGTCACCGTCCCCGCGTCCGGATCCCAGACGAAGTCCGATTCGCTCGACTTGCCCGCGCAGACGATCGGCAGTCCGAGGAGGCGGGCCCAGCCGATCAGCCCGATCAGGAGGCTGGGCTGGTCGCCGTCCACCGGCGAGTGGACCACTCCGCGCTCGGCAGCCTGCCGGGACAGCTCGGCGCCGACGACGATTTCGGCCTCCTTGGTTGCGATCACCACGTGCCGGCCGGCCTCGATCGCGGCGGAGGCGGTAGCGGCGGCGCCCTCCGGATCACCCGTCGCCTCCAGCACCGCCACCAGCGGCAGCTGCACCAGGTCTTGCGCATTTGTGACGATGGCGATGCAGCCCTGTGCGATCGCCTGGCGAGCGCCGACGACGTCCCGGCAAACGCGGATGCCGTCGGGCGCATGACCCGCGGCGACAGCCGACGCGCGAGCCCGGTCGGCATCCCTGTCGCAGATCGCAACCACGCGCAGGCCCGACATGCGTCGGGCC
>JAEZQX010000253.1 GCA_023441105.1 Pseudomonadota bacterium | reverse complement strand
CCCCCGCGGGCGCCCCCCCCCCCCCCCCCCCCCCTCTACCTGGAACGGCGCCAGCCGCCGCCGCAGCTGCTGTCGCTACTTCTTCACTGCACCGCTCTCCAACGCGGCATTGCCGAGGTTGGAGTAGAGGTCGAGGATCTTGGTCCAGTACGGCACGACCACCTGCGCGAAATTGCGCTGCGAGTCCAGGACCTCCTTGAAGAACGCATCCTTGCCGGCGTAGCGGTCCATCACCACGTTGGTCGCCTTCACGAACTCGGGAAAGAAGTCCTTCGGCGTGTCGTGGATGTTGACCTTGAACTCGTTGCGCAGCTTGATCACCGCCTGGGCGTTGCGATAGACGTTGAAGGTGTAGGTCTCGGTCATCGACGCCATCGCCGCGGTGCGCACGATGGCCTGGATGTCGGCCGGCAGCTTGTCCCAGAAGGCCTTGTTGATCAGCACTTCGCCGATGTCGGTGGACTGGTGCAGGCCCTGCAGGTAGTAGTTCTTCCACACCGTCTGGAGGCCGAGGTTCAGGTCGTCGGCCGGCCCGATCCATTCGGCCGCATCGATGGTGCCTCGCTGGGCGGCGGGGACGATCTCGCCGCCGGGCAGCGCCACCGCCGCGACTCCCATCTCCTTGAAGATCTCGCCGGTGATGCCGGGCGGCGAGCGATACTTCATCTTCTTGAATTCCTCGGTCGACTTGATCGGCGACTTGAACCAGCCGAGCGGGTCCGGACCCATCGGCTGCACGAACAGCGGCTCGACGTTGACCTTCAGCACGTCCTTGTAGAGCTTGCGGTAGAGGTCATAGCCGCCGCCTTCGAACAGCCACGCCACATGCGAGAGCTGGTCCAGACCGACGCCGGAGCCCGCCATCGGATTGGAGAACAGGCCGGCGGTGGGATTCTTGCCGGACCAGTAGTGGGTCCAGGCATAGCCGCCTTCCACGATGCCCTTGTCGACCGCATCGAGGATCTCGAAGGCGGGGACGATGGCGCCATCGGGCAGCATCTCCATCTTGAGCCGGCCGTTGGACATCTTGTCGACGCGGTCGCCGAAGCGCTTGAGCAACTCGAAGTAGATGCTTGCCGACGGCACGGCCGTCTGCACGCGCATCCGGTAGTTCTGCTGTGCCGATGCCGTCGTCGCTGCGACTACCAGCGCAAGGGCTGCCGCGCCCCTTGCCATCCATCTGAAGGACATGTGCCAGTCTCCGTTCTTGTCATTGATGGCGATCGACGGGAAGTCGGCCGCTGCGTGGCGATGTTAAGAGAGGGGCGGCCAGGGTGGCAACGGATTTCCCGCGGTCACTCGATCTTCGCGCCCGACTCCTTGACCACCTTGCCCCATTTGGTGATGTCCGCGCGCAGCACCTTCTGGAATTCGTCGGGGCTGGTGAGATAGGGTTCTGCGCCCTGCGCGGCAAAGCTCTCGACCACGTCCTTGCGCTTGAGGATTTCGTTGACGTCGGCGTTGATCTTGGCCACCACGCTCTCCGGCGTCTTCGCCGGCGCAAGCAGGCCGAACCAGGGGTTGACGTCGAAGCCCGGGAAGCCGGCTTCGGCGATGGTCGGGATGCTGTCGAAGGACGCCGCCCGCTTGGCGCTGGTCACCGCGATGGGCTGCAGCTTGCCCGACTTGATCGAGCCGGCCACCGACGGCAGGCTGGTGAAGACGACGTTGATCTGTCCGCCCATCAGGTCGGTCATGGCCGGCGCGGCGCCGCGGTACGGTATGTGGGTAAGCTTCACGCCGGCCGCGGCATTGAACATCTCGCCCAGCAGGTGGTTCACCGATCCGTTGCCCGCCGAGCCGTAGGTGAGCTGATCCTTCTTCGCCGCGGCCACCAGCTCGGGAATGGTCTTGAACGGAGCATCCGGCCGGCTGACTACGACGAAGGGCAGGGTGGCCAGGGTCGCCACCGGCGCGAAGTCCTTGTCGGGATCGAAGGGCAGGCTCTTGTAGAGCGAGCCGTTGATGGCCTGGGTGCCGACGTAGCTCATCAGCAGCGTGTAGCCGTCGGCGGCGGACGTGGCGACCACTTCGGTGCCGACGTTGCCGCCCGCGCCGGCGCGGTTCTCGACCACCACCGGCTGGCCCCATTTCTCGCTGAGCTTCTGGCTGATGATGCGGGCGAGGGAATCCGAAGCGCCGCCCGGCGTCTGCGGAACCACGATCTTGACGGTGCGCGTCGGGAAATCCTGGCCCGAGGCGGTCGGCGAGGCGCCGAGCAGGCCGAGGCCAAGAAACGGAACGAGCAATGCGCTGATTCCAGGCAATTTCTTCATCGTCTCCTCCGGTTTGAGAGTCGCCTGCCGGCGCCAAGCCCCGCAGAATACTATCTTCCGGTCCGATTTCAGAATCGCGAACGGCCGTTCGGATGGCCGAATGACAACCTACAATCGGTGGCAACGCCGGTGATTCCGCCGGCGGTGGCCAATGACCCGGGAATACTGCCGACTTCCCCGGAGTCCAGTCGAGACGTTGGGAGCAGTGCCGATGACGCGGGAGTTCTGCCGATGACCAAGGTGGCGGTGACTGCCGTGGAGCGGGTGCTGGACATCGTCGAGGCCTTTCGGTCGGCGCGACGTCCCTTGTCCCTGACCGAGCTGGCCGAGCTGATTGGAACGCCGAAGAGCAGCTGCCATGCCATCGTCGGAACGCTGGTTGCCCGCGGCTACCTCTACACGCTCAGCCGGCCGCGCGCCCTCTACCCGACGCGCCGGCTGCACGACCTGTCCCGCGAGATCCTGCAGTTCGACCCGTTCCTGGAGCGGGCAGTGCCGCTATTGGAGAGGCTGCGCGACGAATCCCGGGAGACGGTGATCTTCGGCAAGCGGCAGGCGGACGCGGTGGTCTACCTGCAGGTGGTGCCGGGGCCGCATTCGATCCGCTATTCGGCATCGCCGGGCGAGCTCAAGCCGCTGCACTCGAGCGCCATCGGCAAGTCGATCCTCGGCAGCCTCAAGGATGGGGAGCTGCGCAAGCTGCTGGACGAGCTGCCGCTGACAGCGGTCACCGGCACGACCCTGGTCGATCGCGACGCGCTGCTCGACGACATTGCCGCCAGCCGCCAGCGGGGCTACTACGTGACCCGGGGCGAGAACGTCGCCGACGTCTGGGCGGTGGCTGCCTCGCTGGTGGTCGACGGCGAGACGCTTTCGGTGGCGATTGCCGGTCCGCGACATCGCATGGAGGCCAACCTGGCCGACTGCGCCCGGCTGCTGGTGGCGGCCTGCAGCCAGCTCGGCCGACAGGCCGGGACCGTCGCCGCAGCCTGAGGCGCGCCCGGGGGAATCTTTCAGCGCGGCCGGTCGCCGCGCAACGTGATCCGGTGCATCACCCGGCGAAAGCCGTGGTAGTCGTTGACCGGGTTGTGCTGCACGCAGCGGTTGTCCCAGAACGCAAGCGCGCCCGGCTCCCAACTGAACCGGCAGGTGAGTTCCGGCTTGACCTGGTGGGCGAAGAGGAAGTCCAGGATCGGCTGGCTCTCCGCCGCGGTCATGCCCTTGATGCCGCTGGTGTGGGCGACGTTCACGTAGAGACACTTGCGACCGGTCTCCGGATGGGTGCGGACCACCGGGTGCTCGGCGAGGTAGTCCCGCGGTGCCTCGCCGGACTTGCCGTCGGTCTTGATGCGATCCTCCCGCGTCTTCGAGACATCGGCCTTGGCCGAGCTGCTGATGCCGACGAGCCCGTCCAGCAGGCCCTTCATGGTGTCGGACAAGGTCTCGTAGGCGAGGTACTGGTTGGCGAACAGGGTGTCGCCGCCATGAGGCGGCACTTCCCGCGCCAGCAGCATCGAACCCATTGGCGGCTCTTCGAGATAGGTCGTGTCCGAATGCCAGATGCCGCCGAAGTTGGAGCGTTCGTGCTCGAGCTTCTTGACCTCGATGATGTGTGGAAACCCCGCGAGGCCCTTCACGAAGGGATATTCCACCGGTTCGCCCATGTGGCTGGCGAACGCCAGGAACTGCGCCGGCGACAGCGGCTGGTTGCGCAGGAAGATGACCTGGTGTTCGAGCAGCGCCTGGCGGATGTCTGCGGCCATGCGCGGGTTGATGCCGGCAAGGTCGATATCCGAGAGTTCGGCACCCAGCGCGCCGGCGATCTTTCTGATCTTCATGACTCGGCAGCTTGGGCTGCTGGTAAGGGGTTGACCCCGGCTAGTCTATTCATTGCCAAATTCCTGCACAAGAACTAACGTTCGAAATATCGAATTAGATCGGTTTTTTCTTGCCGATTTGCGTCAAAAGGTGTCTCATCGACAGGAAAACCGGCATCCATCCGGCTTGGGCGAAGACTGGAGCGGCGCATGACCAGCATTCTCGGCATCAGCGGCAGCCTGAGACAGGCTTCGTACAACACGGCGCTGCTGCGTGCCATGGCGGCGGCCGCGCCAGCCGGGGTCGACATCAGGATCGCCACCCTCCATGGCATCCCGCTCTACGACGGCGATGTCGAAGCCGCAGGGATCCCGCCCGCCGTGGCCGCATTGAAGGAGCAGGTAGTGGCGGCCGACGGCTTGCTGCTGGTCTCGCCCGAGTACAACAACGCCATGCCGGGCGTCTTCAAGAATGCGATCGACTGGCTGTCGCGGCCCCCCAAGGACAGCCCGAGGATCTTTGGCGGCCGGCCGGTGGCGGTGGCCGGCGCGTCGCCCGGCGGCTTTGGCACCATCCTCGCGCAGAACGCCTGGCTGCCGGTGCTGCGTACCCTGGGGACCTTGCCATGGTTCGGCAGCCGACTGGCGGTCTCTCGGGCCGGGGGCGTGTTCGATGCCGAGGGCGCGCTGGTGGACGAGCGAGTGCGCGAGCAGGTCGCCGCCTTTGTCGCCGGCTTCGCAAAGTTCATCGAGGAGCGGCGATAGGCTGACGCAATGAATCAGGGCACGTGATTTGCCTTTGCGCCGCCATAAAGCGCGCCGGCGTGTCGCCGGCGTCCAATAAAGGGCGGTGGATCCTGTGCCGGAGCTGTCGATGGTAAAAAATACGAGGGTGCTGGCGTTCGTTCTTGCAGGCGGCGAAGGCAAGCGCCTCGCGCCGCTGACGCGGCAGGTCGCCAAGCCTGCCGTTCCGTTTCACCAGGATCATCGGCTGATCGATTTCGCGCTCAGCAACCTGCGCAATTCCGGCATCCGGGCCATCCACGTGCTGATGCAGTACCAGCCGCATTCGGTGCTGCAGCACCTGATGGCCTGCTGGCGCTGCGGCCGGCCGGATCCGGACGGCTTCATCAATCCCATCACCGGCGGCGCCGGTGGCATGCCCGCGTTCACCGGAACGGCCGACGCCGTCTACCAGAACCGCCAGCAAATCATCGATTTCTGTCCCGATGTCGTCGCCATCTTCAGCGCCGATCACATCTACCGGATGGACGTGCGGCAGATGGTGGACTTCCACCTGGCCTCCGGTGCCGACGTGACCGTTTCCGCCCTGCCGGTGCCATTGGAGGAGGCGCGATCTTTCGGCGTGATCGAGGCGGACGCCGGCGGCCGGATCCGCCGCTTCGTCGAGAAGCCGCGGCAGCCGCGGGCGATGCCCGGCCGCCCCGACCGTGCCTTCGCGTCGATGGGCAACTATCTCTTCTCGCCGCGGGTGTTGCTCGAGGCGCTCGAGGCTACCCATGCCAACGGGGGCAGCGACTTCGGCGGCCACCTGCTGCCGTCGCTGGTGGACTCCCGCCGGCTGATGGCGTACGACTTCACCAGCAATCGGATCGACGGGCTGCCCGAGCATTGCGACCAGCACTACTGGCGCGACGTCGGGACGCTCGATGCCTATTTCGCCGCCCAGATGGACGCCATCGGCGGACCGGACAAGGCGCCGCGCTTCGACGTGCTGGCGCGCAGCTGGCCGATCCGGGGCAGGACCCAGGCCTTCGATCCGTCGCGAGGCGAATGGTCCCTCGGACGCTACCAGTGCATGTCATCGATCGCCCGGTCGGCCACCGTGGAGCACAGCATCCTGCGCCAGGGGGCCAGCGTCGGGGAGCAGGCCGAAGTGTCGCGCTGCATCCTGGGCGAGAACGTCGAGATCGGTCAAGGCTGCCGGCTGCGCAACGTCATCGTCGAAGCCGACAACAAGGTGCCGCCCGGCTTCGAAGTCGGTTTCGACGCCGATCACGACCACGAGTGGTTGCCGATGAGCGAGGGCGGCGTCGTGGTGATCCCGCGCGGGTTCTTCAGCACGACGGTGCTGGCGCGCGCGATGTCGCCCGGGATCGGGCGCGGCGCGACGCCCACCATCACGCCGATCGGTGTCCCTACAGGCTTGCCCGCTGCCGCTTCCGCGGCCGGGATGCAGGCATCGATGGCGGGTCCCGCGCCAAGCGTCATGCCGATCATGCCGCCGCTCGCGGCCGGCGCGCCGGCACTTGGGCCGAGGCGCCGTGACACGGGTGCGACGGAGCCACAGCCAGCACGCACCGCGCGCGCCTGACAACGGTGTAAAGTAGGGCCGACGGGTCCGGGCAAAGCGCCGGGACGATAAGCCAGTCGGGCCACCGCATCGGCCAAGCAGCGGAGAAATTGATGTCTGGATCAACGGCTGGACCATCGCGCGGATCGAAGTCCGGATCCGAATCCGGATCGACCGGCAGGGCACTGCTCATGATCGTTGCCGGTTGGGCGACAGCAGTCGCGGCCGGGGCCGCCAATGCCCAATCCGCCACCGGCCTGAGCTGGAGTGAGAGCGGGTCGCTCGCGCCGACCCATGGCTACATCGGCCTGCACCTCGGGAAATCGGAATTCGAGCCGGATTGCCTGCCGGGGCTCTCGTGCGATGACGGCGACACCGCCTTCAAGATCACGGCCGGCGGCATCGCCAGCGACATCTTCTCCGCCGAAGTCGGCTACCTCAACCTGGGCAAGATCGGCTTTGCCGGCGGCTCGCAGCGCGCCCAGGGCCTGAACCTGAGCCTGGTCGGCAGCTTCCCGGTCGCCGCCGGCTTCAGCGTCTTCGGCAAGATCGGCACCACCTACGGCTGGACCGACACGTCCAGCAACCGCCCGGAAATCCGCACCGGCTCCGAGAACGGCTTCGGTCTGAGCTACGGGCTCGGTGTCGGCTACCGCTTCACGCCGCAACTCGAGGCGGTCGCCGAATACGAGCGGCACAACTTCGATTTCGCGCCCGGCGACCAGACCCTCGACCTGATGTCGCTGGGCCTGCGGTACCGGTACTAGCCGGGATCGAAAGAGCGGCTGCAGATCCGGCGCCGCGGCGCCGCCTCAGCTGAGGCAGCCGCGCGCCGTGACCGGCCAGACCGCTTCGACGCGTCCGGCGCGCACCGTCACCAGCCAATCATAGAGGTTGACGGTCGGGTCGCAATGCCCGGGAATGAGCCGGAGGCGCTCGCCCAGCTGCGGACCCGCGACGCCGGGCTGCACCCGCAGGTTGCCGTGTTCGTCGCTCGCCCGTTCATACAGCACCTCCGGACGGCCGTCGACCAGCGGCATCCCGCTGTCCATGGCCAGCGCCTTCAGGCCGGCGTCGACGATCGGCCGGCTTGGCTCGACGCAACTCATCACCGTCGCCAGCACGTACAGGCTCTGGCGGAATGGCGGTATCTCGCCATCGGCGCCGGCTGCCTCCCAACGATTGCGGTTGTAGTCGGCGTCCATGAAGACATAGGAGCCGGGCTGGATCTCGCTGTACAGTCCGCTTGCGCCCTCGTAGGCGAAGGTGCCGGTGCCTGCGCCGGTGATCACCGGACAATCGATGCCGGCGGCGGCCAGCGCCTCGCGCGCCGCCGCGGCCTGCTGCACCGCCGACATTGCCGCCGCCTGTCGCTCGCCGATGGCGCGGATGTGCTGCGCGCCGCCGTGGTATGCCTGCAGGCCGGCGAACCGCAGGTGCGGCGCGGAGCCGATCGCCTGCGCCAGCCGCGCGACCCGGGCAGGCGGCACCCCGCAGCGTCCCTGGCCGACGTCGACATCGACCAGCAGGGAAACCATGGTCCCGGGGGCCGCCGCCCGCCGCGCGGTGGGGGCG
>JAEZQX010000476.1 GCA_023441105.1 Pseudomonadota bacterium | reverse complement strand
CGCCCGAGCCGCTGAGTCCGTCGAGCCGGCCGTCGAGCAGGTCCTTGCTCAACTGGTCGATGGCGAGCAGGGTCGGGGTCGGCGAGGCGGTGTTGTACATCGCCGCCTGCTTGGAGAAGGCGATGTTCGCCGCGCCGTAGCGGCCGCGCGGCGTCATCGGGATCTCGTTGCTCGAGGTGCTGTCGTTGACGATGAACGGCAGCCGGGTGACATCGTCCACCTGCAGCCGGTGGGGGAGCTGCCGGTTGAGGATGGCCGCGACATGGGCGTTCGCCGCCTCGATGGCCGCCAGCGACGGGACGTCGCCGCCGCCGGCCGCGGCGCTGCTGCCGCACACCGTCGGCGGGCCGAAGCCGCCATGGCAGGTGAGCGCCAGCTGGTAGCCAGCCTCCGAGAATGGCGTCAGGCCGATGTTGCGGCGGATGGCGGGAATGACGGCCCGCTGGACCCGCCCGATCTCGAAGGGGACGTAGGCGTTCTTGCCTTCCTCGAAGTAGGAGGCGCCGGGCTGGCCGTGGATTTCCACCAGCAGGGGCCCGCTGTAGTCGGGTCCCGGCCGGATCGTCACCATGCCCCTCTGGTCATCTGTCAGCGCCCGGCCGAGTTCGTTGCCGTCCGCGAACTTCACGATGACCAGGGCCTTGCGGAACTGGCCGTCGGCGCCGCCCGCCCCGATGCCCCCGGCGCCGTCGGCACCGCCGCCGACGCTGCCCGAGCCGTCGTTCGGATGCTCCCAGTCGAGGTCGCCGGCGAAGCCGGATTCGACGCACGGCGCGGTGCAGGCGTTGATGCCCCCGCCGCCACCGCCACCGCCGCAGGCGGCGAGCAGCAGCGTCGCCAGGAACAGGGAAGCGAGGACGCCGAGCCGCGTATTCATGTCGAAGTCGCCTGTTGCGCCGGGCCGCGACCAGTGTAGAACCGATCACCGGCGGCGTCGGAATTGCTTCAGAAGGTTTAACCTGACTTCAGTTCGCTATGACGATCAGTTCGCGATGCAGCTTGTGGCTCGGTTTGCGACTCGGTTTGCGGCTCGGTTTGCGGCTCGGTTTGCGGCTCGGCGCGTGGCTCAGTTCGCGACTCGGGCGATGGCGAAGTCCGGCACGCCCAGCGGCGAGATCGTGACCGGCGTCTGGCGTCCGGCGGTCAGCTTGTTGACTTCCTCGGAGATGAAGAAGTCGAGCGCCTTGAAGGTGATCCGGCCGGTATTGGTCAAATCCGCGCCGCCGGAGAGGCCGGCGAGCACGGCCTTGGTGAAGGCGCCATTGCCCCAGGCGTTGTTCTCCTCGGAAAGCTGGCGGCCGGAGCTCGAGGCGAAGACCACCACCCCGTTTTCGGCGGCGGCGAGGTCGTTGGCCAGCCGGGCCAGTTCGCGGCTGGCGGTGCCGACCGCGTTGCCTCCATAGCAGGTGTCGACGAAGAAGAGCGCCTTGCCGCGCATCCGCCCGAGCGTGTCGCGCAGCGCCGCTTCCGGCAGGCCGGTTTCGGCGAGTTGGCGATGATTGCCCTCGTAGGGCAGGAAGTAGTACTGGCCGGTGGCGGCGTTCATGCCATGGCCGGCGAGGAACAGCATGCCCAGGTCGCCGGCCTCGACCGTGTCGGTCAGCCACTTGAGGCTGGCGAGGATCGACGGCAGGCTGGCCTGGTCGTTGGCCAGCGTGCGGGCCTGCACGTCGCGATAGAGCCGGCCCTTCTGGCGGATCATCGCATCGGCGAAGTCCCTGGCGTCCTTGGCCGCGAACCCGAGCTTGTATTGCGGCAGCTGGTAGTTGCTGATGCCGATCGCCAGGATGAAAAGCCGGGGCTGCTGTGGCGGCGCCGGGGCGGCGGCCAGCCCGCTGCCGGTCTCGCCCTTGTCGAGGTCGGGGCCGACGAGAAATCCCGACGGCTCCGAGACGCCGTTCTCGTCCTGGGCCAGCACCTGCACCAGCGAGCCTGCCGCCGGCAGGGGCATGGTGGCCACCGCCGCGGTGCTGCCGGCCACGGCGGGTGACGGCGTGAATCCGGCCGCCACCGGTCGCCCGTCGACGCGCACCTCCAGCTTGACCGGCTTGTCCGCCCGCACCACCACCGGGACCTTCAGTTCGGTCTTGCGGACCTCGAGCGTGCCGAGGTTGATCGGCGCCACCACCGGTGGAAATTGCACCTGCTCCGGCAGAACCGCCGGCCAGGGCGCCTTGGCGGCGGCGGGCGGCGGATCGGTGGCGATCTCCGACGGCGCGCGCGCGACCCGCAGCACCGTCGATGGATCGAGCGCCGCGACCGGCGTGGCCGTTTCGAGCACCCGGTCGATCAGGTCCGGCCGGTTGAAGCGCTCGCGAAAGCGGTTGAGCGAGAAGTGGTCTGCCAATGGCTCGCCGGGACGGTTGACCGTCCAGCCGACGAGCCGGTCGGCGCCGGCGCTGGCGTCGAAATAGCCCTCCGGCGTCCAGGCGACCCAGTGCCCGTCGCGGGTGGCCAGCAGCGACATCAGCGGCCGGCCGTCGGACGCCCGCCACCAGCGCAGGGTGCCGTCCGACATGCCGGTCACGATCATCCGGTCGTCGCCGGTGATGTTGACCGAGCGGACCTCGTCGGCGTTGCGCACTTCCCAGGCGATCGAGTTCGCGTCGTCGAGCCGCAGCAGGCGATGGCTGGTGCCGAGGACGGCGCCGCCGCCCTGGCGGAAGTAGGCGAGGGCGCGCGACACTTCCGCCGGTGCGAGCGCCACCGGCCGCCCCGCCACCTGCGGCGTCGCCGAGTTCTCCCACACCGACGTGTCCAGGAGGCCGCGCTTTGCGCGCGGTGCCAGCAGGCCCGTCCGGTCAGCGGCCTCTTCGATGCCAACCGCGCGCCGGCTGAAATCGAAGGTGGCGGGCTCGCGGCCCCACGAGCCGGTCCAGCGGATCCGGGACCCGCTGCCGTCGACCAGCAGGTTGGCCGGACCCCTCAGGTCGGGGATCGCGGCCGCCACGGCCAGGTCGACCCGGTCGGGCGCGATGACCCCCCAGCCGCCGTCGCCGCAGGCATAGGCGAAGCGACCGCCCCGCAGCGCCACCAGGTCGTAGATCGTGTCCTTGCCGACGTCCTGGCGCGAGGCCAGCCTGCCGCTGCCGGCATCGTGGAAGAACACCGGAAACCGGCCCTGCCGGGTGTAGCCCGAGCCGCCGACGGCGATCGTCCTGCCGTCGTCCGACCAGGCGACGGTGCGATGGGAGCCTGCTTCCAGCGACACCTGCTGCAGCTTGAACAGGTACCCGCCGGAGGCTGCGTCGTAGACCTCGGGCGCTTCGAGCGGCGTGCGAAAGCCCACCACCACCCGCGTGGCGTCGGGGGAGAACGACAGTCCGACCGGCTCGGCCGTGCGGGTCCTGAACGACAGCACCGGCGCGACGCGGCCGGCGCGTGCCTCGAGCACGAGCACCTGCCCGTCGAAGGCGCTGGCGGCGACGCGGCCGTTGGCGGCCACCGCGAGCCCGTAGGAGGGCGCCGACAGCCGCTGCTCGTGCAGCAGGCGGCCGTCCGGCGCGAACGCCCGCAGCGCATGGTCGCCGGCATAGACCGCCAGCAGCACGGTGCCATCGGGCGACCAGGCGAGCTTCCTGATGTCGCCGCCGCCGGCATCGAAGGCGCGCAGCAGCTGCCCGCTGTCGATCGAGAAGAGCAGGATCCGGTGCCCGCCCGATGCGCTGCCGGTGGTGCCGCCGACGGCAACCAGGTCCTCGTGGGGATGGGCCGCCACCCCGTAAAGCCTGCCGAGCTCGCCAGGACCGACCGCCGGCCGCAGCACCCGGCGCAATTCGCCGCTGGCCAGGTCCCAGACGCGCGCGGTCTTGTCGTCGGAGGCGGTGATCACGCTCTGCGAGTCACGCGCCACCGCCAGGCGGCGGACGAAGGCCGAATGCCCACCGGTTTCGATCCGCAGCTGGGGCTGGGGCTCAGGCTGCGGGCGTTGCTGCTGCTGCTGCGGCTGGGCCTGTTGCTGAGCCTCTGGCGGCGGCGGTTGCTGCGACAGCAGGTCGATGCCGCGCGTGGTCGACGTGCCTGCCGCCGGCACCGCTGCAGGACTGCGCGCGCCGGCGTTGCGGGCTGCAGCTTCCTGCGCTGGCGGCCGTGCGGCTTCAGGGGACGCATGTCCTGGGGCGGGCGTGCCGCGCGACGGCGGCTCCGGGGGCGCATGACCGGCAGAGCCGCACGACGTCAGCAGGAGCGCCGCGACCAGCCACAGCGGCGCGATCCAGACCGACTTCCCGAATCCCCGGCACCCGTCGCCCGTCTCCGTCCTGTCCATACAAGCCTTGTCGCAAAGCTGGAGGCACCTTGGCCGGGGCGCGGCCCAGGAACCTGCGCGGCAGAAGGACGAACTCACGTTGGACCCAACCCGTAGGGAGAGGCCGTCCTTCTGCCGCGCAGGCTCCTGGGCGAATATAGACCCGGCGGCGGCTACTGCCAAGGCGCGGCGCGGGTTAGCGGCCTGGGACGGCGTGGGGCGGGGCGGCGCCTGCTAGACTCGTTCCCGCTTGGCCGGTCCCGGCGCATGCAGGCGACTTTTTTTCGGGATCGATTGAACCGGACGGTTTGGCGCTGCGACTGAACAATGAAGAAAAGCCCCGCGGAATTGTCGGATGACGAGGTGCGTCAGTTGCTTGGCCGTCTGGCCGACCGCGACGAGCGTGCGCTGCGGGAACTCCATGAACTGTTCGCGCGCCGGATCTACCTGTTCGCAGTGTCCCGGTTGCGCGACGAGGATGCTGCGCAGACTGTCATGATCGATACCCTCTTCGAGGTCTGGAAACACCCCGACCGGTTCCGCGGCGAATCGCGCTTCTCCACCTGGCTGCTGGGGATCGCGAAGTACAAGGTGCTGAGCGCCTTCCGGTCACGGGAGGTGGAGCACGAGGACATCGACGAGTTCGCCGAGGTGATCGCCGACCCTTCCGATGATATTGTCGAGCAACTGGAGGAGAATCAACGCCAGCAGCTGCTCCGGGAGTGCATCGAGAAGCTGAACCCTGCGCAGCGCGAGTGCGTGCAGCTGGTGTTCCTGGAGGGGCTGGCCCTGGCGGAGATCGCCGCCGTGCAGAAGGTTCCGGAGGGCACGGTCAAGACACGGCTGTTCCACGGCCGCAAGAATCTGCGCGACTGCGTCGAGCGAAGGACGAGGAATTGAACGTGGACATTCGTCATACCACGCCTCTGGAGCGTGATTCCGCCCGGCTCCGGGAGGCGCTCCCCTGGTACGTCAACGGGACGCTGGATGCGGACGATCGCGCCTGGGTGGAGCAGGCCCTGGCCGCCGACGATCCGCTTGTGCGGCAGGACTTGTCGTTCGACCGCCAGCTTGCCGATGCCTTCGAGCAGCGGCTCTCGGAGGTGCCGGCCGATGTCGGCTGGTCCGAGCTGCTCCAGAAGGTCAGGGCCGATGCCGCCCGCCAGGTCGCCGCCGCCCCGGCGCGGGTCGCCGCCGGCGAGTCCTGGCTGCAGCGCCTTGGACGGCTGTTCTCGGTAGGTCCGTCGCCGCGCCTGGGCATGGCCATGGCCGTGCTGGTGGCGGTGCAGGCGGTTGCGCTCGGCATCCTGGTGGGCGAGCGCGGGGCCGGTGGGCCGGACACGGTCGAATACCGCACCGGCGCTGGGGCGCGGCCGGTTACCGCGATCCGCGCCTTGTTCAACGAAACCATCACCGAGAAGGCGCTGCGCGACGCGCTGGCCGCCAATGGCGCCAGCATCGTCGACGGACCCAATCCGCTCGGCGAGTACTGGATCGTCACCGGTGCCACGGATCCCGAAGCCGTCGCGCGCACGTTGCGCGACGCCGGCGTGATCGCAACCTACGTCATCGACCAGCGGCAGGCGGGACGCTGAAGGTGAGACCTGCCGCGGATCGACGTCGGCGATTCCTGCGGCTGGCAAGCGCCGCCGCCGCTGGCGCGGCATGCACGCTGGCAGCGCCCGTCCTCGGCCAGACCACCGGCAGCGCTCGGCGCGGGCAGCGCACGGCGCTGCTTTTCGGCAATGCGCAGTACCCGGAGGCGTCGCTGCGCAATCCGGTGCGCGACGCACGGCTGCTGGCGAGCACCCTCAAGGAGTTGGGTTTCGAGGTGTCGCTGGCCGAGAATGCCAGTCGCGACGCGATGTACACCCTCGTGCGCCAGTGGCTGATCGGCTCCGCAAGCGCCACCGTGCGGGCTTTCTACTATGCCGGCCACGGCGTGCAGTATCGCGGCGGCAGCTTCCTGATCCCGATCGATGCCGTCTTTCACGCCGAGGATGAGATCCCGCAGAAGGCGTTCAACCTGGCGCATGTCATCGAGCCGTTGTCGCGCACCACCAGCGGCGTCAACTTCGTCATCATGGATGCGTGCCGCGCGGATCCCTCGGCTTTGCTGACGCAGGTGCAGCGGCGAACGCGCTCGCTGGAGAACATGCCCGAGGCGGGCCTCGCGCCGCAGGTGGCGCCGCGCGGCACCGTGATCGCCTATTCCACGTCACCCGGGGCCCTCGCGGCCGACGGCGCCGGCGCCGCCAACAGCGTCTTCACCCGCAATCTCGCGCTGCAGTTGCGCAAGCCCGGTGTGCCGATCGAAACCGTCTTCAAGCGCGTGCGCATGGCCGTGATGCGCGAGACCAGCAACGCCCAGGTGCCGTGGGAGTCGAGCAGCCTGGTCGGGGACTTCTGCCTGCAGCCGAATCCCGATGGCAGCTGCGGGGCCGACGGATGACCGCATGACGCGATCGAGCAGCGTGCTGCGCCCGACCATCTCCTCGATTCGCATCCGGTCCGCTCATCGATTCGTCTCCCCGTTGTCGTCATCGCGATAGCCAATCGCGGTTGCCGATCGAGGCTGCCGTCGTCCAGGTTGCGGTTTCGAGTCCGAGCCCGAGGTCGTCGAGCACCGAGGCCGGGCTCCTCCAGGGGTTCGGGATTCTCGACTTCGAGATCCCGACCCGTCGCACGCGTGTCGGGCGGGACTGGCCAGGTCGGGTCTGTCCGGGTTGCGGCTGTCCAGGTCGAGTCTGTTCACGTTGCATCGGTCTGAGTTGGTATTGTCCGGATAGAGGTAGTCCAAGTTGAAGTTGTCCAAGTCGAGGTTGCCAAGTTGAAGCTGTCAAAGTTGAGGTTGCCCACATTGAAGTCGTCGATGTTTCCCAAGCTGCCGTCGATCAAGTTCCTGTTCGGGGTTGGTGTCGCGGCCGCGATCGCCGGGCCGGCATCCGCGGGCACGCTGCGCCTCGGCCTGATTGAGGGCCTGTCGGGGCCATTCGCCAATGCCGGCGAGGCAGTCGAGCGCAACCTGGTCTTCGCCGTCGAGCGCATCAATGCCCGCGGCATCCGGGTCGGCGACAGCCCGCTGGTGCTCGAGCTGGTCTCGCTCGACAGCAAGGGCGAGGTCGACGGCGCGTTGCAGGCACTGCAGGCGGCTGCCGACCGCGACATCCGGGTGGTGCTGCAGGGAAACAGCTCGGGCGTCGCCGCCGGTATCGTCGGGGCGGTCGAGAAGCACAACCAGCGCAATCCCGGCCGGGAGATGTTGTTCCTCAACTATTCGGCGATCGATCCCGTCCTGACTCGGGAAAAGTGCAGCTTCTGGCACTTCCGCTTCGATGCCGACCTGAACATGCGGATGACGGCGTTGCTGCAGCCCCTGGCCGAGGACCGGTCGCTGCGCCGCGTCTACCTGATCAACCAGAACTACAGCTTCGGGCAGGAATTCGCCAGGCTCGCCCGCGAACGAATCGCGCGGCTTCGTCCGGACGTCGAGATCGTCGGCGACGACCTCATTCCCATCGGCAAGGTCAAGGACTTCGGGCCGTATGCCCAGAAGATCCGTGCCAGCGATGCCGACGTGGTGCTGTCCGGCAACTGGGGCAACGACCTGACGCTGCTCGTGCGCGCGGCGCGCGAGTCGGCACTCGACACGCGCTTCCTCACGTTCTATGCCAATGGCCTCGGCGCACCGGCGGCAATCGGCAGCGCCGGCGTCGGCCGGGTGCTGGCCGTGGCGGAGTGGCATTACAACGCGGCCACCCCCGGCATGCAGCAGACCTACCAGGCGTTCCGGCTGCGTTTTCCGAAGCCAGCGGACGACTACTTCCACGCGCGCATGCAGTTGATGATCGAGATGCTGGCCAAGGCAGCCGAGACTGCCGGGTCCATCGATCCCACCGCCATCGCGGTCGCCCTCGAAGGCCTGGCGATCGAGCAGGGCGGCGTGGCGCTGCAGATGCGCGCCAGCGACCACCAGGTGCAGACCGATCTCTATCTGTCGATGATGGAGCGTGCCGGGACGCCTGGCGTCGAGCACGACATCGAAGGCTCGGGCTTCGGGTTCCGCACGGTCGCGCGGCTTCCGGCCGGGCGCGTGGCGGAGCCATCGACATGTAAGATGACGCGGCCTTCTACGGCCCGCTGATGGTGCGTGCGCGGGCGGTGTCGGCGGGTGTCGGTGGTCCGGGCTGACAGTGGTTCACGGG